>CAXBDR010000049.1:0-21570 GCA_963974265.1 uncultured Rhodoferax sp.
AAGCCGATCGGGCTGCAGGAACTGCGCGATTTCCAGGGCGTGGTGTCGTCCTGCCCGCGTGCGCACGGCACATTCACGACCACCTCCACCTACACGCCGGAGGCCCTGCAGTTCGCCCGGGAGAACGGCATCGAGGTGGTCGACGGTCGAGGCCTGCTGCGTCGCATTCTCACGCGCACGCGCCAGAGCCAGCAGGCCTTGCTGGCGGTGGCCTACCACGGCCGATAGACACCCGCACCACCGCGCCGGGGCGCCGCCGGCGCGCGGGTGCGGACGCTGCGCGATGCGCTACGATGCGGGTCCAACCCTGTGCAACGACCCATCGGAGCGTCCATGACCATCACCGTCCACATCGAACTCGGCTACGAATTCAGTGTCAAGGCACCTGCGGCCGAAGTCTTCGAGGTCTTGTCGGACGTGCCGACGTCGGCAAGCCATTTCCCCAAGGTCGACCAGTTGGTCGACCTTGGCAACAATACCTATCGCTGGGAGATGGAGAAGATCGGCCTGGCGCAGGTCAACCTGCAGACAGTCTATGCGTCCAAATACACGTCGAACAAGTCCAAGGGAACCGTGACCTGGACGCCGGTCAAGGGCGAAGGCAATGCCCTGGTCTCCGGCAGCTGGAAGATCACCGACAAGAAGAAGTCCACCGATCTGGTGCTCAAGATCGAAGGTGATCTCACCCTGCCCCTGCCAGGCCTGATGAAGATGGTGATCGCGCCGGTCGTCGAGGCAGAATTCGAGAAGATGGTCGAGAAATACATCGACAACCTGACCAAGCGCTTCGGCGGCGAGGCCTGACCGGCCGCGGGCAGATCGTCACCGCGCGCAGTGCAGCGTCAGTGCGGCCCGATCGGCGGCAGCATCCCCATCATGACAGGACGCGCTTGAGCCGGATCTCCTCGACCCGCCGGGTACCACGGGCGACCGTGCGCAGCGAGGGCATGTCGCGCTTGAAACCGGCCAGCTCATGGAAGCGTAGCGCACGCTCGCTGGCCAGTTCGATCCAGATCGACACATGGGTGCAACCTTCGTCGATCAAGGCCTCTCGGGCGGCGTCCCACAATGCCAGGCCGACGCCTTGTCCGTGGTGCGGTACGAGTACATGAATGGCCCAGATCTCCCCGGTCGTCGGCGGGGTACGGGGATCACGGCTGCGGTCGTAACCGACAAATCCGATCACGGCGTCGCCGGCAACGGCGACATGCAGCAAGGGTTCGCCGAATTCGATCGCTTCCTTCCAGAATACAAGGCACTTGGCGGCATCGGCCGGCGCGTGACCCAGGGCTGCATGGGCCTCGGCTTCAATCTGGGTGATGGAGGCGGCGTCGGAATCAATGGCCGGGCGGATCTGGAATGCTGTCATGGGTCGGTTAGCGCGAGCTTGCGAAAGGTTGCGAGAAAGCCGCCATTGTCGCCGCAGTGCGCAGCCGGCCATCGCCCTGCTTGCGCTGCGGCATATGGGCCTTGTGCGCCATGACCACGCCCGCGTTCGGCCCCGGTTGCCCGTGGTTCGACCTGCACAGCCGTTTCCCGCCCAACATCGACTGGTGCGAGGAAAAGTTGTGCGCGCTGGTCGTGACACCCTTCAACACCTGGACCAATCTCGGCTACCTCGTGGTCGCCGTGGCAATGGGCCTGCTGGCACGACGCTGCACGCAGCCTGCACTGCGCCTGTTCGCGCCGGCGACGGTGCTCACCGGGCTGGGTTCCTTCATCTACCACCAGAGCCTGAATCTGTTCAGCCAGCTGCTGGACTTCATGGGCATGTACACGTTCTGCGTCCTGCTGCTGATGGCCAATCTGCAACGCATGCGCCGCTGGCCGGACGGCGGCGCCGCGCTGGCCACCTACGGCCTTGCCGTGGTTGCGCTGACGGCGCTCAGTGCGGCCAGCTTCCAGCTGGGATTGCCGGCCCAGTGGTACGTCGCCATCCTGATCCTGCTGATTGTCGCAACCGAACTGGCCCAGGCCCCCCGCTCACGGCGATTCTTCTGGGCCAGCGTGCTGACCATGGCGATCGCGGCCGTGTTGTCGGCGCTGGACCTGACACGCACCGTCTGCGATGCCACCAACCACTGGCTGCAACTCCATGGCCTCTGGCACCTGCTGTCCGCCGCCGCGATCGGGCTGGCATTCCTGCATCTGCGCCTGGCATGGATCGATTCGACGCGAGCGCCGCGGCCAGTGGCAACGCGCGACATGCGCGCTTGAGTCCGTCACCGCCTGCGGCCATAATGCACGACGGGCATGGACTGAGGCCGCCAAACGTCCAATCCGCCAGAATCCGAATCCAAAACCATCCGACAAACTACCGAGGCAACCATGCATTTGATCAAATCGACGTTGACGCTGGCTGCCGTGCTCGCCCTGTGGGGCTGCGCGAACACGCCGGGCGGCGGACCGCAGAAGGACAAGACCTATTACCTGACGATCCTGCACACCAACGACCACCACGGTCGTTTCTGGAAGAACGGCGACGGCGAATACGGCATGGCGGCCCGCAAGACACTGATCGACCAGATACGCGGCGAGGTCTCCCTGGCCGGCGGCCATACCCTGCTGCTCGACGGCGGCGACGTGAACACCGGCGTGCCGGAGTCGGACCTGCAGGACGCAGTGCCTGACTTCAAGGGCATGGACCTGCTCCGCTACGACGCCATGGCCGTGGGCAACCACGAGTTCGACAAGCCCTTGTCCGTGCTCCGCTCGCAACGCGCCATGGTCAAGTTCCCGATGCTCGCCGCCAACATCTACGAAGGCGGCAAGCGCATGTTCGAGCCCTACAAGGTGTTCGACATCGACGGCCTGCGGGTCGGCGTGATGGGCCTGACCACCGAGGACACGCGCAAGATGGTCAGCCCCGAGAACATCAAGGGCGTGGAGTTCCGCAACGTCATCGCCGAAGCGCGCAAGGTGGTGCCGGAGTTGCGCGGCAAGGCCGACATCGTCATCGCCGCCACCCACATGGGCCACTACGAGAACGGCAATCACGGCACCCAGTCCGAAGGCGACGTCGAAATGGCGCGCGCGGTCAAGGGTATCGACCTCGTCGTCGGTGGCCACACCCAGAACCCGGTCTGCATGAAGGCGGAAAACGTCGTCGACAAGGCCTATGTTCCGGGTACCGACTGTCGACCCGATCGCCAGAACGGCGCCTGGATCGTGCAGGCGCACGAATGGGGCAAATATGTCGGACGTGCCGATTTCGAATACCGCAACGGCGAGTTCAAGCTCGTCAAGTACACCCTGATCCCGGTGAACCTGATGAAGTCGGTCAAGGGCGCCGATGGCAAGTCCAGCAAGGTGCCCTACACCGAGCTGATCGCCGAAGACAAGGACATGCTGGCGTTGCTCAAGCCCTACCAGGACTTCGGACAGCAGAAACTGCTGGTCGAAATCGGCTCCACCGACGGCAAGCTCGAAGGCGACCGCGCCGTGGTGCGCAGCAAGCCGGCATCGATGGCGGTACTGATCGGCCAGGCCATGATGGACAAGACCAATGCCGACTTCGCCGTCGTCAATGCCGGCGGCGTGCGCGACTCGTTCGCACCGGGCAAGCTGACCTACAAGGACGTGCTCAAGGTCCAGCCTTTCGGCAACACGACGGTGACGGTGGACCTCAGCGGCAAGGAGGTCATGGACTACCTCAACGCGGTGGCCAGGATGAGCGTGGGCTCGGGCGCTTTCGCACAGTTCGCCGGCATCCGTCTGGTGATCACCGGCGGCAATGTCACCAGTGCCGCCATCAAAGGCGCGCCACTGGACAACAACAAGACCTACCGCATGGTGGTCAACAAGTTCAGCGCACAAGGCGGCGATGGTTATCCCAAGCTGACCGACCACAAGAGTTATGTCGACACCGGATATGTCGATGCCGACGTGCTGCGTGCCTACGTGAGCGCCAAGAGTCCGCTCAAGGCGGCGGACTACGAGCCCGGCGACGCCGTCGTTCGTCGCTGAGCCCCGCGGCGGGCGATCCGTCCCCCCGGCCCGACGGCTGGGGGTGCCGGACACCCCCCAGTGCGTCGTCATCGTTTTTCGAGGAGAACTCCATGCCCAAGGGCCAGCAGCGCAGCAACAAGGAAATGAAAAAACCCAGGAAGGATACGTCGCCGCCCAAGCCGGTGTCGGCCGACGCGGTCCGCCCGACCATCACGACCGTGGTTCCGGTGCGCGGCAAGGTCAAGAAATAGGACCCGACGTGGTCCTTCCTGCCTCTTGCACCGCCGCCAGGCGGACTCCAGGGCGCAACGACCGCCTGCGCATGTGGACACCATGAACCTGGTGCGCCGCCCCTTCCAGCCGATGGCCGACGAACCGATGCACGAAACAGCCCCGGATCCGGCCGTCGAGCCAGACAGCCGGCCCACTGGACGGCAGCCCCATGACGGGCCGCCCTTGCATGATGCCGAACCGGCACAGATGCTGCGCGACATCTCCGCGATGGTGCACCAGCACGACGATGCGCAGGATCCGGTGCCGGAGCGCAGCGACAGCTCCTACGAGCTGCCGCACATGATCGAGGACCTGCGCAAGTACCAGGCCGAGCTCGAGATCCAGAACAAGGCGCTGCGTTTCAGCCAGCGTGCGGCCGAAGGCGCTTCCGAGCGGTTCCTGACGCTGTTCTCCAGCGTGCCACTGGCCCTGATGGTGGTGGACGAGAACGGCCTCGTGCTCGAGAGCAATGCCATGGCGTTGAAGCTGTTCCGTCCGCAGGAACACGACCCCCCATTGACCTTCCTGCTGCCGCTGGTCAGCCAGGCGCACGTGCAGAAGATCATCGACTCCTTCGCCACCGCCAAGTCGACCGGCACGGCGGAGACCAGCGAGGTGATGTTCCAGGCGGGCTCGAGCGGCAGTTTCGCCGGCGACCTGCATGTCGCACGCATCGACAACACGCCTGACGAACTCGCCCACTTCATCTGCGCCATCATCGACCAGGGACCGCTGCTGGCCGATCGCCGCGCGCTGCAGGAAAGCGCGGCCGAGCTGCGCCGGCGCAATGAAGAGCTGCACCTGAGCGAAAACCGCCTGGCGGCCATCATCAATTCGTCGCTGGACGCGATCATCTGCGTGGACGCCAACCGCAGCATCACGATCTTCAACCCCGCCGCCGCAGCGCTGTTCCAGTGCCCGCCCGACCAGGCGCTGGGCAGTCCGCTCGAGCGCTTCCTGCCCGACGCAGTCGAGACGCTTGCATACAACCAACTCTCGTCCCATGCCCAACTGGGCGAGATGGAAGGTCGCACCAGCGGCGGCAAGACGCTGGCGGTCGAGGTCAGCGTGTCCTTCGAGCGCAGGCTCGACGGCGACATCATCACCGTGTTCGCGCGCGACCTGACGGCACGCAAGAAGATCGAAACCCAGCGCAACGTGCTTGAAACCCAGTTGCGCGAGTCGCAGAAGATGCAGGCCGTGGGTACCATGGCCGGCGGCATCGCGCACGACTTCAACAACATCCTCAGCGCCATCCTGGGCAACGTCGAGCTGGCCAAGCAGGATGCCGGCGACGACTCCCCGGCGCTGACCAGCCTGCTCGAGATCGAGAAGGCCGGGCGTCGCGCGCGCGACCTGGTGCGACAGATCCTGACCTTCAGCCGCAACGAGACCACCCTGCGCAGCACCATCCACCTCAACGAGGTCGTGCATGAAACGGCCCGGTTGCTCAAGGTCACGCTGCCGCCGTCGATCGACCTGGTGGTGCGCATCGACCAGAACGTGCCGCCGGTCATGGCCGACGCCACGCAGGTCGAGCAGGCATTGCTGAACCTGTGCACGAATGCGATGCACGCGATCGGCAGCCACAAGGGCACGATCAGCGTCAAGCTGGGCAGCACCTACTCGATGCCGCTCAAGAAGGAGCGTCGCGGCACCTCGCGCGGCCACCATGTGACGCTGGCCGTTCGCGACACCGGCACCGGCATCGATCCGGAGACGATGGAGCGCATATTCGAGCCCTTCTTCACGACCAAGCCGGTCGGCCAGGGCACTGGCCTGGGACTGGCGGTCGTGCATGGCATCATGCGTACCCACCAGGGCTCGGTCGGCGTGCAGAGCACGCCCGGCAAGGGCAGCGTCTTCACCTTGTATTTCCCGCCGGCCAAGTCGCCGGCGGCGGCAGCCCCATCCGCGCCGCCGCTGCAGAGCACCGTGCAAGGCAATGGCAAGCACGTGATGTACGTGGACGACGACGAGGCACTGGTCTTCCTGGTCGAACGGGTGCTGACCCGCAAGGGCTTTCGTGTCAGCTCGTTCTCCGACCCCCGCCTGGCATCGGTCGCTCTGCGCGAACGGGCCCAGGAATTCGACCTGCTGGTGACCGACTACAACATGCCCGGTTTCTGCGGCGTGGACTTGCTGCGCGAAGCGCGCGAAGTGCGGCCCGGGCTGCCGGTGGCGCTGGCATCGGGCTACGTCACGGCCGAGATCGAACAGCAGGCATTTGCCGAAGGCGCAGGCGCGCTGATCCACAAACCCAACGATGTCGAGGAGTTGTGCGACATCGTGCAAAAGCTGGTGCACGGCAACAAGCCGGACTGACGACGTCGTGGAGGTGGCCGTGCTCCACGCCGACGCCGACGTGCTGGTGCTGGACAAACCCGCCGGCATGCTCAGCGTACCCGGCAGGGGCGAAGACAAGCAGGATTGCCTGAGCACGCGTGTGCAACGCGACTACCCGGACGCCCGCGTCGTGCACCGGCTCGACATGGCCACGTCCGGCCTGATGCTGATGGCCCGCGGCGCGCAGGCCCAGAGCCTGCTCAGCCGGGCCTTCGCCGAGCGCCAGGTACACAAGCGTTACCAGGCCGTGGTGCACGGCCAGCCGGACGCAGCACCCGGCGGGTGGAACACGATCGACATGCCCATCGTGGTCGACTGGCCGAACCGGCCGCGCCGCATGATCTGCGAGCGAACAGGCAAGCCCAGCCTGACGCGCTGGCAGGTGCTCGGGCCTGCCGGCCAGGGGCGGACGCGACTCGCGCTCGAACCCGTCACCGGACGCTCGCATCAGCTGCGGGTCCATCTGCGCGCCATCGGCCATCCCATCGTCGGCGACGCGCTGTACGGCGATGCGTCGGCACCGGCCGATGCCGACCGCCTGATGCTGCACGCAACGCAGATCGGCTTCCCGCATCCGGGCAGCGGCCAGGCCATTCAGTTCGCAAGCCCGGCGCCGTTCTGACCAGCCCCGCACCCGCACGCGTAGGCCAACCGCAGGACGGCAGCGACGCCCCCGGCAGGTCAACCGGCCCGCGCCGGCAACTCGAAACAGGCCTCCAGCCCGGGTTCTGCATTGCGGAACCGCAACGTGGATCCATGGGCCTGGACCACCAGCCGCGCCAGGTGCAGGCCCAGGCCGACGCCACCGGTCTCGCGCTGGCGGGCTTCATCGGTGCGGTAGAACGCCTCGCCGAGGTGTGCCAGCTGCGATGGCGCGACACCGGGACCATGGTCACGCACCCGCAGCTGCACGCCGGAGCCGTGGCGCCGGATCGCCAGCACCGGCGGCTGCGCCGCACCGCCGTGGCGCACGGCGTTGTCCATCAGGTTGCGCAAGGCCAGCCGCAGCCGGGACGGGTCGGCGTCGACCGGCGGCAACCCGGCCGGGATGTCCAGTTGCACGACCGCCAGCTCCGGATGCCGCTGCGTCAATGCGCCGACCAGCGCATGCAGGTCCACCGCTTCACGCTGCAGGGCCACATGCGAGCCGGACAGGCGCTCGCCCTCGAGCAGGTCGCCGATCAGGTCGCGCATCAGCGCCAGGTCGCGCAGCAAGGCATCGCGGCTGGAGCGGAACTCGTCCGACTCGGGCAACAACTCGGTGTTCAGCCGGGCGCGCGTCAGCGGCGAGCGCAGTTCGTGGCTCATCGCCAGCAACAAGGCACGCTTGCCGTCCAGCATATGGCGCAGCTCGGCGGCCATGGTGTTGATCTGATCGGCCAGGTCGCCCAGTTCGTCGCGCCGGCGCACATGGATCGGCGCGTCGAATTCGCCGCGTCCGAAACGCTGCACGCCGACACGGATGTCGTCGATCGGGTGCAGCAGCCGGCGCACGTAAAGGTAGGCCAGGCCGATCACCAGCAGCACGGCCAGCAGCGAGGTCATGCCGAACACCCGCGGCTGGCTGCGCCACGACAGGTCGCCCAAGCCCAGCACGATGCGATGGCCGTCGGAAATCTGGCGCTCCAGCAGCCGCGGTGACTCGTCGTGCCAGCGGCCGTCGCCATGGCCCCATTCGCGATCGTCCTGGTCGGGATGCGAGCGCCACTGCACCAAGGGGCCGTCGATACGCACCGACACCGGCAGGCGTTGCGTCAATGCCGCCGCCCGCTCGATGCTCGGCGGCGTGCCGATGTCGGCCACCAGGCGGTCGATGTAGTCGGCCACCAGCGGCGCCACCGCAAGCCGCCAGCCGGCGTCGATCGCGCGCTGCGTCGCTGCCAAGAAGATCAAGGACAGCCCCAGCGCCAGCAGCAGGAACACGACGACCAGGCGCACGCGCAGCGAATGGCGCAGCGCCGTGCGTGCACGCCGGTGCCAGGGGCGCGGGAGCGACTCAGGCACGGCCCAGGGCCAGCGCATAACCGGCGTTGCGCACGGTGCGGATGCAATCGAGCGGGTCGAGCTTCTTGCGCAAGCGGCTGACCAGGATGTCCACGGCCCGGGTATAGATGTCCGCATCGTGGCCGCGCAGGTGGTTCAGGATGTCGTCGCGCGACACCACCTTGCCGCTGTCGCGTGCCAGCAGGGCCAGCAGCGCGAACTCGGTGCTGGTCAGCACCACCGGCTCGCCCTGGCGCAACACGCCGTGCGTGTCCAGGTCCAGCTCCAGGCCGTCGAACTGCAGGCGGCGGGTGCCACTGCCCGTGCCACGCTGGCGCCGCAGGATGGTCTGGATGCGTGCCACCAGTTCGCGCGGCTCGAAGGGCTTGGGCAGGTAGTCGTCGGCGCCCAGTTCGAGCCCGACGACCCGGTCGGTCAATTCACCGCGGGCGGTCAGCATGATGATCGGGATGTCGCTCTCGGCGCGGATCGTCCGGCACAGCGCGAAACCATCCATCTCGGGCAACATCACATCGAGGATGGCCGCGTCGAACCGGCCCGAACGCAGCAGCGTCAGGCCTTCGCTCGGACGGCCCGCGGTGGTCAGCTCCAGCTCGAAACGCCGGAAATACCGGGTCAGCGGCGGACCGAGTTCGGCATCGTCGTCGATCAGCAGGATCCTGGACATGCGGCATTGTCACACTGGTCGCGGCCTCTCCCGCGCTCAACCATGGCCGAACCAGCGATGGCGCTTCTGCAGATGGTCGCGCAGCTTCTGTTGCTGTTCTGGTCGCAGGTTGTCGAAGAACGCGGCCGTGGCGTCCAGCACGGCGGGGGCCTTGGCCTGGATGGCGCCAGTCTTCTCGTCGAGAATCGCCTGCGCGCGGGTTCGATCGAAGGTCGGCCCGCTGACCAGCGCCTGCAACTCGGCGCGCGGATCGGTCGTCGTACCTGCCAGGGCCCGGCGCTGCTCGCGCAGTCGCTCGCTCAGCTGCACCAGCCGCGCGCGCTGGGCTGCATCGAGTTCCAGCTCGCTGCTGACCCGCTCGATCATCTTCTGCGTATATTTGCTCTCGTATTCGCCGCCCGCGTGACGATCGCCATAACGGTGGCTGCAGGCCCCGATGCCGCCGAGCACGATGCCGGCGCCGAACAGTCCGATCAGGCTGCGTTTGATCCATGGTTTCATGAGGGTTTCCTTGGGTTGGGGTTGAACATGGCCTTATCGTGCCGGCGACGCCCGCCCGAGTCCTTTCAGCGCGGTTTCCCCGTGTTTCGTTTTGTTTCACCCGAGCGGCCAACGACGTCCCAACCCTGGGCCGGGAACTCCCGCGGGTGCCGGGCGTCCTACCGTCACCACAGCGAAAGTCCACCATGCCCGTCTCCCATGTCCACTCCCGACTTTCCAGGCGGGCCATCACGGCCGCCTGCATCGCACTACCCGCCATCTGGATCGGCGCACGCGCGCAGAACCCTCCACGGCGGATCACGCCTCGCCAGACCGAAGGCCCGTTCTATCCACTGCAGATGCCCCGCGACCAGGATTTCAACCTGCTCGAGAACGGTGTGCTGCGTTATGGACAAGGACAGCCGACCTGGCTCGAAGGCAGCGTCAGCGATCCCGCGGGGACGCCGGTCGCCGGGGCGCGGGTGGAAATCTGGCAATGTGACGCCGACGGACACTACGACCACCCGGGCGATGGCGCACGCTCCGACCGATCGTTCCAGGGCTTTGGCGCCGTGCTGGCCGACGCCGACGGGCGCTACCGCTTCCGCACCATCCGGCCGGTCGCCTACAGCGGCCGCACCCCGCACATCCACGTCAAGGTCCGGCTCGGCACGCGCGAGTTGCTGACCACGCAGCTGTATGTGCAGGGAGACCCCGGCAACGCCCGGGATTTCCTGTGGCGGGGCCTGCAGGAGGCCGACCGCCAGGCCCTGACGGTCGCGTTCGAGCCGGTGTCGGACGGCTTGCGCGCCCGGTTTCCCATCGTCGTTGCGGCCTGAACCGGCGCGGTGAGCGGGCCGCGCGCCCGCGCGACCAGCCCGTTGGGCAATATGGCACTTGTTGACGCATGTCAATTCAATGACGCCACGCAGGCCGTGCAATGGGGCACACTCGGTATCCTGGATCATTCATTGCAGGAGAAGTACCCATGAGCCGAGAAGTCGTCGTCGTCAGTGCCGTGCGCACCGCCATCGGAACCTTCGGAGGTGGCCTGAAGGACGTGCCGCCATGCACGCTGGCCGCCAGCGTGGTGCGTGAATCCCTGGCACGCGCCCAGGTCGAGGGCGAGCAGGTCGGGCATGTGGTGTTCGGCCACGTCGTCAACACCGAGCCACGCGACATGTACCTGTCGCGCGTAGCCGCACTGGACGGCGGTTGCGGCCAGGGCACGCCGGCCTTCAATGTCAACCGCCTGTGCGGCTCAGGCCTGCAGGCCATCGTGTCGGCGGCGCAGGCCATCGCGCTGGGCGATACCGACATCGCCATTGGCGGTGGCGCCGAGAACATGAGCCGCGCCCCCTATGCCAGCCTGACCAGCCGCTGGGGCAACCGCATGGGCGACGCCAAGATGGTCGACATGATGGTCGGCGCCCTGCACGACCCGTTCCACAACATCCACATGGGCGTTACGGCCGAGAACGTCGCCGCCAAGATGGGCATCAGCCGCGAGGACCAGGACGCGTTGGCCGCGGAAAGCCACAACCGGGCCGAACGCGCGACCCAGGCCGGGTACTTCAAGGAGCAGATCCTGCCCATCGTGCAGAAGACGCGCAAGGGCGACGTCCGCTTCGACACCGACGAACACTTCCGCACCGGCTGCACGGTGGCCGACATGGCCAAGCTCAAGCCGGTCTTCCTGAAGGAGAACGGCACCGTCACGGCCGGCAATGCATCGGGCATCAACGACGCGGCAGCCGCCGTGGTGTTGATGGAACGCACCGTGGCCGAAAAACGCGGGCTCAAGCCGATGGCACGCCTGGTGGCGTATGCCCACGCCGGCGTCGACCCCAAATACATGGGCATCGGACCGGTGCCGGCGACCCAGAAGGTGCTCGAAAAGGCCGGACTGTCGATCAAGGACCTGGACGTGATCGAGGCCAACGAGGCCTTCGCCGCCCAGGCCTGTGCCGTCATCCGCGACCTGGGCCTGGACCCGGCCAAGGTCAACCCCAACGGCTCCGGCATTTCGCTCGGACATCCGATCGGCGCCACCGGCGCACTGATCACCGTCAAGGCCTTGTACGAGCTGCAGCGCATCGGGGGCCGTTATGCACTGGTGACCATGTGCATCGGCGGTGGCCAGGGTATCGCCGCGGTGTTCGAACGGGTCGCCTGAGGCACGGGCGGGCGAGGCAGACGCCACGCGGCTCCGTCATGGCATCGCAACGGCACTGGAACCTGGGCGCCAAGCTGGCGCTGGTGGCCGTGCCGTTCATGCTGCTGGCCGTGATGACGATCGGCGTGACCTTGTGGGTATCGTGGCAGCTCGAAGGCGGTGCCGCGGCGGTCAACGAGGCCGGTCGCATGCGCATGCAGGCCTATCGCATGTCCTTGTCGATCAGCACCGGCGAGCCGCAACGCCTGCACCTGCAGGCGGCGGAGTTTGCCCGCGGCCTCGAGACCCTGCGCGTCGGGGACCCGGAACGCCCCTTGTTCGTCCCGTGGGATGACACGGTGCGCTCGCATTACGCCGAGGTACAACGGGAATGGGCCGGATACCGCGCGCACTGGATCACCGATGGGGCCAGCGACATGCGAACGCTGCAGCAGGACACCGGCCGCTTCGTGGCAGCCATCGACACCTGGGTGCAGAGCATCGAGGCCCACATGTCGCGCTGGACGGCGCTGTTGCACCTGGCCCAGCTGTTCACGATGGCACTGGCCGTGGTCGGAACCATGGTGCTGGTCTATGTCGGCTACCTGTTCGTGCTCGAACCGCTGGGCCTGCTCAAGCAGGCGATCGGCCGCATCCAGGACGGTGATTTTTCCGCGCGGGTGAACCGCGTCAGCAGCGACGAGTTCGGCACGCTGGCGGACGGATTCAACGGCATGGCGGCACATGTGCAGTCCATGTACCTGACCTTGGAGGCGCGGGTCGCGGAGAAGACCGCCGAACTGCAGGAAAAGCGCGAGCGCCTCGAAGCCTTGTACAGCGTCACCAGCCTGGTCGCCAAGTCCACCCAACTGCAGGAGCTGACGAACGGGTTCGTCCAGCGCCTGCGCACGATTGCCCATGCCGATGCGGTCGCGTTGCGCTGGTCCGACGAAACCAATGCCCGCTACCTGATGCTGGCATCCGAGGGGCTTCCGGCCAGCATGATCGAGGCCGAACACTGCGTGCATGCGGGCGACTGCCATTGCGGTGCGGTGGACGCCCCGCCGGGCCTGCGCGTGATTCCGATCCGCAGCATGGCACCCGGCCGCATGAAGCATTGTTACGCCGCGGGCTTCGAAACCATCGTGTCGATCCCGATCCGGCTGCACGACCGGCTGATGGGCGAAGTCGACCTGTTCTTCCATGCGCTGCATGGTGTCTCGCCATCCGACCGCTCGCTGCTCGAGGCCTTGACCGCCCACCTGGCCGCGGCGATGGAGAACATCCGGCTGCACGCACTCGAGCGCGAGTCGGCCGTGGCGCAGGAACGCGGCTTCATCGCGCGGGAACTGCACGACTCGATCGCGCAGTCGCTGGCATTCCTCAAGATCCAGGTGCAGTTGATGAAGGACGCACTGGCCGGGCAGGATCCGGCGCAGGCACGGGCCGTGCTGCAGGAGATCGACACCGGCGTGCGCGAGAGTTATGCCGACGTGCGCGAGTTGCTCGTGCATTTCCGCACCCGGACCAATGCCGAGGACATCGAACCTGCTCTCAAGACCACGCTGCGCAAGTTCGAGCTGCAAAGCCACGTGGCCACGAACCTGCACATCGAAGGCGACGGCATGCCGCTGGCGCCGGACCACCAGGTGCAGGTCTTGCATATCGTCCAGGAGGCCTTGTCCAATGTCCGCAAGCATGCGCAGGCGCGCCAGGTCTGGCTCGACGTTTGCCAGCGACCCGGCTGGCGCTTCGAGATCCGCGACGACGGCCAGGGATTCGACAGCGCGCGGGGCGGCCAAGACGAAACCCATGTCGGCATGCGCATCATGCGCGAACGCGCCGAACGCATCGGCGGCGAGCTCGAGGTGCACAGCAGCCCCGGCCGCGGCACCTCGGTCATCCTGAGCCTGCCGCCGGCTCCGGTGTCGCCGCCCCGATCGGGCACCGACACGACCGCCGGGACCCGAGCCGCCGTGCCGGCCTGACCCGGCCATCCATCCGCTTCACACGCACCATGTCCGAACAGGCTCAAGGCACCATCCGCATCCTGGTTGTCGACGACCATACCTTGTTCCGGCGCGGCCTGACCGCCCTGCTGTCGCGCACGCCGCACCACCAGGTCGTGGGCGACGCGGCCGATGCCGGCCAGGCGCAGCGGCGTGCCAGCGAGCTGCGACCGGACCTGATCCTGCTGGACAACCATCTGGGCGGGGTCGACGGTGTCGACGCGATCCCGGCCTTGAAGGAGGCCGCGCCCGGTGCACGTATCCTGATGCTCACCGTCAGCGAGGACAGCGACGACCTGGCCACGGCATTGCGCAATGGCGCCGATGGCTACTTGCTCAAGACCATGGAAGGCGACGCGCTGAGCCATGCCATCGACCGCGCCATGGGGGGTGAGAACGTGATCGCACCCGAGATGACCGGCAAGCTGGTGTCCGCCTATCGCAGCGCCAGCAACGGGCAAGCGGCCTCGGTCGCCGCGCCCGGGCCGGCCTCGCCGCTGGAGTCGCTGACGCCGCGCGAGATGGACATTCTGCGCGCCATCACGGCCGGCTCCAGCAACAAGGAGATCGCGCGCCAGTTCGACATCGCCGAGACCACGGTGAAGATCCATGTGCAGCACATCCTGCGCAAGCTCGATGTCAGCACGCGGGTGCACGCCGCCGTGATGGCGACGGAGCACGGACTGCTTTGATCCAGGTCAACCCGGCGCCGATCAGGGCCCGGAGTAGTTCTTCAGGACGAGAGCCCAGACCCTGCTCATAGTTCCTCTCCCTTGCCCGCACACACCGTCAGGAGGATGGTCTGCGGGGCATGCCCAACCTACAGTGATGGCATGCAACAAGGAGAGAACACATGACCCGCAAAGGACAGGCATTGTCCGTGCTGATCGTCAGCACGCTGGCCTTCACCGTCTGCTTCATGGTGTGGATGATGTTCGCCGTCATCGGCATTCCGCTGAAGAAGACCCTCGGACTCAACGCCACCGAATTCGGACTGCTGACCGCGACACCGGTGCTCACCGGAGCCTTGTCGCGCGTGCCGCTGGGCATCTGGACCGACAAGTACGGCGGGCGGATCGTGATGGCCATCCTGATGGCCGTGACCGTCCCGGCGATCTGGCTGATGGCCTACGCGACGGAGTTCTGGCATTTCCTGGTCATCGGCCTGTTCGTCGGCCTGGCCGGCGGCTCGTTTTCGGTCGGAACACCGTATGTCGCACGCTGGTACCCGAAGGCCAACCAGGGCTTCGCGATGGGCGTGTACGGTGCCGGCAACTCGGGAGCCGCGGTGAACAAGTTCGTCGCCCCCGCCATCCTGGTCGCCTTCGGCTGGACCATGGTGCCGCAGGTCTATGCCGCCATCATGCTGGGCACGCTGGTGCTGTTCTGGTTCTTCAGCTACAGCGACCCGGCGCATCTGGTGCCGTCGCACGTGAAGTTCAGCGACCAGCTCAAGATGCTCAAGAACCCGAAGGTGCTCAAGTACTGCCAGTACTACAGCATCGTGTTCGGCGGATACGTCGCGCTGAGCCTGTGGATGGTGCAGTACTACGTCGGCGAATACGGAATGGACATCCGCGCCGCGGCCCTGCTCGCGGCCTGCTTTGCGCTGCCCGGCGGCGTGTTGCGCGCAGTCGGCGGCTGGTTGTCGGACAAATACAGCGCCCATGCCGTCACCTGGTGGGTGATGTGGGTGAGCTGGATCTGCCTGTTCCTGTTGTCGTACCCGCAGACTGACTTCACGATCCAGACCGTCGACGGCCCGGCCACCTTCCACATCGGTCTGAACGTCTATGTGTTCACGCTGCTGATGTTCGTGCTGGGCATTGCCTGGGCCTTCGGCAAGGCCAGCGTGTTCAAGTACATCAGCGACGAGTTTCCCGACAACATCGGTACCGTCAGCGGCATCGTCGGCCTGGCCGGTGGCCTGGGCGGCTTCATCCTGCCCATCATGTTCGGCGCCCTGATGGACCTTACCGGCATCCGCTCGAGCGCCTTCATGCTGATGTACGGCGTGGTCTGGGTGTCGCTGATCTGGATGTACTGGACCGAAGTCCGCCGCACCGAGTTGATGGGCAAGAACGCCACCGAATTCGCCCTCAACGGCTGAACCACGAGAACAACCATGCCTACTGCAAGCAACAACCGCGCAGCCGCAGCGGCCGCCACCAGCGGGGCCGATATTGCCGACTGGCGCCCGGAAGACGAAACCTTCTGGGAAACCACCGGCAAGAAGATCGCCTACCGCAACCTCTGGATCTCGATCCCCGCGCTGTTGTGCGGCTTCGCGGTCTGGGGCATGTGGGGCATCATCACCGTGCAGATGATGAACCTGGGGTTTCCGTTCAGCCAGGCCGAACTTTTCACGCTGACCGCCATCGCCGGCATCTCCGGCGCAACCATGCGTATCCCCGCCTCGTTCCTGATCCGGCTGGCCGGCGGGCGCAACACCATCTTTCTCACCACGTCGATGCTGCTGGCGCCGGCCATCGGCACCGGCATCGTGCTGCAGCACCCGGAATGGCCGTTGTGGTCGTTCCAGCTGATGGCCTTGTGGTCCGGCGTGGGCGGTGGCAATTTCGCCAGCTCGATGTCCAACATCAGCACCTTTTTCCCGAAGCGCCTGCAAGGCACGGGCCTGGGCCTGAATGCCGGCCTGGGCAACTTCGGCGTCACGACGATGCAGATCGTGATTCCGCTGGTGATGACGGTGGGCCTGTTCGGAGCCTTCGGCGGCGAGCCGATGGTGCTGGCCAAGGACAGCGGCTGGATCTTCGGCAAGATTCCGGCCGGCACGCAGACCTGGATCCAGAACGCCGGCCTGGCCTGGGTGCTGTCGCTGGTACCGCTGGGTGCCTTGTGCTGGTTCGGCATGAACAACCTCAAGACCGTGTCGCCGGCCACCGGCAGCCCGCTCACGGCCTTCGCCAAGATCACCTACCTGTACACGCTGGCCTTCATCCCGACCATCGTGATGCTGTATTTCTACCTGCCGGCGCCCACCGGCCTGGGCCTGCTCAGCATCTGGGTCGCGATTCCGCTGGACATCATCGCCGCGGTCCTGATGATGAAGCTGGCCGCTTTCGGTGCCATGAAGGACCAGGTCAGGACCCAGTTCGCGATCTTCAACAACAAGCACACCTGGTCGATGACGATCCTGTACATCGTCACCTTCGGCTCCTTCATCGGCTTCTCGATGGCGCTGCCGCTGTCGATGAAGGTGATCTTCGGCATCAGCCACGTGCGCGACGCCGCCGGCGTGCTGCAGCACACGCTGAGCAATCCGAACGCACCGGCCGTGCTGGCCTACGCCTGGATCGGGCCGTTCGTCGGTGCACTGATCCGCCCCGTCGGCGGCTGGATCTCGGACAAGGTCGGCGGCTCCATCGTCACGCAGTGGATCTCGGCCGTCATGGTCGCGGCATCGGTGGCCGTGGGCTGGGTCATGCTGCAGGCCTACCAGTCGGCCACGCCCGAGCAGTATTTCCTGCCCTTCATGCTGCTGTTCATCGTGTTGTTCGCTGCCAGCGGCATCGGCAACGGATCGACCTTCCGCACCATCGGCGTGATCTTCGATCGCCAGCAGGCCGGCCCGGTGCTGGGCTGGACCTCGGCCGTCGCCGCCTACGGCGCCTTCGTCGCGCCGGTGATCATCGGCGAGCAGATCAAGGCGGGCACGCCGCAGATGGCGATGTACGGCTTCGCCATCTTCTACGCCTTGTGCCTGGTGCTGAACTGGTGGTTCTACCTGCGCAAGAACGCCTACGTGAAGAACCCGTGAAACCGATCCGCGCCAACGAACCGCATCTCCCCCGCTATCCAAGGAGTCCCTGATGAGCCATTTCCTCGACCGACTGACCTACTTCTCGCAACCGCGCGAGAACTTTGCTGGTGACCACGGCGTCACCACCGGCGAAGACCGCACCTGGGAAGACGCCTACCGCAACCGCTGGGCGCACGACAAGATCGTGCGCTCCACGCATGGCGTGAACTGCACCGGTTCGTGTTCGTGGAAGATCTACGTCAAGGGCGGCATCGTGACCTGGGAAACCCAGCAGACCGACTACCCGCGCACCCGCTGGGACATGCCCAACCACGAGCCGCGCGGCTGTGCGCGCGGCGCCAGCTACAGCTGGTACCTGTACAGCGCCAACCGGGTCAAGTACCCGATGGTGCGGGGCCGTCTGCTCAAGACCTGGCGCGCCGCGCGGCTCACGCTCGAGCCGGTCGACGCCTGGGCCTCCATCGTCGAGGACGACGCCAAGCGACGCGACTACCAGAGCATCCGAGGCCTGGGCGGCATGGTGCGTTCGAACTGGGACGAGGTCAACGAGATCATCGCCGCGGCCAACGTCTACACGATCAAGAAGCACGGGCCGGACCGGGTAATCGGCTTCTCGCCGATTCCCGCGATGTCCATGGTCAGTTATGCGGCCGGCAGCCGCTACCTGAGCCTGATCGGCGGCGTGTGCATGAGCTTCTACGACTGGTACTGCGACCTGCCGCCGAGCAGTCCGCAGGTCTGGGGCGAGCAGACCGATGTGCCGGAGTCCGCCGACTGGTACAACTCGACCTACATCATCGCCTGGGGCTCCAACGTGCCGCAGACGCGCACGCCGGACGCCCACTTCTTCACCGAGGTGCGTTACAAGGGCGCCAAGACGGTGGCGGTCACGCCCGACTACTCCGAGGTCGCCAAGCTGTCCGACATCTGGATGAACCCCAAGCAGGGAACGGATGCCGCGGTGGCGATGGCCATGGGCCACGTGATCCTCAAGGAGTTCTATTTCCCCGAGAACGGTCAGCGCAGCACGTATTTCGACGACTACGTGCGCCGTTATACCGACATGCCGATGCTGGTCATGCTCAAGGAGCACACCCTGCCCGACGGCGCGACCATCATGGTGCCGGACCGCTACGTACGGGCGTCGGACTTCAACGGCAAGCTCGGCCAGGCCAACAACCCGGAATGGAAGACGGTCGCCTTCGACGACAGCGGCAAGGTGGTGCTGCCCAACGGCGCGATCGGTTTCCGCTGGGGTCCGGACGGACGCGCCGACCAGGGCCAGTGGAACCTCGAATCCAGGGAGGCCCGCCACGGCAATGACGTCAAGCTGCGGCTGTCGGTGATGGAAGGCGATACAGCCGGCATGGAAACGGCCAAGGTCGGTTTCCCCTATTTCGGCGGCATCGTGACGCCGAACTTCTCGCACAACGACAGCGGCGACGCCGGCAAGGACGTGCTGGTGCGCACCGTGCCCGTGGCCCGCATATCGCTGGGCAAGGAAGGCGACAGGCGCGAGGCGCTGGTGGCCACCGTGTTCGACCTGCAGGTGGCCAACTACGGCGTCGCTCGCGGTCTTCCCGGCGAGATGGCCGCGAAGGACTTCGACGACGACACGCCGTACACCCCGGCCTGGCAGGAGAAGATCACCGGCACGCCGCGCAAGCAGTTGATCACGGTGGCGCGCCAGTTCGCCGAGAACGCCGACAAGACCCATGGCAAATCCATGGTCATCATCGGCGCGGCGATGAATCACTGGTACCACAGCGACATGAACTACCGCGGCATCATCAACATGCTGATGATGTGCGGCTGCATCGGCCAGAGCGGCGGCGGCTGGGCGCACTACGTGGGCCAGGAAAAGCTGCGCCCGCAGACCGGCTGGACCGCGCTGGCCTTCGCGCTGGACTGGATCCGCCCACCGCGCCAGCAGAACAGCACCAGCTTCTTCTACGCCCACACCGACCAGTGGCGCTACGAGAAACTCACGATGGAAGAAGTGGTCTCGCCGCTGGCCGACAAGAAGCTCTATGGCGGCAGCATGATCGACTACAACGTGCGCGCCGAACGCATGGGCTGGTTGCCGTCGGCGCCGCAGCTGCAGACCAATCCGATGCAGGTGGTGCGCGACGCCGCAGCCGCGGGCATGGATGCGAAGGACTATGCGGTCAGGTCGCTCAAGGACGGCACGCTCAAGATGAGCTGCACCGACCCCGACCACCCGGACAACTGGCCGCGCAACATGTTCATCTGGCGCTCCAACCTGCTGGGCTCCAGTGGCAAGGGCCATGAATATTTCCTCAAGCACCTGCTGGGCACCAGCCACGGCGTGCAAGGCAAGGATCTCGGCAAGGATGAGGCCAAGCCGACCGAGGTCGTCTGGCACGACAAGGCGCCCGAAGGCAAGCTCGACCTGCTGGTGACGCTGGACTTCCGCATGAGCACGACCTGCCTGTATTCGGACATCGTGTTGCCGACTGCCACCTGGTACGAGAAGAACGACCTCAACACCAGCGACATGCACCCGTTCATCCATCCGCTGTCGACCGCGGTCGACCCGGCCTGGCAGTCGCGCAGCGACTGGGACATCTACAAGGGTTTCGCGAAGAAGTTCAGCGAGATCTGCGTCGGCCACCTCGGCGTCGAGAAGGAACTGGTGCTGACACCGCTGATGCACGACTCGCCGGCCGAACTGGCGCAGCCGTTCGAGGTCAAGGACTGGAAAAAGGGCGAGGTCGACCTGATCCCCGGCAAGACCGGCCCGCAGATGGCGGTGGTCGAACGCGACTATCCGAACGTCTACAAGCGCTTCACGGCCCTGGGCCCGCTGATGAACAAGGTCGGCAACGGCGGCAAGGGTATTGCATGGAACACGCAAACCGAGGTCAAGCAGCTGGGTGAACTCAGCGGGCTGGTCAAGGCAGAGGGTGTCACCTGCGGCATGCCGAAGATCGAGACCGACATCGACGCGGCCGAGGTCATCCTGCAGCTGGCACCCGAGACCAACGGCCATGTCGCCGTCAAGGCCTGGGAGGCACTGAGCAAGCAGACCGGGCGCGACCACAGCCACCTGGCGATCCACCGCGAAGACGAGAAGATCCGTTTCCGCGACATTCAGGCCCAGCCGCGCAAGATCATCTCCAGCCCGACCTGGAGCGGCATCGAGAGCGAGACGGTGTCGTACAACGCCGGCTACACCAACGTGCACGAGCTGATCCCCTGGCGCACGCTGACCGGGCGCCAGCAGTTCTACCTCGACCACCCCTGGATGCTCGCGTTCGGCGAGGGATTCTCGAGCTACCGGCCACCGGTGGATCTCAAGACCACGGCCGGTATCCACAACATCAAGCCCAACGGCAACAAGGAGATCGCGCTCAACTTCATCACGCCGCACCAGAAGTGGGGCATCCATTCGACCTATACCGACAACCTGATGATGCTCACGCTCAGCCGCGGCGGCCCCTGCGTCTGGATGAGCGAGGACGACGCCAAAAGCGCCGGCATCGAGGACAACGACTGGATCGAATTGTTCAACATCAACGGCGCCATCGCGGCGCGGGCGGTGGTCAGCCAGCGCGTCAAGCCGGGCATGGTGATGATGTACCACGCACAGGAAAAGATCGTCAACACCCCGGGCTCGGAGATCACCGGCGCGCGTGGCGGCATCCACAACTCGGTGACCCGCATCGTGCTCAAGCCCACCCACATGATCGGCGGCTACGCGCAGTTCAGCTACGGCTTCAACTACTACGGAACCATCGGCACCAACCGCGACGAGTTCGTCGTCGTGCGCAAGATGAAGAAGATCGACTGGCTCGATACACCGGTCGGAGAGGAACTCGTCAAGCCTACCCAGGCACATGGAGAAAACGTATGAAGATCAGAGCTCAGATCGGCATGGTGC
>CAXBDR010000050.1:0-21521 GCA_963974265.1 uncultured Rhodoferax sp.
ATCTGGCATGTGGTGCCGTTTGCCTTCATCGTGCTGTACGCCGGACTGCAGTCGGTGCCGCAGGATGCGCTGGAGGCCGCGACCATCGACGGCGCCACGCGTTGGCAGAAGCTGCGCTACGTGACGATTCCGCACCTGATGCCGCTGATCGTGTTCATCACGCTGATCCACCTGATGGACGCCTACCGGGTGTTCGAGCCGGTGATCGTGCTGACCCAGGGTGCGTTCACGACCAGCGTGCAGTACCTGACCTACCACATCCTGCTGCTGGAGAACAACCCGTACAAGGCCAGTGCCGCCGCCGTGTTGACGCTGGCCGGGATTGTCGTGCTGCTGATACCGCTGCTGGTGCGCACCTGGCGCGAGCAAAAAGGAGGTGTGTGATGACCAAACGCAGTGTTTCGCTGATGTTCCTGGTGTACGGCGGCCTGTTGTTCTGGCTTGTCATCGCCTCCCTGCCGGTGATCTGGACGGCCGTGATCTCGTTCCGGCAGTACGTGGACGCGTTCTCGTCGCCCATCAAATGGGTGGCCCCGTTCACGTTCGAGAACTACACCCGGCTGTGGATCGACAAGGCGTTCTACCGCAACTTCCTCAACACCGCCCTGGTGACCGTTTTCACGGTGACGATCTCGCTGACCGTCGGTTGCCTGGCCGGTTACGCACTGTCGCGTTACCGCGGTTCGCTGGGCTTCTGGCTGCTGCTGGTGGCTCTGGTGTTCCGGGCCATTCCGCATTCGAGCCTGCTGCCGTCCTTCTTCACCATCTTCGACGCGCTGGGCATCCGCAACACCTATTTCACGCTGATCTTCGTGCTGGTGGCGATCAACCAGCCCTTCACGATCTGGATGCTGCGTTCGTTCTTCGTCAACATACCGAACGAACTCGACGAGGCCGCGCTGGTCGACGGCTGCACCCGGTTCCAGGCGTTCCGGCGGGTCATCATCCCGGTGATGTGGCCCGGTGTCGTGACCACCGGCCTGTTCAGCTTCCTGCTCGCCTACAACGACTTCCTGCTCAGCTCCGCGCTGACCAACGGCGACAAGATGACGATGCCGGCGGCCATTGCCAACGCCATCACGGCCGAGACCGAGGCCTTCCTGATGCAGGGCGTGGCCGGCGCGGTGAGCATCACGATACCGCTGATCATCCTGGTCGTGGTGTTCCAGAAACAGATCGTTGGCGGCCTGACGCAAGGCGCTGTCAAGGGTTGATGCCCCGATGACAGAAGACATCCACAACCGCAACAAGGCGGCGCTGGCGCCGTTGCGCCAGGCCTTGTACGACTATGAACCCGATGCCGTACGCGCCGCACTGATGGCGATATTCGCGCCCGATGCCATCGTGCATCTGGCGACGCCCTACGACGACCTAGACGGACCGCAAGGCCTGTACCGGGACGTGTTCGAACCGCTGCAACGCGCGATTCCCGACCTCGAGCGGCGCGACACCATCGTCATGGCCGGGCCGGGTGCGGTCGATGGCGACTGGGTTGGTTGCTGCGGCTACTACACCGGGACTTTCGTGCGACCCTGGATGGACATTCCGCCGACCGGCCACCAGGTGTCGCTGCGCTTCCACGAGTTCTACCGCATGCAAGGCGGCAGGGTCGTCGAGATGCAGGCCTTGTGGGACATCCCCGAACTGATGCTGCAGGCGCGGGCCTGGCCGATGGCGCCCGGCCTGGGCCGCGAGTGGCACGTACCCGGACCGGCAACCCAGGACGGATGGGTGCCGGGCCCCTACGACGAGGGCCATGCCGTGCGCAGCCGGCAGTTGGTGCAGGACATGCTGGCCGGCCTGGCGAAGTTCGCCACCGGCGGGGTGGCCGCGATGGAACTGGAGAAATTCTGGCATCCGCGGTTCAGCTGGTACGGCCCCTCGGGCATCGGCACCGGGCGCGGCATCGCGGGCTTTCGGAACTGGCACCAGATACCGTTTCTCAATGGCATGCCGGATCGCAGGGGCACGGGCGGCAAGGGCAACTTCTTCGCCGACGGCGACTATGTCGGTTTCACGGCCTGGCCCGGCATGTCGGCGACGATCAGTGGCGACGGCTGGCTCGGCATCGCGCCCTCGGGCCAGAAGATCACGATGCGCAGTCTGGACTTCTGGCGCTGCGAGAACGGCCTGATTCGCGAGAACTGGGTGCTGGTCGACCTGTTGCACGTGTACCGGCAGATCGGTGTCGACGTGCTGGCGCGCATGCGCGAGTTCAACAAGGCGCGGCAGGTGTCGGCTTGAATGGTGGACGGTGACATGCAGGCACGGCAAGCGCAGAGGCTCGATGGGGCGGCTGCGACCGGCCATGGTTGCGGTGGCGCGGGCTCAATCGCCGGCGATATGCGCCGACGCCCGTACGACGAGCGTGCCGGGCATCGTGGTGACGACCGCCGGCAGTTCGGGATCGGCGATCCGATCGAGCAGCAGCCGCACCACCGTGCGTGCCATGTCCTCGACCGGCTGGCGCACGGTGGTGAGCCGGTACGGCGGGCGCTCGGCAGCGGCAACGTCGTCGAAGCCGACGATGGAGATGTCCTGGGGCACGCGCAGCATCCTGTCGAAGCGGGCCGCGTCCATGGCGCCCAGCGCCATGTCGTCGTTGGCGCAGACCACGGCGTCGAGCGCCGTGTCGCGCGCGAGCAGCTCCAGCATGCACGCATGTCCGGATCGATAGCTGAGGTCGCCATGCACGACCGCAATGTCGCTCACGCCGAGCTCGGCCAGCCGCTGAACGAAACCCTGCAGGCGCAGCTGCGACACCGGCGCGTCGATGGCGCCGGCGATGAAAGCGAAGCGCCGATGACCGCTGCGGTACAGCCGGTTGGCGATCTCGCGGTTCGCGCTGGCATGGTCGCAGCTGACGCTGCAGGCGTGTTCACCTGGCGCGACCCGGTTGTACAACGCGACCGCAATGCCTTGTTGCCTGCAGCGAGCGATCTGCGCCGGTGGCAGGGTGGTGCATGCGATGACGCCGTCGACCTTGTAGCGCAGCACCTCGCCGATGATGTCGTCGTGGCCCATCTCCCGGGTGATGGAGAACAGCAGCAGATGCAGGCCCTGGCGCAGCAGCGCGACGTTGAGCTGGAACAGGATCTCCGGCGTGACCCGGGTCGTGGCTTCGGTGATCAGCACGGCCACGATGTTGGAGCGGCGCGTGATCAACGAGCGCGCAATGGCATTGGGTGCATATTGCAGCTCGGCCGCTGCCGCCAGCACCTTCTTGCGCATCTTCTCCGAGATCGACGCGTCCGGCTTGAAGCAGCGCGAAACCGCCGACTGCGACACACCGGCCAGGCGGGCCACGTCATACGAGGTTGCACCGCCAGCGGGTCGCTGGTCGTTGGTTTTCGCGGGAGGCTTGGCCATGGGCCGCGAGCATACGCCATCTGATGCTGCCGCCGGCCGTGCCGGCACGCGACCAGGCGTGGCGCGCGGCATGGCGGTGGCGCATGCCCTGCCCACCGTGGTCATGATTCCCGGAACCTTGTGTGACGCCCGGCTCTTCGCGCGCCAGAAACATGCCCTGCGCGGCCTGGCCGACGTGCGTGTGGTCGACTACGAGGAGCTTCGTCCGGCCCGGGACTGGGCCCAGGCGCTGCTGGACCGGTTGCCGCAGCGGTTTTCGGTGGTCGGCTTTTCGCTTGGTGGCCTGTGGGCCCTGGAGTTGATGCGCCGTGCCCCGCACCGGATCGAACGGCTGGCCATGGTCGCCAGCAACGCGCACGGCGCGAGCGCGGCTGGGCGGCGCAACAGTGCCCGGTCGTGGAAGTTGTGGCGTGCGCGTGGTCCCGACGCGGTGGTGCGCCGCCTGTTGCCCGCATATTTCCACCATGAACGGCAGCGCCGACGGCATGCCCCGCTGGTGACGTCCATGGCCCGGCGCAGCCGGCGGGACGCGGTCGCGGCGCAGCTTCACTGGGCTGCGTCGCGTCCGGACGGCCATGCCGCGTTGGCGGCATTCCAGGGCCCGGTGCTGCTGGTCAGCGGCGCCCGGGACCCGGTGTGCACACCCGCCATGCAACGGGCGATGGTTCGAGCACAACCTCGCGCGCATTGGCTGGAACTGCCCCGTGTCGGCCATTTCGTGCCGCTCGAGGGCGGCGCCCGGCTGCGCCATGCCTTGCGGCGCTGGTTGAACCTCGCCTGAGAAAAGCCCCGAACCGCCGACCCGCCCGCCGCCACGGCTTTCCTTCTTCGATTGTTTCCCTTCTACAGGACCGCCCCATGTTGACCCAAGAACAGCTCCAGCAACGTTTCATTCCCTTTGACGGCCTGCGCTACAGCACCGATGCCTTCATCGACTACCGCATCCCCGGCTGCGGGCCCAAGAAGAACTACGCGCTGATCGGCCCCGGCGTGTCGCAGAACCCGAACCAGCCGGTCAGCCTGCGCGAGAAACACGGCTTCCAGGTCGGCGGCGTGTCCATGCCGGCCGGCACGACGAATCCGCCACACATGCATTTCACCGCCGAGGTGTTCATCTGCACCAAGGGTCGCTGGCAGATGCACTGGGGCTTCGATCCCGATCCGCTCAAGGCCGAGATCGGCGAGGGCGACATCTTCACCGTGCCGACCTGGATCTACCGCGGCTTCCAGAGCCTGGGTCCGGACGATGCCTTCATGTTCACCGCGCTGGGCCGGGACGACACCGGTGGCATCCTGTGGGGTCCGTGGACGCTGGAGGCGGCACGCGCACAGGGCGTGCACCTGACCGAGGACTACCGCATCATCGACGAGCAACTCGGCCAGACCTGGAGCGAGAACGACAAGCGTCTGCAACCGATGACACCGCAGGAGATCGCGGCCCTGCGCAAGTGGACGCCCGAGCAGATGGAACGGCGCTGCGTGCGTTTCGCCGACCTGGACTGGTCGGCCGACGCCTTGCTCGACAGCAGCCTGCCCGGATGCGGCGGCGCCATCGCGCCGGTGATCGGCCTGGGCATGAGCCAGGAGCGCAACCACCTGGCTCCGGTGCACAACGCGCACGGTTTCTCGATCGAGTGGTTGCGCCTGCCCCCCAAGGGCAGCATGTCGCGTCACAAGCTGGCCGACAAGCAGGTGCTGGTCGTGTTCCGCGGCCAGGTGGCGATCACCATCGATGGCACCGATGCACCGGCGACGATTGCGGCCCAGGGCTCCGACCAGGGCTGGGACAGTTATGCGATGCCGGCCGACGCCTGGCGGAGCTACCGCAACACCGGCGGCGACGAGGCGGTGGTGCTGGTCATGACGCCGGGCGACCACCGCAAGAACCTGGTCTGGGACGACGCTGTGACACAGGCGGCAGGCAGGGCCAACCGGTCCGTCGATGCGAACGGGTATGTGGCGCCGAAGCATTTCGTCGACCGCTCGCAACGATGATGCGTACGCCGGCACCCGCGCCCGTGCCCCTGCGCGCAAGCATGGTGGCGCGGGCCCGCGGTCGTGCCACACTCGCCCGCGTGGCCTGCAACTCCTGCGAGGCCGGCATTGAACCCTGGAACCTGTCATGACACAACCGATCCGACCTCTCGATACCTGCCTGCCCGAACTGCTGCGCGGCGGCCAACGCCTGCGTGGCGTCTTCAACGGCCTGGCCTCGCCCGCCATCGTCGAAATGTGCGCGTTTGCCGGATTCGACTTTCTGGTGATCGACAACGAACATGGCCCGGCCAGTTTCGAGACCACCGAACACATGTTGCGCGCCGCGCGGGCCAGCGGCCTGCCCACGCTGGTGCGCTGCCTGGAGCACGACATCGCACGCACGCTGGACATCGGCGCCGGGGGCCTGCAGATCCCCATGGTCAACACGCCGGCCCATGCGGCGGCGCTGGTGCAGAAGGTCAAGTACCCGCTGGCCACGGGTGCCGCCGGCCTGTCGGGGCAACGCGGCAGCGCGTTTTCGTCGCGGGCTGCCGGTTACGGGGCATTCGGTGGCCCCGACCACACCCGCCGCAGCAATGAAGGCATTGCGCTGGTCGTCATGATCGAGACGCCCGAAGCCGTGGCCCATGCCGGCGCGATTGCCGCGGTCGACGGGGTCGACGCGGTGTTCATCGGGCCCAACGACCTGGCACATGCCATGGGACACGAGAACCGATGGAACGATGCCCCGGTGCAGGCCGCGATCGAACAGACGCTGCGGGCCGTCGCGGCGGCCGGCAAGTGTCCCGGCATCCTGGCCTTGACGCCGGCCGACGAGGAAAAATACGCCGCCTGGGGTGCGCGTTATTTCGCCACGGTGACGACGGGCATCATCATGAAGGCGTTCAAGGAGGCTGCGCAGGGTGGCCGCGCGCAACTGAACTATTGATGTTGCGCCTGTCGGCATCGGTGCGGCATCGGGTCGCGCGTTGCCGGTTCCGACCGGCGTTGCACCGGCGCCGCGCACTGCTGCCAAAATGGAGGCCGCAGCCATTTCGTGACCATGACGCCTGAACTGACCCAGAAGCTCGCAGCCGCCGTCGACCGCATGCCGGCATTCCCGCGCAGCGTGCAGCAGATTCTCGAACTCACGCGCGACGTGAACTGCTCGCCCAAGGACCTCGTGCGGGTGATCGACCACGACCCGGTGGTCATGGTCAAGATCCTGCGCGTCGTCAATTCCGCCTACTACAGCCTGCCCAAGCAGATCACGTCGATCAACCATGCCGTGGTGTACATGGGCTTCAACAGCCTGAAGAACCTGGCGCTGAGCATCGCGGCCATCGGCATGTTGCCCAAGGAGGGGGTGCCCGGCTTCGACGCCCACCAGTACCTGCTGCATTCCTTGACCACGGCCAACATTGCCAAGATGCTGGCGCCGCGCGTGGGCAACGTGGATGCGAACGACTGCTTCATCGCGGGTTTGCTGCACGATTTCGGCAAGGTGGTGTTTGCCCAGTTCATGCCCCAGGAATTCAAGCAGGCCCTGATGATGGCCGACTGGGGCGAGGTGTCGCTGTACCAGACCTTGCGCGAGGTCATCGGCACCGACCATGCGGTCGTCGGCGGCATGCTGGTCGAGAAGTGGCGTTTCCCCGCGCCGCTGGTGGAGACGATCCGGCATCAGCATGTCGACGACCTGCTCGATACCGAGATGATCGCCTGTGTGTTCACGGCGAACCAGATCAGCAAGAAGCTCGGGTTTGGCGCCGCGGGCAATCCCTGTGTCGAAGCCCTGCCGCCATTCATCGCGCAACGCGTGGGCGGCGACCTCGACGAAGTCATCGCATCGCTCGGCGACATCGACCGGATGTACGAGGAAGCCATGGTGTTTGCGAACGCGTGACACGCGGCGGCGTCCTTTCCCCAGCGCGCCTGGGGTTTTCCCTGATGACCCTGCTGGCAGTGAACTTTTTCCGCCACGCCCGATCCATCGAGCGTCAGTTGCTTGTTTCCCCTTTGTACGACGTTCCCATTCTCAAACCCATCCACAGGAGTCCCCATGAAAGTTCTCGCCTCGTTTGTGCTCGCAGCGTCCGCCTTCACCCTGGCCGCGCCGGCCCAGGCCCAGTTCGCCAAGCCGGAAGACGCCATCAAATACCGCAAGGCAGCCTTGACCGTGATGGCGGCGCATTTCGGACGCGTGGCGGCCATGGCCAATGGACGCATGCCATTCGATGCGGGTGCTGCGGCCAGCAATGCGGCGACGGCCGAGATGATGTCCAAGCTGCCGTGGGCAGGTTTTGGCGACGGCACGGACAAGGGCGACACCAAGGCCAAGCCCGAGATCTGGTCCGACAAGGCCAAGTTCACGGCCGCAGCGGAAAAGATGCAGGGTGAGATGACGAAACTGGCGATGGTGGCCAAGGGGGGCAACATCGATGCCATCAAGGCCCAGGTCGGCGCCACCGGCGGTTCCTGCAAGGCCTGCCACGACGACTTCCGCAAGGAGTGATGGTTCCACGCGGGGCCGTCCTGCCACGCGCATGACGGCCACCGCCCCGTGAACTCGGCCGTACGTCGCTGGGGGCAGGTAGCCGGTGCGCATGCAGCCACTCGGCGAAACGCCGGTGCCAGGCTTCGGGCAGCCACTGGCGCAGCGCCGCCTGTTCCTGTTCGTAGAAGCGGGCGAACCAGGCCGCCGCCTCGGCCACCGGTGGCTGGATCAGGCTGCCGTCGGCACTGCTGGCGGCTGAAAGATAACCATAGCTGGCCGCGGCGCCGTCGCGCAACCGGCTGCTCGACAGGGTCTCGCGAAAGCGCAACACGCCCCCGGTATGGTGGGCGAACTGCATGACGAGCCAGAAGCCGGCCTCCTGCAGGGCGGGCGCTGCCGTGGATGCATGCGCGAACAGGCGGTCCAGCAGCAGGTTGCGGCGCAACATGCAGCCGGCCATCGGCGGCGCAACCCAGTCGCGCAGGCTGGTGGCCAAGGGCGGCACCTGCTGGATCGCCTGTTTCCAGGCACCGCTGTTGCGGAATACGTCGGCGTGTACGAGCGAGCCCTGCGCACTGATCAGCCGGATGTCGCTGCAGCTGGCGGCCACCAGCGCACCGTGCTGGCGCAGGAACAGGTGGCGTTCGACGAAGCTGCGATCGAGCCGGTCGCCGGCGCGCAGGAACACCATGTATTCGGCCGCTTGCCCGCTCCACGCCCGGGCCAGTCGCATCAGCTCCGTGTCGCCGTCGGCGCCGGCCGCGAAGACCGTGACGGGTTCGTGCGACTGCAGGCTGTCGGATATCGACGCCTGCGTAACCGGGTCGTCGGCGTCGCCGAGCACCGCCACGGCCACCGAGGGCGAGCCGAGCCGGTGCGTGGCCGACAGGCGGCGCACCAGGTGTTCGCGGCCGCGCAGGTATTGCAGCGCCTGCATGCGTTCGGCGGGTGTCTTGTCCTGCAGGTCGAGCCAGTGCTCGAGGAAACGTTGCGTCTTCGGCGCCCGGTTGTGCGGATCGAAACGCGGCACGTATTTGCCGTCGACGATGCTGGCGAACTCGTTGGCGCCGTGTATGCGGTAGATGCCCAGCGCCTCGCGCAGGTAATGCGCGCGCCCGGTCCGGATCAACGCCGCCGGGCAGAGGATGCCGTCGGCGCCGCGGTTGAACTCCCAGGTCGGCAGGGCCTGCAGGCAGTCGAGCACCAGCGTGCGCGAGAAAACCAGCCCGCAGGGGATCGAGAACGGAAAATGCGTGACCGGCTGATCCAGCGTCAGGCAATCGGGCAGTTCGGAGACGCTGACCAGGTCGAACCAGGATTGGGGCAGGCGGCGGGTGGTGTTGTTGGCGTCGGTGCTGTCGAGCCACAGGTCGTGGCACAGGAACAGCCGGTCGGGCGCTTCGCCCAGGCCGGCAATATGGTCTGCGACACGGCGCAGCTTGTCGGGCAGGAAGCGATCGTCCGAGTCGAGCAGGCAGACATAGTCGCCGGTGGATCTGCGCACGCCGGCCTCGTAGGTGGCGGTCTGCCCCCGGTTGTCCTGCAACACGGCGGTGAAGCGGGGGTCGTCCGCGAACTGCGCGTAGACCGCGCGCGAATCGTCCGTCGAGCCGTCGTCGACCACGATCACCTCGACCCTGTCGGCGGGGTAGTCCTGGTCGAGCGCGCTGCGGATCGCTTCACCAACGAAGCGGGCGTAGTTGTAGTTGCAGATGACGACCGAAAAGCGGGGCAGGGCGTTCATGGACGTTCGGTACGCACGACGGCTTCGCACCGGTCGGCCGCGGTGCGGATGCTCGCCTGCTGGTCGTAACCCTGGTGGCGCTGCGCGAAGGCCTGGGCGGCCTGTGCCATTGCGGTGTCCGTCAGGGCCTTCTTGAGCAGGCGCGGCATCTGGGCACTGGCTTCGGCGGCCAGCACGGTAGCGACGCCGAGGTCGGACAGGCGGTGGGCCGCCATGGTCTGTTCCATCTGCATCGGAAACACGATCAGCGGCTTGCCGGCCAGCAGCATGGCGGCGGTCGTGCCGGCGCCGCCGTGGCAGATGGCCAGGTCGCAGCTGCTGCGCATGGCGGCCATGTCCAACGGATCGGGCGACACCACCATGGTGCCGCTGCTGAAGGTCTGCAGCGTCTTGCGCGCTGCGCCGGGCACGTGCACCAGCGCACTGGCGCCGGACTTGTGCAGTGCCGCCAGGATGTTGTCGAGCCCGGCGAATTCCGGCTTGAGGTAGGCGAACACCCGGGGCCCGGGTGCGTCGGGCCAGGGCAGGTCGACGCCCTGGCCGAGGGCGAAGATCGGCCCCAGGTAGTCGTTGTCGTCGCGCTGCGGATAGTGGTCGAGTTCGGCGAAGCTGCACATCAGCGTGGCATCGCAGTCGCGCAGCTCGCCCATGCCGGTCATGGTCGGTGCGTCCAGCGCGAGCAGCACCTGGTTGGCGGTCGTCACCGCGTGTTGTTCGGAGTCCTGCACCCGCACCTTGTTCTCGCGCATCCACCAGCGGAAATGCGGCATCGGCCGGCCGTGGGGCGGAATGCAGAAACCGTCGCCGAAGTTCACCCGTGCCAGCGGCAGGCCACGGGTCGCGAGCAGCGCGGTGGGGGCATGGTCCAGCACGACCACGTCCGGCGCCAGCAGCTCGATCAGGTTGCGCCAGGCGCGGCAGATGCCGGTCAGCGCGGTGGCGTTCAGATAGCCGAAACGCATCAGCAGTTCGGAGTAGGTGATGGCATCGGGCAGCTGTGTCACCTTGCGCAGCCACAACGGCGCCTGCCAGGTGCGGATGCCGTGGGGCGTCAGCAACTTCTCGGCGCCCATCAGGTCGCGCACCGCGAACACCACCTCGTGGCCGCGCGCGCGCAGCTCCAGCGCCACCGGCAGCAGCCGGGCGAGGTGGCCGTAGTCGCCCCCGAGTTCCCATGCAAACAGATATCGTGCCATGGCGTGATGCTAACAACGGCCGAAGACCGGCCGCCAAGGAGAACGGCACCCGCAGGTGCCGTTCGTCCGGGTTCAACCGATCATGGTGCCGGTTGTGATGGCGCAGTTCGTCACTGTGCCTGGTTCGAGCGCTTGCGCCGGATTGCCGCCACGCCGGCCAGTCCCAGGCCGATCAAGGCCAGCGATCCAGGCTCCGGCACGCCGTTGGCGGGCGAATTGGTCACCGAGAATCGCGCGGTGGTGTCTGCGCTCAGGCTGCCGTCGCCGAAGTTCGGGCCGTTGAACGGGTCACCAGAGCGTGCGATCGCAGCGCCGGGGAAAAACGTCTGGAAGCTGCAGATTTCCTTGTCGGGGTCGAACGGGTTGTCTCCGATGTCTTCAGCCGCGGCAACTTCGGCATAACCGCCGTAGCCGTCGTTGCAGGCCTGGTAATAGGTTCCGGTGTTGGCTCCCAGTTCACCGGATACGGTGGCGATGATGTCGTAGTCCAGCGTGAAGGACTCGCCTGCGGCGATCTGCCCCATGCTGACGTTGAACATGCCGCCGAAACTCGAGGCGTTCGAACTGGTGCCGTTGAAACACGACATGTAGGACAGGCCGATATCCGTGTCGGTGCAGGTCACGTCGCCGGTTGCGGTCTGCGTGATGCTGGTGAGGTCTTGTGCAACGGTTGTGCCATTCTTCTTGATGTTGAGCAGCAGGCTGGCGAATCCGGCACCTGAGCCCAGCACGCCGACTTCGCCGCCGTCGACCATGAAGGAGAAGTTGTAGGTCTGTGCGACGCCGGTCGTGTTCGTGAACTGCTGCGAGAAGGTCGCGCGGGTGTCGGCGCTGAAATGCGCTTCACCGGATGCGCGGGCGCCGAAGTAGGTCGGCGACGACGCGAAGCCGTAGGTGTGGAAAAACACATTGCTGCCGGCATCGCTCTTGAACAGGTAGAAGTCGGCACCGTTGCTCGACGGGTTGTACAGGTTGGAGCTCGGGTCGGACATGCCATCGACGGTCGGGCCGCCGTTGAGCGAATAGTTGGCATCGAGCGTGATGTTGGGGCCGAACGCAACGGCATCGGCCCAGGCACCGGTGGACAGGCCGCCGAGCATGACGGCGACCGCCAGTGGAACCATTTTGAGACGCGTGGGTGAAAAATTCACGATTTACCTCCTGTAGTTGAAAAGCCCGGAAGACCGAACACATCACAGGAAGCAAATTCCGTTCCAATGAAAATATCCTTATGAATCAATTGTTTATAGCATTTTCCCCACGCCGGAGTCAGGGGTGAAAACGCCGGTGTCAGCGACGCCGACATTTCTGGCAAGCTTGAATGTGTTAATGCGATTCCGTTGCGATCACGACATCGCCATGCCTCAATCATTTACCTATCCGTAACGCATTACGAATAGGTAAAATCGCCCGATTCCGAAGGAGAGTTCCATGTCCCAAGCCAAGACCGGCAATACCAAGGCATTCGCGTCGCAGGCCGACCTCGACGACAAGAAGATCACGTTCGAACAACTCAGCGCGCATTGCTGGGCCTACACCGCCGAGGGAGACCCTAATTCCGGTGTCATCATCGGCGACAAGTTCATCATGGTCAGCGATGCGACCGCAACCCCTGCGATGGCGCAGGACCTGATCGCGCGGATCCGCACGGTCAGCGACAAACCCATCAAATATGTGCTGCTGACCCATTACCACGCGGTGCGGGTGCTGGGCGCCAGCGCCTACGCCGCCGAAGGCGCAACCGAGATCATCGCCAGCCAGGGCACGTTCGAGCTGATCCAGGAGCGGGGCGCGCAAGACATGCAAAGCGAGATGGAGCGGTTCCCGCGCCTGTTCCGCAATGCCGAGTCGGTGCCGGGCCTGACCTGGCCGACCATGGTCATTGGTGGCGGCGATCCGGCCCGTGGCGAAGTGCCCGGCAAGCTGACGGTGGACCTGGGCGGCGTCAAGGTGCAGATCTGGCATCCGGGCGCGGGCCATACCCGTGGCGACACCATCGCCTGGGTCGCGGAGGAAAAAGTGTTGTTCAGCGGCGACCTGGTCGAATACCAGGCGGGTGTCTATACCGGCGACGCCCAGCTCGCGGAATGGCCCGCCACGCTCGAGGCCTTGCGCGCGTTGGGTGCGCAGTCCATCGTGCCGGGCCGGGGTGAAGCGATGAAGGGTGCCGACGACGTGAACAAGGCCTTGGACTACACCAAGTCCTGGGTCGAGACCCTGTTCCGCTGCGGCAAGGAGGCCGCGGCCGCCGACATGGACCTCAAGGCCGCGATGGCCCATACCCGCAAGAGCATGGATCCGCTGTTCGGCCAGGTGTTCATCTACGAACACTGCCTGCCGTTCGACGTGAGCCGGGCCTACGACGAGGCCAAGGGCATCAAGAACCCGCGCATCTGGACGGCCGAGCGCGACAAGGAGATGTGGGCGGCGCTGCAGGATTGAACGTCCATCGGCAAGTACAAACAAAAGGGGCCCGCATGGGCCACTTTGTTGTTGTCGTTCCCTCAGCCGCGTGCCTGGCCCGACAACTGCCGTGCCATCGGCGGCAGCACCGAGACCTGCTGCACCAGGTCGCGGATCGTCTCGCAGCAGGTCTTCATCCGGATGCTGCGCAGCTGGGTGCGCACGGTCGAGATGCGCACGCCATGGTTGTGTGCGATCTGGGCCGGGCGCAGGCCCTTGCAGACCTGGGCCAGCACCTGGCCTTCGGCGCTGGTCAGGCCGCGTTCGCGGGCGAACAAGGCCATCGTCGAGTCGTCGCACAACTGCTGCTTGGCGAACACCAGCAAGGCATAACTCGGCGGCACCCCTGATCCCAGCGTGCCATACGCCTGCAGGTCGAACGCATGGCGCGGGCCGATCAGCGGCAACACCGCCACGGCCGACGACTGGGTTCCCGCGCCCAGGCACAGGAAACCCCGCAGGCCGGCGCGGGCCCGGTCCAGCGTGCGGCGCAGGGTGTCGTTGTCGCATGGGCGTTGCGCCATCACCCTGCCGTGGAGCAGCCGCAGGCCGGATCCCCGGCCCAGGGCACCGGAGCCGTCCGGGCATTCGAGCAGTGCGGCCTGGCCCAGTGCATTGGCGAACTGGACCATCGCGGACTCGCTGTCGATGACAACCAGTCCGTAGTCCATCTGGTTCAGCGCCATGCGCAGCAGGTGAAGCTCGGATGGCTCCAGCGGATGTGGCGGCGGGCTGCTTGCCAGGGTTGCGACAGTGGCTGACCGTGCGCGTGGATCGGTGTGCGACATGATGATGGGCTCCTCCTGTGGTCGCACCCGATGCACGATGGTGCTCCTGTGCGGTGCGTGGATCACAGCTTAGGAAAATCCGGCCCTAGCGGGATGTGCAACTGCCCGGCGACTTTTGTGACGTATGCACCATGGCGCGGGCCGCGCCGGTGCGCTCCCGCTACCAGCGGGGCGGCAACTTTGCCAGCAGGACGATGTGCCGGTCGCAGATCGCGATGTAGCCGCCGCTGACCAGGTCCTTGAGGATGCGGCTGACCATCTCGCGGCTGCATCCCGCGCGGCTGGCGATCTCCTGGTGCGTGATGCGCTCCATCACCATGCGACGGCCGTCGGGCTGCACCGTGGCCATGTCGTTGAGCAGCCGGGTGATGCGGCCGTAAACGTCGATGAAGGCCAGGTTGCGTGCATCGCGGGTGGCCAGCCGCAGCCGCTGGATCACCTTGGACAGCAGTTCGAAGCAGAACTCCGGGCGTTCGGCAATGAACGCCGACAAGGCCCGCCGGTGCACGACGGCGCACACGGTGGGCTCGAGCGTGATGACGCTGGCCGAGCGCGGGCCGCCGTCGAGCGCCATCTCGCCGAAATACTCCGCCGCGCCGAACACGCCGAAGGTGATTTCCTTGTCGTTCGAGTCGACGCAGTAGACCTTGACCCGGCCTTCGATCACGATGAACAGGGTCTCGCCGACATCACCCTCCTGGATCAGGATCGTGCCCTTGCGGTAGCGCCGCATGTCCCCACGCACCGCGAGTGCCCGCAGCGATTCGGGATGGCGCGTGTCGGCCACGAAAGCATCGCATTCCGTCGACATGGGGGCGAGCTCCTCGATCGGCCGGCACCGGACGGCCTTGTCGCTGAATGTAACAAATGCCGTGTGCCTTGCCGCGCGGCCGTCCGCCGCAAGGGGGATGCGGGACTTCAGGGCGCGCCCGAGAGCTCCCGCGCGTCGCGCTCGTATGCCGCCACGCGGGCGACGGCCCGGGCGCGCTGGGCCGCGGTGGTGCTGTTGTGCAGTTGCGCGTAGAGCAGGCAGTTTTCCTCGATCGCGGTCTGCGCGTGTGTGCGATAGGCCGGGTCGGGGGAGCGCGCCGTCCGCTCCAGATAGGCCCGCAGCAGCCCCGCGGCCTGCTGCGGCGTCGGTCGCGGCGTGCCGCCGGCACCGCTGACCGTGCGCAGCGTCTGCAGCAGGTCCTGTTGCCGGCGCTGGCGTTCCGTGAAGCTGCGCATCGGGTCCCAGCTCGAGCGTGCCAGGCCGGCCTGCAACACGGTGCGTTGGCGGGCATCGAGCGTTCCGTAGAACTGCTCCGCCCGTTCGAGCGAGGATTCGAATCGCCGCTCCAGCCGCTGGGCCCGGTCGATGGCGACCCATTTGCGGCGCCACTCGGCATTGCCTTTGTCGAACTTGCCCTCGATGTGCTCGAGCTGGGCCGGCGTCAGCGACGCGGCCAGTGTCACGGCGCCGGGCTCGGCCTGGCGGCTGACCACGTCGAAGCGCTCGCGCAGCTGGTCGAAGAACCGGCACACGTCGCCAGCCGTCGTGTCGGCCGGCGTGTCGCGCCCGATCTGCTGCAGCAGGTCGGCGATGCGGGGCATTTCGTTCATGCGGTGCCACTCGTGCAGCCGGGCCAGGTCGCCGCGCAATTGCACGGACTGCGCGTCGCCCAGGTCGGCATATCCGTCGACCCACCAGTAGCCCACTTCGGGCAGGTTGTTGTAGGCCAGCTTGACCGCGCTGCAGGCGGTCAGCAGGCTCGCCGCGATGCCGACCAGCAGCAGGCGGATAATCGCAGGCCAACTCACTACCAGGCGACGGAACAGGGATATGGAATCAAGTGTTGGCATCGTGGATGTGGTCATCATGGCGGCGGGCAAGGGAACCCGGATGAAGAGCCGGTTGCCCAAAGTATTGCACCCCTTGGCCGGACGTGCTCTGGTACACCATGTATTGGCCACGGCCGCCGAGCTCGGCGCCCGCAACGCGGTGCTGATCACCGGCCACGGCGCCGAGATGGTGGAGGCCGCCTGCGGCGCCGCTGGCGGCCTGGTGTCGTCGTTGCAGTTGCAGTGTGTGCGCCAGGAGCCGCAGCTCGGCACCGGGCATGCGGTGCAGCAGGCAGCGCCCGTGCTGCCCGACGACGGCACGGTGGTGGTGCTCAGCGGCGATGTGCCGTTGACCCAGGCGCAGACCTTGCGCGACCTGATTGCGCTGGGCGGCGGCGACAAGCTGGCCCTGCTCACGCTGGAGCTGGCCAACCCCACGGGTTATGGGCGTATCGTGCGCGATGGCGGCGGCGACAGTGCGCCGGTGCGGGCCATCGTCGAGCAGAAAGACGCGAGCCCCGAGCAGTTGTCGATCCGCGAGATCTACAGCGGCATCATGGCGGTGCCGGCACGGCTGCTCAAGGCCTGGCTGGCGCGGCTGGACAACAAGAACGCGCAGAAGGAGTATTACCTCACCGACATCGTCAAGTTCGCCGTTGCCGACGGCGTGCCTGTGGTGGCGCATCGCATCCTGGACGCGGTGCAGGTGGCCGGCGTCAACAGCCCGGTGCAGCTGGCCGAGCTGGAGCGGGCCTACCAGCAGCGCCAGGCGACCCGCTTGATGGAGCAAGGCGTGCGCCTGTCCGACCCGGCGCGCATCGACGTGCGCGGCGAGCTGCAATGCGGGCAGGACGTGGCGATCGACGTCAACTGCGTCTTCGAGGGCACGGTGCAACTCGGCGACGACGTGCGCATCGGAGCCAACTGCGTCATTGCCAACGCCCGCATCGATGCCGGCGCGGTGATCCATCCGTTCACCCACATCGATGGCGAGAAGACCGGGGTCACGGTCGGCGCCGGCGCGCTGGTCGGCCCGTTTGCGCGCCTGCGTCCGGGTGCGCAGCTGGGCGCCGAGGTGCACATCGGCAACTTCGTCGAGGTGAAGAACTCCACGCTGGCCAAGGGTGCCAAGGCCAACCACCTGGCCTATCTGGGCGATGCGACGGTGGGTGAACGCGTCAACTATGGCGCCGGCAGCATCACCGCCAACTACGACGGCGCGTTCAAGCACCGCACGGTGATCGAGGACGACGTGCACGTGGGCAGCAACTGCGTGCTGGTCGCGCCCGTCACGCTCGGGGCCGGCGGCACGGTTGGCGGCGGCTCGACCATCACCAAGGACACGGCGCCGGGTGCACTCAGTGTTGCGCGCGGCCGCCAGACCACGATTGCCGGATGGAAACGCCCGAAGAAATGAGTGGTGCCGGCGATACGCAAGCCGAGCTGCGCCAGCGCATCGATCAGCTCGAGCGTGAACGGGCCCAGGCGCAGCTGGCGCTGGAGGACTTCACGTATTCGGTCTCGCATGACCTGCGCGCGTCCTTGCGCCATGTGACGGCCTATCTGCGCATTGCCCGCGAAGACCTGGGCGACGCGCTGGACCCCGCCATCGCCGATCACCTGGATACCGCCGCCGGCGCGGCAACCCGGATGGGCCGCCTGATGGACGGCCTGATGGAGCTCTCGCGCGTGGGCCGCGCGGTCATGCAGCCGGGCGTGGTCGACCTGGGTGCGTTGCTGGACGACGTGCGCCGCCATCTGGAGCCGGCGTGCGAAGGTCGCGCGCTGCGCTGGCATATTGCGCCCGACCTGCCACGGGTACGCGGCGACCTGGCCTTGCTGAACCAGCTGCTGACGGGCCTGGTCGACAACGCGATCAAGTTCAGCCGCGACCGCGACATGGCCGAGATCACGATCGGCTGGACGCCGCTGGAGGCGCCCGGCATGTGCGAGATCCATGTCCAGGACAACGGCGTCGGCTTCGATCCGCGCATGCAGGACCGGTTGTTCCGCGTGTTCCAGAGCCTGCACAGCGCGCGCGAGTTCGATGGCATCGGCGTCGGCCTGGCGCTGGCGCGGCGCGTGGTGGAGCGCCACGGTGGGCAGATCCGTGCCCGCGGCGAGCCCGGGCAGGGTTGCCGGATCAGCTTCAGCCTGCCGCTGGCGGACTGACGGTCGGCCCCAAGGGCAGGCGCGCGCCGAACTTGGCGCGCTTGACGCTGAAGAAGGCCTTGACGTTGCGCACGTTCGCGTCGCTGGTGAACAGGCGCTGCGCCAGCGCGTGGTATTGCGGCATGTCGGGTGCATGCACGACCAGCACGAAATCGGGGCCGGGCGAGACGCGATAACACTGCTGGACCGCGTCGTCGTCTTGTACCCGCTGCTCGAACGCATCCAGGCTTTCGGCACCTTGCCGGTCCAGCGAGATCTCGACGATGGCGGTCAACCCGTGGCCGAGCATCGGCGCCAGCCGGTCGGACGACAACACCGCGACCTGCTGCTCGATGACGCCGGCCTCGCGCAGCCGCTTGACCCGCCGCAGGCAGGGGGGCGGTGAGGTGAAGACCCGTTGGGCCAGTTCCAGGTTGCTCAGCGAGGCGTCATTCTGCAACTGCTCGAGCAGGCGCAGGTCGATATCATCAAGTTCGATTTGTTCCATGCATGGATCATCCATGAAATAAATATTCAACCGAACGGTATCGTGAAACGATCGTTCAGATTCGTGCATTATTTGGCGTAATATTTTTCACGACTGCCCGTACCATCGCGCCACTACTACTGCTGGAGTTCAATTTATGTGTGGCATTGTCGGCGCCGTTTCCACCCGCAACATCGTCCCCATCCTGGTCCAGGGCCTGCAGCGGCTCGAGTACCGCGGTTATGACTCCTGCGGCGTTGCCGTCCATGTCGATGGCCTGCAGCGGGCCCGCTCCACCTCGCGGGTGGCCGAACTGATCGAACAGGTCAGCAACGGCAAGCTGCAAGGCAGCACCGGCATTGCCCACACCCGCTGGGCGACCCACGGCGCGCCGGCCGTGCACAACGCGCATCCCCACTTCAGCCACGGCACCGGCGCCGACGCCCACGACCGACCCGGGCGGATTGCGCTGGTGCACAACGGCATCATCGAGAACCATGACGAATTGCGCAGCTCCCTGAGCGCCAAGGGGTATGTGTTCCAGAGCCAGACCGACACCGAGGTCATCGCCCACCTGGTCGACAGCGTCTACGATGGCGACCTGTTCGAGGCCGTGCAGGCTGCGGTGCAGCAGTTGCGCGGCGCCTACGCGATCGCGGTGTTCTGCAAGGATGAACCCCAGCGCCTGGTCGGCGCGCGGGCCGGCTCGCCGCTGATCCTGGGTGTGGGCAAGGATGGGCAGGAGCATTTCCTGGCCAGCGACGCGATGGCACTGGCCGGCGTGACCGACCAGATCGTCTACCTGGAAGAGGGCGACGTGGTCGATGTTCAGCTGGGCAAATACTGGCTCATCGACAAGAACCACAAGCCGCTGGAGCCGGCCAAACGACCGGTCAAGACGGTGCTGGCACACAGCGGCGCGGCGGAACTGGGCCCGTACCGCCACTACATGCAGAAGGAAATCTTCGAGCAGCCGCGCGCCATCGGCGACACGCTCGAGGGCGTGCTGGGCATCGTGCCGGAACTGTTCGACGGCGCCGATGCCAGTGCGGCGCGGGTGTTCAAGCAGATCGACTCGGTGCTGATCCTGGCCTGCGGCACCAGCTATTACAGCGGCTGCACCGCCAAGTACTGGCTCGAGAGCATTGCCGGCATCCCGACCCAGGTGGAAGTGGCCAGCGAATACCGCTACCGCACCTCGGTGCCGAACCCGAGGACCCTGGTCGTCACCATCACCCAGTCCGGCGAGACCGCCGACACGCTGGCCGCACTGCGCCACGCGCAAAGCCTGGGCATGGAGCAGACCCTGACGATCTGCAACGTGGCCACCAGCGCCATGGTGCGCGAATGCAAGCTGGCCTACATCACCCGTGCCGGCATCGAGATCGGCGTGGCCTCGACCAAGGCCTTCACCGCGCAACTGGCCGGCCTGTTCCTGCTGACGCTGGCGCTGGCCCAGAGCCGCGGCCGCCTGAGCCAGGAACAGGAAGACGCCCACCTGGCCGCGATGCGCCACCTGCCGGTGGCACTGCAGGCCGTGCTGGCGCTGGAGCCGCAGATCATCGCCTGGGCCCAGGACTTCGCGAAGATGGAAAACGCGCTGTTCCTCGGCCGCGGCCTGCACTACCCGATTGCACTGGAGGGTGCGCTCAAGCTCAAGGAGATCAGCTACATCCACGCCGAAGCCTACCCGGCCGGCGAACTCAAGCACGGCCCGCTGGCCTTGGTCACCAGCGCGATGCCGGTGGTGACCGTGGCGCCCAACGACACCTTGCTGGAGAAACTCAAGAGCAACATGCACGAGGTCCGCGCGCGCGGCGGCGTGTTGTACGTGCTGGCCGATGCCGACACCCACATCGAACGCGCCGAAGGCATGAACGTGATTCGCATGCCGGAGCACTATGGAGCCTTGTCGCCGATGCTGCACGTGGTGCCGCTGCAGCTGCTGGCTTATCACACGGCGTGTGCGCGGGGGACGGACGTGGACAAGCCGAGAAACCTGGCCAAGAGTGTGACGGTCGAATGACCGTCGCGCTCTTGAGGCGCGCAGCGCCACCGCCGCAGGCGGGCCAGGTTTCTCGGCTTGGGGCGAAGGCTAACTTGGCGCAGCCAAGTTAAGGCCCGCAGGGCCGGCCGCAGCCACAAGCCGCGCAATCTTGCCAAGAGCGTGACGGTCGAATGACCGTCGCGCGCTTGCGGCACGCTGTTCACGGGCAACAAAGTCTGAGACAGCGCAATATAGTCTGAGACAAGATTCGCTGAAGAGCTCCCAGTCATCTTGTTGTGAGTGGCTGCCTCCCTCGTCACTCAATATGGACAGTCGATCCCCCTTGAGGGTGGCAGCGTTGCAGCGGGAGCCGACCACCACCAATCCAATGGCGTTTTCCGGCACCAGTCATTCCGTGGCGAAGCTGTAGCCCTGGACCAAGGCTAATTTGAGGAAGGTCGGCGAAGCTGCCAAAGCGGACAGTGGCCAACGTCTGCTCATAGACCGGGTTCTGGCTGCGATGCTGGCCGGATCCGGGAATCAGATGTGATAACCGTCGCCCATGCGTACTGGTCTCTCGTCGGGCGCGCGACTCAATACCACCAGTGTGCGGGCCAGGAATGCAGTCTCTGGAGCAGGCATCACATTGAATTATTGTGTCCGTGCAATCAGGCGGCGAGTGGTATTTTGGGTTCCCGGGGAGAAGGGCGGAATAGCTGATGTTCGATGAAGCGTCGGGTCAGAGCGGTACGTTCGCGGAGTGATTTGGGCATGGTCCCGCTTGCCTCTGAATGGTTCATTCCCAGAACTTGTGGCCACCTCGAAGTGCAAGTTCCGCGATGAACTCGACCCTGACGGCGAGAGCGCATTGCCGAGTCGCACGAACTTGGTTGTCTGGTGCACGTATCGGCGAGCGAGATCTCGGTCTGTCGACATGCGCACAGGCATCTCCGATGTGTCGAGCGTTCCAGGCAACGCGTAGACCGGCGCCAATCGTATGCTTGCTGGCACGCGAGCCGTCTCCCAAGGCGCGCAGCAAGC
>CAXBDR010000051.1:0-21399 GCA_963974265.1 uncultured Rhodoferax sp.
CAGCAGCACGTCGCGCTGGCGCGCCGACAGGGCCAGCTGCGTCAAGGCCGCGGGCTCGACGTCGGTCGAACGACGCTGGTTCGGCATGTGTTCGGTCACCGGCGGGCTATCGTGATGGGGCGAGGCCTGAACCGCGGCACGCAAGGCATCGAACAGCTGGCGTTCGCTGACCGACTTGGCCAGGTAGGTATTCGCGCCCAAGGCCATCGCGCGCCGCACGCTGTCCGGGCTGTCGTCGGCCGACAGGACCATGACGCGCAGGTCGGGCCGCATCTGCCGGACCTGCTGCAGCAGGTCCAGGCCCGAGCCGCCCGGCAATTGCAGATCGAGGGTCAGCAGGTCGAAATGCGTGCGGCCCTGTATCGCTTCAAGCAGTTGCTGCGTGGTACCGGTCTCGGTGACATCGCACAGGCCGGCGGCCTCCTTGGCCAGCAGGCGCAATACCGTCCTGATCGGAGGATGGTCATCACAAATGAGCAGCCGGAACATGGGGTCTCCATCGGGGGTGGTTCTCGCGGGCTTCGTGATTGTGCCCACGAAACCCGTGCCATGGCCGTCCACCCCGCCGCCCGACGTGCGGGCCCGGCGCGGCGACAGGCGGCCGACGCGTCGATTATGGTGTCAGTCGTCCCGCGGCGGCCATCGGACGTTTGGCCGACATGACGGCGGGTCGGGGTCCGGGCGGTGGCGGGCGACGGGATCCGCCCCGGTGGCGATGTTGCGCCGCGGGCGGCTGCCGGTGGCCGCATGCGTGCCGGGATTAGTGCGTGGCCGCCTCGCCCCACAGTTGCTTGAGCCGTGCATCGCGGCCGCAACCGCTGCGGTAGTAGCCGTAACGCACCGGATTCTTGCGGTAGTAGTCCTGGTGGTATTCCTCGGCCGGGTAGAAGGTGTCCGCCATCACCACCTCGGTGACGATGGGCGCCTGGAAGGGTTTGCTTTTTTCCAATGCGGCGCGCGATGCCTGTGCAATGCGAAGCTGTTCGGCATCCTGCGCATAGATCGCGGTGCGGTACGGCGAGCCGACGTCGCAGAACTGGCGGTCTTTCGTCGTCGGGTCGATGGTGCGCCAGAAATGCTCGACCAGCTGCGCATAACCGACCTTGGCCGGATCGAACACGATCTCGACTGCTTCGGCATGGCCGGTCATGTTGGACGACACCTCCTGGTAGCTGGGATTGGCGGTCTTGCCGCCGGTGTATCCCGACGTGGTCGACAACACGCCGGCCACCTTGTCGAAATCGGCCTCCACGCACCAGAAGCATCCACCGGCAAAGACCGCCTTCTGCGTCGGTCCCGCGGTGGGCAATGCGGCCGGCGCGGAAGCTGCCGCCGCGGCTGCGCTGTGCGTCGGCGGGGATGGAACGCAGGCCGCCAGGGCCACGGTCCAGGCGCCGGCCAGCACCAGCGACCAGAGGTCGCGACGACGGCGCCCGGGGCGGACGGACGACTCGGACGCCAAGGGGGACAAACGGTTCGTGGGGCGCATGGCGGGTTCCTTTGCTGGCGTGGATCCGCCGCAGGTGCGGCGGGTGAATCAGGCTGACCCCGGCTGGGTCGGGCCGTCCATCCCCATTCTTACCATGGCGGTGGCAGGCACGGGGCTGGTGCAGCACGCGACCCTGGCGCCAACGCGTATTCGCCGATGCGAAAGGCAGCCCGCAAGCCCCCGTCCGGCCCCGCGGCGCAACGGCCGCGCTTGTCAACGTTCCGGCACGACCCGCCCGCTTTCGCGCACCACCATGCGGCAAGGTACGACGATGCGTCGTGGCTCGGCCGCTGCCGCATCGGCAGGCCCTCCGGCGAGCAGTTCGAGCAGCAGCTCGGCGGCGATGCGACCGATCGCATAACGATCGGGGCGCATCGTCGTGAGCGCCGGTTGCAGGTGGGCGGCCAGAGCCGCGTCGCCGAAACCGGCAATGGCGCAGTCGCGTGGCAACTGCAGCCCCAGCGCGGCCGCATGCAGGACGGCACCGGCCGCCATGTCGTCGTTTGCGAACACGATCGCCTGCGGCCGCGTCGACACCGGCTCGGCTGCGAACCGACGGATGACCGCCGCGCCGGCCTGGAACGGCTCGCGCACTTCGGCGGCGACCACGTCCGGCGTGAGGCCCTGTTCGCGCATCGCCCTTGCGTAACCCAGTGACCGCTGGCGGGCACGGAAGTCCTCCGGCACGCTGGCCTGCACGAACCGGATCCTTCGTGCCCCCTGGTCGATGAAATGCCGCGCCAGTTCGGCGCCGACCGCCTCGTGCGAAAACCCGACCTGGTGAAACGGACGTTTCTCGCCCAGATCCCAGGTCTCGACGATCGGAATCGACAGGCTGCGCAACAAGGCCTCGGCGGCCGGCGCATGGTCGTGCCGCGTCAGGATCAAGGCGCTCGGATGCCAGCCGACCAGGGAGCGGATGGCCCGTTCCTCGCGCGTGCGCACATAGTTGGTATTGGCCAGCAGCAACTGCAGACCCGAGTCGTCGAACACGTCGGTCATGCCTTGCACGGTCTCGGCAAAGGTCGCGCTGGCGAAATTCTGCATCACCGCGCCCACGACCCGGCTGCTGCCCGACGCGAGTCGACCGGCGACCTGGCTGGGCACGTATCCGGTCTGGCTGACGGCCTGCGCGATGCGTTCGCGCAGCGCCTGCGACACCTTGTCGGGCTGGTTGAAATAACGTGAAACCGTGATCGACGAGACACCGGCCCGGGCCGCCACGTCGTGGATGGTGTAGCCGCCGTGCCGGCGCCGGCGCATGCGGCCTGCCGCAGGCGTGGCGCCGGCGTCCGGCGAAGGTATCGGTGCAGGCTTGCGGGACATGGCTCAGCGATGGCGCGGGCGGCGGCAATTGACACAGGGCATGGCTCACTATACAGTCCACCTCGGCGGCTTGGTACCGGTAACATCACGCATACAACGACAACAACAAGCCTGACGAACCGGCTCTACCCACCCGCCGCGCCACCCTTGACCCGTACCCCCTGGAGACACCTGCATGATCTTTCGCCGACAGCTTCTCGCCGCCTTCGCCTGCGCCGCCACACTCGCTCCCACGCTTCCCGCATGGGCGCAAGGCATCGGCAGCTACCCGGAAAAACCGTTGACCCTGATCGTTCCCTACCCGCCCGGAGGCGCCGCGGACCAGTTCATGCGACCGTTCGCCCAGGCCCTGAGCCAGCGCATCGGCCAGAACGTGATCGTCGACAACCGTCCGGGCGCCAATGGCAACATCGGCTCGGTGCATGCGGCCAGGCAACTGCCCGCAGACGGCTATACGCTGCTGCTGGGAACGACCAGCACGCTGGCGATCAATCCGCACCTGTATGCGTCCATGGGTTACGACCCGCTGACCGACCTGCAACCGGTGACACTGACCCACCAGATGCCCAACGTGCTGCTGGTCAACCCGAACACGCCGTACAAGAACGTCGCCGACGTGATCAGCGCGGCCAAGGCCAAGCCCGGTTCGCTGGCCTATGGCTCGGCCGGCAATGGCAACACCATGCACCTGGCCGGCGAGTTGTTCCAGTCGCGCAGCGGCGCGCGGCTGATCCACGTGCCCTACAAGGGCGGGGCCCCGGCATTGAACGACGTGATGGCCGGCCAGCTTCCGATGATGTTCAACAACCTGCCGGCCGTGGTGCAGGTGCACAAGGCCGGCAAGATCCGGGTGCTGGCGCTGGCCACGGCCAAGCGCTCGCCGCTGCTGCCCGACGTGCCGACCATGGCCGAGGCCGGGCTGCAGCAGGCCGACTCGGTGGTGTGGAACGGCGTGCTGATGCGCAAGGGCACGCCGGCGGCCATCGTGGACTACCTGAACAAGGAAATGCGCGCCGTGCTCGAGTCGCCGGCGTTCCGCGCGCCGATCGAGTCCCAGGGCTTCGACGTGTTGTCGTCGACGCCCAAGGAGTTCGAGACCGTGCTGCAGCGCGACCACGCGCTGATGGGCGAGCTGATCAAGCAGAACAACATCCGGATCGAATGACGCTCGCGCCATAGCGTCATCGCAGGCGCCTGTCAACCGGCAGGTGCCGGGCGCACGGCGTGACAGCATCGACAGGCCGCACTAGCATGTGCCTCATCGCGCGGTCGTGGCGGACCGGCGCCGCAACCACGAGGCTATTTCATGCAGGCAGATGTACTGATCCGCGGTGCGCAGTTGTATGACGGCACCGGCGCGCCGCCCGAGGCCGCCGACCTCGCCATCGCCGACGGCATGATCATCGGTGTCGGCGACGTCCGGGGCGTTCGCGCCGACTCCGAGATCGACGCGACAGGCCAGGTCGTGGCGCCGGGCTTCATCGACATCCATACCCATTCCGACATCAGCCTGCTGCTCGACGGCCGTGGCCAGAGCAAGGTCAGCCAGGGCGTGACCACCGAGGTGACCGGCAATTGCGGCTTCTCGCCGTTCCCGATCAACCCGCAGCACATGCAGTTGCACCTGGACCTGCTGGCCGGCATCGGCGACGACGCCCTGTCGCTGAACTGGACCGACGTACAGGGCTACCGCCAGGAGGCCGAACGCCGCGGCATCGCGGTCAACATCGCGCCGCTGGTCGGCCACGGCGCGCTGCGCATCGCGGCCATGGGTGTGGACAGTGCCCCGGCCAGTGCCGAGCAGATGGCCACCATGCAGTCGCTGCTGGACACCATGCTGGACCAGGGCGCGTTCGGCATGACCACCGGGCTGACCTACGTGCCCTCGCGCTACGCGCCGACCGAGGAGCTTGTTTCCCTGTGCGAAACACTTGCACGGCGCCAGCGGCTGTATGCGTCGCATGCACGCGACAAGGACCTGCACGGCAATGATCACCGCTATGGCCCGCTGAACGAAGCCCTGCACCTGGGCCGCACGACGGGCGCTCGCGTGCAGTATTCACATGCGGCCATCAACACGCCGTCGGAATGGGGCAGCGCCGGCCTGTGGACCAACCGATTCGACGTCGCCGTCGCGCAAGGCGTGGATGCCGCCTTCGATGTCTATCCCTACGATGCGTCCAGTTCGGCGCTCACGCAATACCTGCCCGCCTGGGTCCAGGAGGGCGGTGTCGCGGCCATGCGCGAACGCCTGTCCGACGCGGCCGTGATGGACCGGGCCGAGGCCGACCTTGCACAGGGCTGGTCGGCCAACCGCATTCCGTGGTTGTGGGACCGCGTCGTGCTGGCCCGCACCGATGGCGTGCTCGGCGCCAGGGAAGGCCAGAGCATCGAGGCGGCCGCGGCCGCGGCGGGCATGACGCCGGCACGGCTCACGCTCGCGTTGTGCCGCGAAGGCGGCAACCGCATCATGGTCGTGTTGTTCTACCGCACCGAGGAGGACATGCGCACCTTCCTGACCTGCCGCCATGCGGTGATGGGGTCGGACGGCTCGGCGATCTGCTTCGACCAGGGCAGCCGGCAACCGCATCCGCGCAACTTCGGTGCCACGGCGCGGGTGCTGGGCCGCTTCGTGCGAGAGCTGAAAGACCTGGACATGGCCACCGCGATCGCCAAGATGAGTGGCCGCGTGGCCGAACGCCTGCGCATGCACGACCGCGGCACGTTAACACCCGGCAAGGCGGCCGACATCGTGGTCTTCGATCCGCAGGAGGTGCAGGACCGTGCGACCTACCTGGCGCCGTGCCAGCAGGCCGGCGGTGTCTCGCATGTGTTCGTCAACGGCGTGGCGGTCGTCACGAATGGACGGCAAACGGATTCCCGGCCCGGCCGGGTATTGCGGGCTGCATGAACATGAACCCGACCCCAGGACCGGACATGCACAACCCCACCCTGCCCGACTGGTTGTCCCTGCACCAGCAGGTCGCCGTCGTCACCGGCGGCGGCACCCACCTCGGGCTGGCCATGGCCACCGGCCTGGCCGAACTCGGCGCCACCGTCTACCTGCTCGGACGGCGCGAAGATGTGGTGCGCGGCAGTGCCGCCGACCTCGTCGCACGGGGCCTGGCGGCGCACGCGGTCACGGCGGACGCGGCCGATGAAGCCGCGATGGAACAGGTGGTGCAGGATATCGTGCACCGCCATGGACGACTCGACGTGATGGTCTGCAATGCCGGCGGCGCACACGGCGTGGACATGGCACCGCATATCTCGGTGGCCGATTTCGAGACCACCTTGCGCCTGAACGTGACCACGACGCTGGTGAGTGCCCAATGCGCAGCGCGGGCGATGACGGCGCGGCGCAGCGGCGCCATCATCACCGTAGGTTCACTGCACGCGATGCTGGGCAGCGACCCCCGGCTGTATGCGCCGGGCTACAAGCGCTCGACCCAGTCCTACCATGCCGCCAAGGGCGCGGTGCTGAACCTGACACGGGCGCTGGCCTGTGAACTGGCCCAGCATGACATCACGGTGAACTGCATCAGTCCGGGCCAGATACCCAAGCCCACGCTCAACGCGTTCACGCGCGAGAACTTCCGCAACATGGTGCCTCTGGGCCGCCTGGGCGAACCCCGGGACCTCAAGGGAGCGGTCGCCTTGTTCGCGTCGCCGGCCGGCAGGTGGATCACCGGCCAGAACCTGACTGTCGACGGAGGCTGGACGGCCTGGTGACAGGCCGGCGAACGGGAACGATCAGCCGATACGGGCCAGTTCGCCGCCCGGCAACAGGCTGCGGCCACCGCGCGGCCATTCAACCCAGACGCCGAACTCGGTCTGGCCGACGACATAACCGTCCGTGCGCTGGATGGATCCACCGCGCACGTGGTTGACGCGAGCGCCGGACTCGAAACGCGGCTGCTCGAACAAGGACTTGAGGAAAAGCAGGATGCTCATGATGTTGGGAGGATGGGAAACGGGGGAATGACGTGGGGAAACGGGATCAGCTGTGCGCGCGCAACCACTGGCGCTCGCGATATTCCAGCTCGCTGGCCGATTGCACCGTGGCCAGATAAGCCTCGACGGCACGTTGCTCCTGGATGTCGGAGTGCCGCGCATACGCCTGCGTCATCGCACGGACGGCGGACCACAGGAAAAACAGATGATTCATGATGATGTTGCCGCCAAATGAAGCTGGACGACGAATGGATACTAGGGAAAACCCTGATTATCCATGCGCCGATGCTGCGACGCACAAGATCCCATGAAAAAGGCGTGTTCCTGGTGCGGATTTGTCGTCGGGCACCCACAGTTGGTGCAGAAAGTCCGCAAACCTTGCCCCAAGACAGTGCAAGTCGGGCGGCCGATACGCCACCGGTGCGGCCCGCGACCGCGTGCCTGGCATCCTCGCTCGGAGGGGTCAGCCGCGAAACCCCGCGCCGATCAGTCGGGACGGCCCACCAGCAGGGCCAGTTGTTCGCGCACCGGCGCACTGTCCACCGGCCGAACCAGCCGGCCGACTTCCTGGCCGTCGCGCAGGAAGACGAGCGTCGGCCACAAGGTGACCGCATACGAACGCCCCAGCGTGCGACCCGGTCCGTCCTCGACCTTCATGTGGCGCACCCCGGGAAACTCCTGCAGAGCCTGTTGCACCGGCGCCTGCGCCGCCTTGCAATGACCGCACCAATCGGTGCCGAATTGCAGCAAGGCCGGCCCGGGCACGGCCTCGATATCGGCCCGCGCGGGCTGGTCCACGGAGAATGGCTGGGTCATCCCGCCATTATCAGCTCAGGTCCTTGACCGTCGTGGTCGGGCCGTTGCTCATGACCGATGCAATGCCGTTGTCGCGGCTGGCCGCGCTGGCGTACATCTGGCTGGTACCGATGACCTGGTTGTTGCCGGCTCGCAGATTGAAGTACGGGCGGCCGTCGGATGCATCGTTGCGCACGTAGCGTGCTTCGTTCGGGCTGTTGGTCTGCACCGACGCGATGCCGTTGTTCGCGGCCGCCTTGGATTCGTATTGCTCGCTGCGCAGAATGACTTCATTGTTGCCCGCCTTGAGCACAAATGAGAAACGGCCCTTGTCGCTTTTGCTGATCTCGTACCAACCTGCCATGGAACCTCCTGTGATGCGTGTCGAATAAAGCATGCATCCTACCGTCGGAATCGCTGTCCCGAACATGCCGCGGCGCGGCCTGCAAGGTGTTTTACAAAGCCGGCGCGGCACATCAGCCCGTCCGCAGCAGGTATCGCGTCGCCGATTTGCAGCGACGCCGGCCGCACGTTAGGATGCTTGCAGGAGGTCAGACGATGACGCCACCATCTGCACTGAGGCTGCATGTGCCCGAGCCAACCGGGCGACCCGGCCGCGAGACCGATTTCTCCTATCTGCACCTCTCGCCGGCAGGCCAGGTCCGCCGGCCGCCGGTGGATGCACCGCCGGCGAGCACCGGTGACCTCGCCTACAGTCTGGTCCGGGTGCTGGACGACGACGGCAACGCGACCGGCCCATGGGCGCCGCAGATCGACACCGAACAGCTGCGCGCCGGCATGCGCGCCATGCTCAGGACGCGGGCCTATGACGCGCGCATGTTGATCGCGCAACGGCAGAAGAAGATCTCTTTCTACATGCTCTGCCTGGGTGAAGAAGCCATCGCCGTGGCGCACGCGCTGGCGCTGGAGCCCGGCGACATGAACTTCCCCAGCTACCGCCAGCAAGGCCTGCTGCTGGCGCGCGACGACATCGACATGGTCGACATGATCTGCCAGCTGATGTCCAACGAACGCGACCCGCTCAAGGGCCGGCAGCTTCCGGTGATGTATTCGTACAAACGCGCCGGATTCTTCACGATCTCGGGCAACCTGGCCACGCAGTTCATCCAGGCGGTCGGCTGGGGCATGGCCTCGGCGATCAAGGGCGACAGCAAGATCGCGTCGGCCTGGATCGGTGACGGCGCCACGGCGGAGTCCGACTTCCACACGGCGCTGACCTTCGCCCATGTCTACCGCGCGCCGGTGATCCTGAACGTGGTCAACAACCAGTGGGCCATCTCGACCTTCCAGGCCATCGCCGGCGGTGAAGCCACCACGTTTGCAGCACGCGGCGTGGGTTGCGGCATCGCATCGCTGCGGGTCGACGGCAACGATTTCCTGGCCGTGTATGCGGCCTCGCGCTGGGCAGCCGAGCGGGCGCGCAGCAACCTGGGTCCGACGCTGATCGAATGGGTCACCTATCGTGGCGGCGCGCATTCGACGTCCGACGATCCTTCACGCTATCGGCCGGCCGACGACTGGTCGCATTTCCCGCTCGGCGATCCGGTCGCGCGGCTGGCGCAACACCTGGAGAAGCTCGGCGCGTGGTCCAAGGACGAACACGAGGCAACGCGCAAGGCGCTCGATGCCGAGGTCGGCGCAGCCCTGAAGAAGGCCGAATCCTATGGCTCGCTGAGCAAGGGCCATCTGGCCGGCGCCGCGACCATGTTCGATGACGTGTTCGAGTCGGTGCCGGCGCATCTGCAGATGCAGCGCCATCAGTTGCTGGGGGACTGAAGCCATGCGGATGACGATGATCCAGGCCCTGCGCTCGGCGATGGACGTGATGCTCGAGCGCGACGACAACGTCGTCATCTACGGGCAGGACGTCGGCTACTTCGGCGGCGTGTTTCGCTGCACCGACGGTCTGCAGAAGAAATACGGCAAGACAAGGGTGTTCGATGCACCGATCTCGGAAGGCGGCATCGTCGGCACCGCGATCGGCATGGCGGCCTACGGGCTGCGCCCGGTCGTCGAGGTGCAGTTCGCCGACTACTTCTATCCGGCCTGCGACCAGATCGTGTCCGAGGCCGCAAGGCTGCGTTACCGCTCGGCCGGCGATTTCACCGCGCCGCTGACCATACGCATGCCCTGCGGCGGCGGCATCTACGGCGGACAGACGCACAGCCAGAGCCCGGAGGCCTTGTTCACCCACGTCAGCGGCCTGCGCACCGTTATGCCGTCGAACCCGTACGACGCCAAGGGCCTGCTGATCAGCTGCATCGAAAACAACGACCCGGTGATCTTCCTGGAGCCCAAGCGCCTGTACAACGGCCCGTTCGACGGCCACCACGACAAACCCGCGACGCCGTGGTCCGGCCATGCGCTGGCCGAAGTGCCCGAGGGGCACTACACCGTGCCGCTGGACAGCGCATCGGTGTTCCGCGAAGGACGTGCGCTGACGGTACTGACCTACGGCACCATGGTCTACGTGTCGGAGGCGGCCGCCAACGAGACCGGCATCGACGCCGAGATCATCGACCTGCGCAGCATCTGGCCGCTGGACCTGCCCACCATCGTCGCCTCGGTCAAGAAGACCGGGCGTTGCGTGGTCGTGCACGAGGCCACGCGCACCAGCGGCTTTGGCGCGGAACTCGTCGCGCTGGTGCAGGAACACTGCTTCTACCATCTGGAGACCCCGATCGAACGCGTCACCGGCTGGGACACCCCGTATCCCCATGCGCAGGAATGGGCGTATTTCCCAGGCCCGGCGCGCGTGGGCGCCGCCCTGCAACGCACCATGGAGGCATGACGACGATGGCCAACCATACCGTCAAGATGCCCGACCTGGGCGAAGGCATCACCGAGGTCGAGGTCGTGGCCTGGCATGTGCAGGTGGGCGATACCGTGACCGAAGACCAGGTGCTGGCCGATGTGATGACCGACAAGGCGACGGTCGAGATTCCGTCTCCGGTGGCCGGCTCGGTGGCCCGCCTCGGCGGCCAGGTCGGCGAGGTGCTGGCCGTCGGCGCTGCGCTGATCGACATCGCCGTGGAAGGTGAAGGTGCGGCCGAACCCGCATCGGTGGCCGCTGCAAGCAAGACTGCGGCCAAGGCGGATACAAGCAAGGCGGCTGCGCCGGCGGCAGCCGCGACAAGACCCGCAGCCAAACCGGCAGCAGCCACGTCCGATACCGACGACAAACCGATTGCGTCGCCCGCCTTGCGCCGACGTGCCTGGGAACTCGGTGTCGACCTGCGCCAGGTGCATGCAACCGGCGCCGGCAGCCGCATCATGCAGACCGACCTCGACGCCCACGTGGCGCGACACGGAAGTGCCGCCGCGGTATCAGCCATTACGGCCGCGGCGGCGGCGCCGGCGCGCGCCGGCGAAGACACGCTGCAGGAGATCAAGGTCATCGGCCTGCGCCGGCGCATCGCGCAGAAGATGCAGGAATCCAAGCGCCGCATCCCGCACTTCGCCTATGTCGAGGAATGCGACGTGACCGAACTCGAGTCGCTGCGCGCGCAGCTCAATGCACGGTTCGGCGACAGCCGGGGCAAGCTCACGCTGCTGCCCTTCCTGGTGCGCGCCATGGTGCTGGCGATCGCGGACTTTCCCCAGGTCAACGCCTTGTTCGACGACGAGACCGGTGTCATCACGCGGCACAGCGCCGTGCACATGGGCATCGCAACCCAGACCGAGGCCGGGCTGATGGTGCCGGTGCTGCGCCATGCCCAGGATGGCGACCTGTGGGCGAACGCCCGCGCCATCGCCCGGCTGGCCGAGATGACGCGTTCGGGCCGCGCGACCCGCGACGAACTGACCGGCTCGAGCATCACACTGACCAGCCTGGGCGCGCTGGGCGGCATCGTGTCCACGCCCATCATCAATGCGCCGGAAGTCGCCATCGTCGGAGTCAACCGGATCGTCGAGCGTCCGATGCTGGTCGACGGCACGCTGGTCGCGCGCAAGACGATGAACCTGTCATCGTCGTTCGACCACCGCGTCGTCGACGGACAAGATGCGGCGAAGTTCATCCAGGCGGTGCGCGGCCATCTCGAGGCACCCGCAGTGCTGCTGGCCACCTGATACATGCCGCGCCGGGGAGCCGGCGCGCAGCAACGGGCCGTCTCGCAGTCGACGGCGTTTTCCTGCGTGACGCCACCGGCCTCGACATGCGAAACAAGGGTTTACCCTAGTCATGGCCAAGCCGTTTCGATGCACAATATCGTTATCAAAAATAACGTTATTGCTGCCCCAGCGACGTTGACCCGAAGGAGATTTCGATGCCCGACCCTATCCTCGAACAAGCCGCCCGCAACGGTGTTGCGCTGGAAATGCACGGCGCCGTGGCGGTGGTCAGCCTGCGCCGCCCCGCCAAGCGCAATGCGCTCAGCGACGCCCTGGTCGCGGCGCTGCGCGACGTGTTCCAGAACCTGCCCGCCGAGGCCAAGGCGGCCGTCATCGAGGGCGAAGGCGACCATTTCTGCGCCGGGCTCGACCTGTCCGAACTCAAGGAACGCGACGCCGGTGAAGGCATGCACCACTCGCGCAGCTGGCACGTGGCGCTGGACGCGGTGCAATACGGCCGCGTACCGGTGATCGCCGCGCTGCACGGCGCCGTCGTCGGCGGTGGCCTGGAACTGGCCAGCGCCAGCCATATCCGCGTTGCCGACGAGACCACGTTCTACGCGTTGCCCGAGGGCACACGCGGCATCTTCGTCGGCGGCGGCGGCTCGGTCCGCATCCCCAAGCTGATCGGTGTTGCGCGCATGACCGACATGATGCTGACCGGCCGTGTCTACAACGCCCAGGACGGTGAACGGCTGGGCTTCGCCCAGTACCTCGTGCCCGAGGGGGACGCCCTGAAAAAGGCGATCGAGCTGGCCACACGCATCGCGACAAACGCGCCGCTGACCAACTACGCGTTGATGCACGCCTTGCCCCGCATTGCCGAACAACCGGCGGACCACGGCTTCCTGACCGAAGCCCTGATGGCCTCGATCGCCCAGTCGGCGCCCGAGGCCAAGGACCGGGTGCGCGCCTTCCTCGAAGGCAAGGCCGCCAAGGTGCAGAAGTCTTCCTGACCCAGGGCCGACAGGCAACACCGCCCATCGACCCGACCCCGGCAGTACCGGCAACAGGACGGCAAAAAGACCGAGCCGCCGACGGACGGCCAGAACGCAACCAGAACCCGCAGGAGACAGCCATGACCACTTCCGGCTTCCGCCCCCTCACCTTCGGCGTGACGCGCGTGCGCGTGCGCGACGGCCAGCCGGGCACCCACTACCTGCAGGCCGACCAGGACCTGCAACCGTATCCCGAGCGCATGGCGGACCGGCTGCGCCACTGGGCCGAAGCCGCGCCCGAGCGCAGCTTCATGGCACGTCGCGTCAAGAATGCCGATGGTTCGCTGGGCGAGTGGCGCCACCTCAGCTACGCCCAGGCCTGGACCACCGCGCGCAGCATCGCGCAAGGCCTGATCGACCGCGGCCTGAGTGCCGAGCGCCCGGTTGCCATCCTGAGCGAAAACAGCCTGGAACATGCATTGCTCGCACTCGGCTGCCTGGTCGCCGGCGTGCCCTTCGTTCCGGTGTCGCCGCCCTACTCGCTGGTCAGCGTCGACTACGACAAGCTCAAGCACGTGCTGCGCACCGTGACGCCGGGCCTGGTGTTCGCCCAGGATGCGCGCTACGCCAAGGCGATCGCGGCCACCGTCGGCGACGACGTCGAGGTCGTGCTGCACGCGGGCGAGGTCGCGGGCCGCACCATCCAGTCCTTTGCCGCCTTGTGCGCCACGCCGGCCTCCCCGGCCGTGGACCAGGCGATGGCCGCTACCGGCCCGGACACCATCGCCAAGTTCCTGTTCACCAGCGGCTCGACCAAGATGCCCAAGGCGGCGATCAACACCAACCGCATGTGGTGCGCCAACCAGCAGCAGATGACCCAGTCCATGCCGGTACTGGCCGAGCAGCCGCTGGTACTGGTGGACTGGTTGCCGTGGAACCACACCTTCGGCGGCAACCACAACTTCGGCATGGTGGTGTTCCATGGCGGCACGCTGTACATCGACGACGGCAAGCCGACACCCGCGCTGATGCACGAGACGCTGCGCAACCTGCGCGAGATCGCGCCCACCGTGTATTTCAACGTGCCCACCGGTTTCGAGGCCATCGCCAACGCCATGCAGGGCGACGACGTGCTGCGCAAGACGTTGCTGTCGCGCGTGAGGATGTTCTTCTATGCCGGCGCAGCGCTGGCCCAGCCGATCTGGGACAGCCTGTACGCGAGCGAGGAGCGCGAGGTCGGCGAGCGCATCGTCATGGCCACCGGCCTGGGCATGACCGAATCCGGCCCGTTCGGCATCTTCGTCACCAGCCCCCATGTGCGCGCCGGCGACCTGGGCGTGCCCACGCCGGGTCTGGAGCTCAAGCTCGTCGACGTCGACGGCAAGACCGAGGTGCGTTATCGCGGACCCAACATCACGCCCGGCTACTGGCGCAACGAGGCGGACACGTCCAGCGCGTTCGACGAGGAAGGCTTCTTCAAGACCGGCGATGCGGTCAAGTGGATCGACGAGACCGATGTGCACCGGGGCCTGAAGTTCGACGGCCGCATTGCCGAGGACTTCAAACTCGCCACCGGCACCTTCGTCAGCGTGGGGCCGCTGCGCGGTCGCATCATCGCAGCCGGAGCGCCCTACATCCAGGACGTGGTGCTGACCGGCATCAACTTGAAGGAAGTGGGCGCCATGGTGTTCCCGACACCCTCCGTGCGCCGACTGGCAGGCCTGGCCGACGACGCGCCGCTGGCCGATGTGCTGGCGTCGCCCGCAGTGCTGGCGCATTTCCAGACCGTGCTCGACGAGCTTGCGGCCACCAGCACCGGCAGCGCCAATCGCATCGCCCGCCTGTGCCTGTTGTCCGAGCCACCCACGATCGACAAGGGCGAGATCACCGACAAGGGTTCGATCAACCAGCGCGCCGTGCTCACGCACCGCGCCGACACGGTGGCCGCCCTGCACGACGACAGCCTGCACACCATTCTCAAGCCGCGCGCGCGATGACGCACCGTCGCCGCACACCCCACATGCCAATCGCACCGAAGCCAGCTGCGTCGCCACGCCTGGCCGGGGCCTGCCGCACAACCGGGGAACCAACAGATGAAAAGCAAGGGATTCTTCAACGCCTTCGACGATGTCTGGATGCACGCCGGCGTGCGCACGCCGATGGTCGACTACTGCGGCGCGCTCGGCCACATCTCGCCGACCGACCTGGGCATCAAGGCTGCGCGTGAGGCCCTCGCGCGCGCCGGTATCGCAGCGGCGGACATCGACTCGGTCATCACCGGCAACATGGCGCCGGGCGACTTCGACCAATTCTTCCTGCCACGCCACATCGGCCTGTACGCCGGCGTGCCGCACGAGGTCCCGGCCATCATGGTCCAGCGCATCTGCGGCACCGGCTTCGAACTCTTCCGCCAGGCCGGCGAGCAGATCCAGGCCGGCGTCGCTGACGCCGCGCTGGTCGTCGGCACCGAAAGCATGACGCGCAACCCGATCGCCGCGTTCGACCATCGCACCGGCTTCAAGCTCGGCGCGCCGGTGGGCTTCAAGGACTTCATGTGGGAGGCGCTGAAGGATCCGGCCGCCGGCATCAACATGATCCAGACGGCCGAAAACCTGGCGCGCCAATACGGCATCACCCGCGAAGAGGTCGACCAGTTCGCATCCGACTCCTTCGCCAAGGCCGTCGCGGCCCAGACCAGCGGCTTCCTGGCCGGAGAGATCGTCCCGGTCCTCAGCGAAAAGTTCGAGCTCGAAGGCTACAAGACCCGCGGCATCCGGCTGCAGGGCAAGGTCACCGAAGTCATGGCCGACACCCATCCGCGCGTGTCGCCGGTAGAGGTGCTGGCCCGGCTCCGGCCGGTGTTCGAGGGCGGCGTGCAGACCGGCGGCAACAGCGCTGCGCTGGTCGATGCCGCGGCGGCCTGCGTCGTCACCTCCGGCGACTATGCCAAGGCGAAGGGCAAGACACCGATGGCGCGGGTGGTTGCCGCCGCCGCCGTGGGCGTTCCGCCCGAGATCATGGGCATCGGACCGGCACCCGCGATCCGCCTGCTGCTCGAACGTGCCGGGCTCGCGTTGTCCGACATCGGCCGCTTCGAGATCAATGAGGCACAAGGCGCGCAGACCCTGTCCGTCGCGCGTGAACTGGGTCTGGACCTGTCGCGCCTGAACGTCAACGGCGGCGCCATCGCGCTCGGCCATCCGCTGGCCTGTACCGGTGTGCGGCTGACAGTGACGCTGGCGCGCGAACTGCAGCGCTCGGGCCTGCGCTACGGCGTCTCGAGCGCCTGTGTCGGTGGCGGCCAGGGCATCGCGCTGTTGCTCGAGAACCCGCAGGCATCGAACTGAACATCGAAAAGGAACCTTAACCATGCAGATACAAGGACAGGCCGCCCTCGTGACCGGCGGCGGATCCGGCCTCGGCGAGGCCACCGCGCGCGAACTCGCCCGCCTTGGCGCCAAGGTCGCCGTGCTCGACCTGAACCTGGACAACGCGCAGCGCGTCGCCAAGGACATCGGCGGCCTCGCGATCGCGTGCGACGTCAGCGATCCGCACAGCATGCAGCAGGCGATCGACGCCGCCGCTGCCGCACACGGACCGGCGCGCATGCTGATGCAGATCGCCGGCATCGGCACCGCCAAACGGGTCGTGGGCAAGGACGGCAACGCCGCGGCGCTGGAGGACTTTGCCAAGGTCATCACCATCAACCTGATCGGCACCTACAACGCGGCCCGCCTGTTCGCTGCCGCCTGCGCCCGGCTCGATCCGCTGGAAGACGGCGCGCGCGGCGTGATGGTGTTCACGTCGTCGGTGGCCGCTTATGACGGCCAGGTCGGCCAGCAGGCCTACAGCGCGTCCAAGGCCGGCGTGGTCGGCATGACGCTGCCCATGGCACGTGACCTGGCGCAACACGGCATCCGTGTGTGCACCATTGCTCCAGGCCTGTTCGCCACGCCGCTGCTCAAGTCCCTGCCCGAGCCGGTCCAGCAGTCACTGGCTGCCAGCATCCCGTTCCCGCCCCGCCTGGGCAAGCCCGAGGAATTCGCACAATTGGCCGCGCACATCGTGCAGAACGACCACCTCAACGGCGAGACCATCCGCCTGGACGGTGCATTGCGGATGGCGCCACGATGACGAACACACCCAGGACCGTCGTCTACGAAGTCGAGGTGATGTTCGGCGACTGCGACCCCGCCGGCATCGTGTTCTTCCCGAACTTCTCGAAATGGATGGACGCGTCGTCGCTGAACTTCTTCATCCGCTGCGGCGTACCGCCCTGGCGCGAGCTGGTCAAGACACGCGGCATCATCGGTACGCCGCTGCTGGAGATCCACACCCGCTTCATGCGGCCGGCCACCTATGGCGAGCGGCTGCAGATTCACACCAGCGTGCAGGAATGGCGCGACAAGGTCTTCGTCCACCGGCATGTCGTGCAACGCGGTGACACCGTGTTGTGCGAAGGCCAGGAAACACGCGCCTTCTGTATTCGCCACCCTGACGACCCCGAACGCATCAAGGCGATTCCCGTGCCCGAGGACATCCGCGCACGGTGCAGCTGAAGCCGCACGCCATTCCCTTTTTCCCGCTGTTTTTCAACCCACCACCCTAGGAGACACGCATGACTCTCAAGAAAACCCTGCTGGCCCTGGCCATCGCCGCTGCAAGCACCGCAGCACTGGCCGACATCCGGATCGGCGTCAGCCTGGCGTTGACCGGGCCCGGATCCGGCCTGGGCATCCCGATGCAGAAACAGCTCGAGCTGTTCCCCAAGACGATCGCCGGAGAAAAAGTCATCCTGGAAATCCTCGATGACGCCACCGACCCCGGCAAGGGCGCGGCCAATGCGCGTCGCTTCGTCACCGAGGACAAGGTCGACGTGATCTTTGGTTCGTGTATCACGGCAGTGGCCGCCGCCATGACCGACATCGCGGCTGAAGCCGGCACGGTGCAGATCGCCGGCTCGCCGGTGGGTGTGCCCGCGGGCAAGGACAAGTGGCTGTTCCGGCTGCCGCAGTCCAACACCGTGATGGGCCATGCCGTGGTCGAGCACATGAAGGGCCAGGGCATCAAGACCATCGGATTCCTCGGTTATACCGACGCCTACGGCCAGCAGTGGCTGGACGCGATCGGCCCCTTGCTGGACAAGGCCGGCATCAAGCTGGTGGCCACCGAGCGTTTTGCGCGTCCGGACACCAGCGTGACGCCGCAGGCGCTCAAGCTCACCTCCGCCAGCCCCGACGCCATCCTGGTCGTGGCCTCCGGCTCCGGTGCTGCGATGCCCCATCTGGCACTGCTCGACCGTGGCTACAAGGGAAAGATCTACCAGACCCATGCCGCCGCCACGCCTGACCTGATCCGCCTGGGCGGCAAGTCGGTCGAAGGTTCCTATGTCGTATCCGGCCCTGCGCTGCTCGGCGACCAGTTGCCCGACGCGCATCCGTCCAAGAAGCTGGCGATCGACTTCGTGACCAAGTTCGAGCAGAAGTTCGGCGCCAATACGCGCAACCAGTTTGCCGGCCATTCCTACGATTTCCAGGTCGCGATGGAAAAGGCCGTGCCGATCGCGCTCAAGAAGGCCAAGCCTGGCACGCCGGAGTTCCGCGCCGCATTGCGCGACGCATTCGAGACGATGGGCCGCACCGTGTTCTCGCACGGCGTGATGAACTGGACGCCCACCGACCACTGGGGCTACACGATGGAAACCGGCGTGATGACCAAGGTCGTCGGCGGCAAGTTCAAGGTCGAATAACCCCTGTCTGTTGCCAGCCGCCGCGGGGCTGGGCCCCGCGGCGGTCCCTTCACGGCGCGCCGCGATTCGCGCGATGCGCCGGCTGCGGCAGGTGCCGCTCCTGACTCTCTGAGGTAACCCATGGACTCCTCCATCGCCAGCATCCTGCTGCTGGACGGTGTGACCAACGGCGCGATCTACGCGCTGCTCGGGCTCGCAACCGTCCTGGTGTTCACCGTCACGCGGGTGATCTTCATTCCGCAAGGTGAATTCGTCGCCTACGGTGCGCTCACGCTGGCCATGCTGCAGGCCGGCAAGACACCGGGAACCGTGTGGTTGCTGCTGATCCTGGCGAGCACCGCCGCGTTGATGGAGTGGTTTGGCCAATGGCGCCACCACGGCCATTTCCTGCGTGCCGGGCGATCCGCACTGGGCACGCTGGTATTCCCGGTCATCGTCTGTCTGCTCGCGATCTGGGCCGCGCCACAGCAGTTCCCGCTGTGGGTTCAGGCGCTGCTGAGCGTGGCCATCGTCACCGCATACGGCCCCCTGGTCTACCGGGTTGCCTACCAGTCGCTGGAATCCGCGACGCCGCTGGTGTTGCTCATCGTCTCGGTCGGCGTGCATTTCGCGATGACCGGCCTGGGCCTGTTGTTCTTCGGAGCCGAGGGTTTCCGCAATCCGAGTTTCTGGGACATCCGCCTGCCGCTGGGCCCGGTGACGGTCAAGGGCCAGACCATCATCATCTTCCTGGTGTCGATCGCCTTGATCGTGCTGCTGTGGCTGTATTTCGAAAAATCGCTGCGCGGCAAGGCCTTGCGTGCCACCGCCGTGAACCGCACCGGCGCACGGCTCATGGGCATCTCCAGCCAGGCTGCCGGCCAGCTGACTTTTCTGATGGCCGCGCTGATCGGCGCCTTGTCCGGCCTGCTGATCGGCCCGACCACCACGGTGTTCTACGACTCCGGCTTCCTGATCGGCCTCAAGGGATTCGTCGCCGCCGTCGTGGCCGGCCTGGCGAGTTATCCCGGTGCGCTGCTCGGCGCGTTGTTCGTGGGCATCGTCGAGGCCTTCGGCGCCTTCTGGGCCAGCGCCTTCAAGGAGGTGATCGTCTTCACGCTGGTGCTGCCGGTGTTGCTCATCCGCTCGTTGCGCAGCGGCCACTCCGACGAGGACCATTGACATGACCCGCCAACGCATTGCCTTGTTGCTGCTCGTCGCCGCGATCCCGCTGGTGGCGGTGCTGCCCCTGCCCGACTTCTGGATCGCGCAGCTCAACTACATCGGGCTGTATGCCCTGGTCAGCATGGGACTGGTACTCCTGACCGGCGTCGGCGGTCTCACGTCCTTCGGCCAGGCCGCCTTTGTCGGGATCGGCGCCTACACCACCGCATGGCTCACGCTCAATACCGGCATGTCGCCGTGGCTGACGTTGTTCGTCGGCCTCTCGCTCACGGCCATCAGCGCGCTGGTCGTCGGCTTCGTCACACTGCGCATGTCGGGACACTACCTGCCGCTGGCCACCATCGCCTGGGGCCTGGCCCTGTACTACCTGATGGGCAACCTCGACGCGCTGGGCAAATACGACGGACTGCTGGGGCTCGAGAGCCTGTCGGTGGGCCCGGTCGACATCGGCCAGGGCCGGCTGTTCTTCGTGTTGTGCTGGGCCATCCTGCTCGCCGGTGCCGTGGCCCTGCTGAACCTGCTCGATTCGCGACCCGGCCGCGCCATCCGCTCCCTCAAGGGCGGCTCGCAGATGGCTGAGGCCATGGGCATCAACACCTTCCGCTACAAGGTCACGATCTTCCTCGTCGCCGCGCTGTTCGCGTCGGTGGCCGGCTGGCTGCTGGCGCATTTCCAGCGCACCGTCAATCCGTCCGCGTTCGGCCTGAAGATGGGCATTGAATACCTGTTCATGGCGGTGATTGGCGGCGTCGGTCATGTCTGGGGCGCCATCGTCGGCGCCGGCCTGGTCAAGCTGCTCGACGACTACCTGCAGGTCGCGCTGCCCGCGCTCATCGGCACCAGCGGCAGCTACGAGGTCATCGTGCTTGGCATTGCCATGGTGCTGCTGCTGAAGTACATGCCCGATGGACTGTGGTCGGTGGTGGCGCGCTGGTTCCCGGCACCACCGCGCAAGGTCGACTGGCAACAGGCGGCCGATCTCCCGGTGCGTTCGCGGCCGGCGTCGGGCGAGCTGGTATTGCAGGTCGACAAGGTACGCAAGCAGTTTGGCGGCCTGGTCGCGGTCAACGACATCAGCTTCGACATCCCCGCGGGCAAGATCGTCGGCCTGATCGGACCGAACGGCGCCGGCAAGTCGACCACCTTCAACCTCATCACCGGCGTATTGGGCAAGACATCGGGCCAGGTGCGGTTCCGCGGCCGGGACATCACCGCCCTGCCCTCGCGCGCCATCTCCCGCCAGGGCATGGCCCGCACCTTCCAGCACGTGAAGATGATTGCCGACATGACCGTGCTCGAGAACGTCGCGCTGGGTGCGTACACCCGCGGCTCGCGGGGCGTGGTCGCTTCCATGCTGCGGACAAATACGTCCGAGGAGCGGCGCCTGATGAAGGAGGCGCAGCGCCAGCTCGAACGCATCGGCATGGGTGAATTCATGCACGAACAGGCAGGCAACTTGGCCATGGGCCCGCAGCGCCTGATGGAGATCGCCCGCGCCTTGTGCTGCGACCCGGCGCTGTTGCTGCTCGACGAGCCCGCCGCCGGCTTGCGCCACAAGGAGAAGCAGGACCTGATCCAGGTGCTGCGCCAGCTCCAGGGCGAGGGCATGAGCATCCTGCTGGTGGAACACGACATGGACCTGGTCATGGACGTCTGCGACCAGCTGGTGGTGATGGAGTTCGGCACCTTGCTCACCCGTGGCACGCCGGCCGAGGTGCAGGCCAACCCGGCCGTGCGCGCAGCCTACCTCGGAACGGAGCATTAGGATGCAAGACGCCCCCCGTCTGTCCGGTCGCACTGCGTGTCGACCGGCCGACCCCCCCACTGGGGGGCGGGCCGGCCGCTTCGGA
>CAXBDR010000052.1:0-21382 GCA_963974265.1 uncultured Rhodoferax sp.
CGGCTGGCCCGCATCACCGTACGCCAGGCCTACGCGGTGTTGATCGCCGAGGGGTTGATCACCAGCCAGCGCGGCCGCGGCACCTTCGTCGTGCCGCAGCGGCAGGAACCGCGAGCCCAGGGGTCGCGGCTGCGCAGCGCGATCAACGACCCCGGCACCCAGGACCTGCGTTTCGACATCCTCGAGCAACGCAGCCGCGTCACGCTGCCCGAGCATCTTGCGCGGGGCCAGCCCACCTGTCCGCACTACCACTTCATCCGCAAGATCCACGTGCTCGACGGCGAACCGTTCTGCCTGGCCGAAATCTACGTGGCCTCCGACATCCACGCGAAGTTCCCGCCCGGCAGCGAGCAGCAACACAAGATCGCCTGGCTGGCGGGCACCTATGCGCGCCGGCGCCTGCAGCGCGTGCAGCAGACCATGACGGTGGCGCCCGCCGACCTGGTGCTGGCGCGCCAGCTCGGCTGCGGATTCGCCACGCCGGTGGCGCAGCTGGCGCGGCGCATCTTCGACGGCGCCGGCCGGCTCGCGCTGGCGGGCATGTTCTGGTACCGCGGCGACCGCTTCGTTGCCGACATCGAGATTCCGTTCGACATCTGGCTGAACTACCCCGGCGTCGTGATCCCGCGCTCGCGCGCGGCCGACGACGCGCGCTGAACCGCCGGCGCCGCGGCCCGGCCCGGCCCGGCCCGGCCGAAGCCTCGCCACACGGTGCCCGCCAGGCGCGGCTGATAATGTTGCGCCCGCATCCACCCCCAGCTGTCCACCCATGACCACACCATCGACCGACCCCGCAACTCCCCGCCAACCACGACGCGGTCGTGCCCTGCGTTACCTGCGCAACACCGCCATCGCGCTGGCCCTGGTGGCCGGCATCTTCGCGGTCGGTCCGCGCAACGACTTCGGCCCGGACGCTCCCGCGCCGCGCGCGGCGCCGCCGACCGCGATCGACGCGCTGGACGGCTGGATCGCGCAACAGGAGGCGGCCATCTCCGACATCCGCCCCGGCACCGCCAAGGGCGTGGTCTGGCACGGCGCGGCGGGCGAACGCACGCCGTGGTCGGTGGTCTACCTGCACGGTTTTTCCGCCAGCCGGCTGGAGACCGCGCCGCTGGCCGAGCAGGTCGCGCAGGCGCTGGGCGCCAACCTGTTCCACAGCCGCCTGACCGGACACGGGCGCGCCGCCCCCGACGCCATGGGCGAGGCCCGGGTGCAGGACTGGCTGGCAGACACCACCGAGGCCGCGGCCATCGGCCAGTTGCTGGGCGACAAGGTGCTGGTGATCAGCGTCTCGACCGGTGCCACGCTGGCGACCTGGCTGGCGCTGCGTCCCGAAGGCCGATCGATGGCCGCCCATGTCTTCATCGCGCCGAACTTCGGCCCGCGCGACAAACGCTCGGAAATCATCAACGGCCCCTGGGGCCAGCAGATCGCACTGGCGCTGCAAGGCGAGATGCGCGGCCGGACACCCGAGGACCCGCGCGAGGCCGAGGCCTGGACCTCGCGTTACCCGACGCGGGCCTTGTTCCCGATGATGGCGCTGGTCGAGCATGTGCGCGCCAGCGACATGGCGGCGTTCCAGACGCCGCTGTTGCTGCTCTACAGCGAGCAGGACCAGACGGTCGACCCGCAGATGACCCGCGAGGTGTTCGCGCGCATCCCGGCACCGACCAAGCAGGCCATCGTCGTGGACTACAGCGAAAGCACGGGCCAGCATGTGCTGGCCGGTGACATCCGCGCGCCCAAGGCGACCGCACCGATGGCCGAGTCGATCGTGCAGTGGGTGCGCAGCCTGAAGTAGCGCCAGGCTCCTCCCATCCGATGGTCAACGACACCCCGCCCGCCCTGCTCCAGCGCCGCAACCTGGCCTCGCTGGTGCTCGTCAACCTGGGTGTGGGCACCCATGCCATCGTCTGGTTCATGGTGGTCACGGCGATGCCCAACGTCGTCGACGACCTGCGCGCGGCTCCCTACCTGAGCTGGGCCACCAGCATCTACCTGGTCTCGACCATCCTCGGCGGCGCTTCCATGGCCTTGCTCAAGGCGCGGCTCGGCGCGCGCCCGGCCCTGGTGCTGGCCGGCATCGTGGTCACGGCCGGCGGTCTGCTGGCCGCCGCGGCGCCCGGTATCGCACTGGTGCTGGTCGGCCGCGTGTTGCAAGGCCTCGGCGAAGGCGTGCTGGTGGCGCTCAGTTATGCGCTGGTGCGCGAGTTGTTCGACATCCGGCTGCTGCCGCGCGTGTTCGGCATCCAGGCCGTGACCTGGGCGTTCGCGATTTTCCTCGGGCCGCTGGCGGGAGGCTGGCTCACCGAGACCTGGTCCTGGCGCGCCGCCTTCGTCGGCACGGCGCTGCTGCCGCTGCCCATGCTGGTGCTGGTGCGCTGGGTCCTGCCCGGTGCGCCGGTGCGCTCGGGCGATACCGTCGCCGTGCCCGGGTTGCGGCTCGCGCTGCTGGCCTCGGGCGTGATGGCGATCGCGGTGTCCAACCGGCTGGACCCGGTCGCCTGGGGCGTGTTGCTGGTGTTGTTCGGCTTCGCACTGATCGCATGGATGCTGCGGCTCGACCGGGCCAGCACGCGCCATATCTTTCCGACCGTGTTCCCGGGCCTGGCGCATCCGGTCTCGCTCGGCCTGTGGGTGCTGCTGCTGATGCCGCTGTCGCACATGTGCATCTCGGTCTACACGCCTTTTCTGCTGCAGTTCCACCGCGGCCAGAGCCCGACCGTGGCCGGTTACCTGGGCGCGGTGCACGCGGTGGCGTGGTCACTCGCGGCGGTGGTGGTTGCGCCATTGGCGGCACGCGGGCAGCGCTGGTGCATCCAGGCAGGCCCGGTGCTGATCGGTGTGGGCCTGGCGGGCCTCGCCTGGGCGCTACCGGCTCAGCCCTTGCACTGGATCGTGGTGTCGCTGCTGTTGATCGGCACCGGCTTTGGCATCTCGTATGCGTTCCTGAACCAGCGCGTGATGGCCGCCGCGCAAAAAGGCCAGGAGGACGCGACCGCCGGATCGGCGCCGACACTGGGCGCGCTGGGCGGCGCAATCGGCGCGGCGATCGCCGGCCTGGTGGGCCAGGCGGTCGGGCTCGACCTGCCGCTGGATCCGCGGCAGGTGGCGCTGGCCACCGGCTTGCTGGCCGGCGGCGGGGCGGTGCTGGCGGTGGTCATGGCGGTGCTGGCGCGGCGGTTGCTGCGGGTATCCGGTTGAGCCGGTCGCGCGGCCGACAATGGGTCGGCCGTAATCTCGCCGCGGTGGCGTGCCGCCCTACCAGCCGCGCTGCAATCGTTCTCCACTGACCCAAGTCGAATGGAATCCCGGCGGCGCCTTGTGCGGCAGGATGATTTGCGCCAGCGGTCCACCACCGAAGGATCGTGCGTCGAACACCTGGATTTCGGAGCGCTTCTCGCGGGCATTCCACACGAAACTCACGAGATAACCATGGTCCTCGCTTTGCGGATTGTCTGCCGGAGCAAAAGGAGCCTCGCTGTAGAAGAAGTCGCGACCTTCGCTCCACGCCTGGGCCACGCCTTTTTGCAGATCGTATTTGATCAGCCCGGCAAAACGCGGTTGCTTGTAACTCTCGCGCACCATGGCGATGTTGTAGGAGTACCGCGTCTTGAAGCCCTGGTACAGGGCGTTGATCATCGGGAATTCCGAGCAGAACACGTCGTCCACCACCCGCTCCGTCGTATGCCCGGTGCGCAGGTTGAACCGCCACTCGTAATAGAGGAAGTCGCGGTGCATGATCGACCACATCTTGGCGAACCTTTCCGATTCGATGTTGCCCGCCAGGTCGCGCGGCAGGCGGAACGGTGTGCCGAGCATCACGATTTCGTCGTCGCCCGCTGCGTTCTTCTCCTCCCAGGCATTGGCCACATGCAGCATGTAGTTGGGCTTGGCCTCGAACCAGCGGATCTGCTCCACCGAACCGTAACGCGGCACCACCGCAAATCGCGACGGCATGGCCGCGTCGAACTTGAGCTTGTGACGCCCGGCCGCCATCGCGTCCGGGTCGTAGAAGAGCGGGAAGTCATGCAGCACGCTGTAGTGCTCGGTGATCGCCATGTCATGGGGCAGTCGCGGCCCCGGCAGTTGCACGGGAATCTTGTGGCGCAGCCTGCCATCGCGGCTGATGACGCCATAGTGCATATAGGGCGCCTCCTTGCCGTAGTCGAAGAAGATCAGCTCGCCGGTGCGTTCGTCGACCTTGGAATGCGCGGATGCGTGCAGGTCGGGCGCGCCCTCGAAGCTCGCCGTTCCCAAGGTCTCCAGCGTGTGGGGATCAACGTGGTACATGCCACCGGCCAGGTACCACATCGTCAGCAGCTTTCCATTGTGAAAGAGCACATCGGTGTTGGACGTGTTCTTCAACGGCATGTCAGGTCGGTCGCGCCTGGGCGCCTCATGCAGGCCTTTCCACAATGCATGCCCTGCCTGCACTTCTTCCTTGAGTGGATTGGTCTGGATCCAGCGATTCTTGTAGCGCACCTTGCCGTTGTCGAAATAGGCTGCGTGGATCATGCCGTCGCCGTCGTACCAGTGGTAACGGCCCTCTGCCGCGAACCTACGATTCGGCCCGTTGCGAAAGTAGGCGCCGTTCAGATCGGTGGGCACGGTGCCGATCACCTCCAGCTCGGCGATGTCGAGTTCCTGGGTCACCGGCGCAAAGCCATCGCGCAGCACCGGCGGCAGGTCCTCCATGCGTTCCATTTCCATGGCGACGTCGGTATCGGTCGCGCGCGGGCGGGGTCGTTCGATGGTCTGGTTCATTGTGTCTATCTCCATGAAAGTGTCAGGTCGTCGGCAGCGGCGCCGACGGGTCGGCGTGCTGAAAACCCACCGCTCGCGGCAACAGTTCGCCGTGACAGTGGGAGCAAATCACCTTGGTCTGCAAACGGGCACCACAGCCGCGATGAAAACGCTGCACCGGCGGTTGCACACCCGGCTTGAGCTGCGTGTCCGCCCATTGCAGCAAGGAGATGGTCAAGGGAAATACATCGCGGCTGCGGGGCGTCAGCGCGTAGACGAATCGCCGGGCATCCTCGGCCGACCGCTTTTTCTGCAGGAAGTCCGCCTGCAGCAGCAGCTTGAGGCGATGCGACAGAATATTGGAGGCGATGCCGATTTCCCGTGCGATGTGGTCGAAGCTGCGACAGCCGAAAAATATCGCACCGAGAATGAGGTGGGTCCAGCGATCCGCCGTGATGAAGGCGATGTGGTGACTCGCACGATCGGCGTCCATCACCACCTTGCTGCCCTTCCATCGGGTACGCGCTGTCGTGGGACTGGCAGGCGCACGGGGCGGCACATCGGTGCCACGGTAGGAGACGTCGCGCAGGCCGACCGGCACCAGGCATGCACCGCAGACGAACAGCGGCGTCATGACCTGGCCACAAGGATAGTGCGTCAGGCTTGCGGGATGCGTGGGACCCGCCTCGCCACCCCACTTGCGGGTCCATTCCCAGACCATCAATGCCCACGGATACAGGGCCAGGCCGCGCTCTGTCAGGCGGTAGCCACCGCGCGACACGTCCAGCAGACCGTGCGTCACCAGATGTTTGAGCCGCTGGCTCAGCGTCTGGCGCGGAATATGAAGCCGCGTCTGCATCGCCTCGAATTGGCGCACGCCGAGAAACGACTCCCGCAGGATGCGCTGGGTCCACCAGTCGCCGACCACGTCGAGCGCATCGTTGAGCGACGAGTTGCGCAGGAAGTGCGCGATGTCCCCGGCCTCGCCGGTGCCGGTGTCGCTAACCGGATGCGGTGCCGGGTTGCCGCTGGCAAGCTGCGCCCCGCTTCTGGCGGAAGCATCCGATAACCGTGGCGACGCCGTGCGGCGGGGCCGGGTTGCGTCCGGATCAACACCGGCCATTTTCACTTGCGCTACTAGACGTCATGGTGGTAGATTATTGGAATGCGTTCACTAATGCAAGCTAATTTGCACATGCCCGATGCGCGATCCAGGCCTTGCGACCAGGCCGCAGGAGACACATGAGACTCGTTCCCCAGGGCAGGATCACCGACTTTACGCGCCGCGGCTGGTGGGGAGACACCACGCTGGAACAGTTGTTTTGCGCCCATGTGCGGCAGCGGCCGGACCAGTTGGCCGTCATCGACGCACCCAACCGCGCCAGCGTCACCGATGGCGAACCCAGGCGCCTGACCTACGCGCAGCTCGACGTGCAGGTGGATCGTCTGGCGGGCGTGCTGCTGGCCGACGGGCTGCGCTGCGACGACATCGTGGTGGTGCAACTGCCCAACGGCGTGGAACAGTTCGCGGCGTATCTGGCCTGTGCGCGACTGGGCGCCATCGTCACCCCGGTGCCCGCGCAGTACCGGGAACACGAGCTGGGCCATGTGCTGGCATTGACCGGCGCCCGCGCGGCGATCACCAGCCGGCGCATCGGGCGCCACGCCCATGCGCAGATGTTCATGTCCTTGCGCGCGCAACACCCGCGTCTGCGTTCCGTGCTGGCATTCGGCGATCCCCATGCGCAGTGGCCCGAGGGCGCGGTTCCCCTCGATGCCCGGATGGCCGCGGGACACGACGACGCCGCGCTACGCACATACCAAGCCTCGATCTCGATCACGGCCAACGATGTCTTCACGATCTGCTGGACCTCGGGCACCGAGGCGATTCCCAAGGGTGTTCCGCGCAGCCACAACGAATGGCTCTCGGTCGCCCCGGCGGCGATCGAATCGGCCAGCCTGCAGCCGCAGTGCCGGATGTTGTGTCCTTTTCCGTTGGTCAACATGGCTGGCATCTCGGTCGGGTTCGTCGCCTGGCTGAAACTGGGCGGCACGGCGGTGCAGCACCACCCCTTCGACCTGAAGGTATTCCTTCAGCAGCTGCGCAACGAGTCCATCGACTACACGATCGCAGCGCCGGCCGTGCTGGGCCAGATGCTGCATGACGACTCTCTGGCCGACGGCATCGACTTCCAGCGCCTGTGCACGATCGGATCCGGTTCCGCCCCGTTGTCGCCATGGCTGGTGGAAGGTTTCAAGAATCGCTTCGGCGTCGACATCGTCAACCATTTCGGATCCAACGAAGGCGCCAGCCTCACCAGTGGCCCGCGCGATATCCCCGCTGCCGCCGACCGGGCCCGGTACTTTCCGCGCGCCGGGGTCCAAGGTATCGACTGGAGCGTGTCCACGACACGCAGGATCGAGACACGCCTGATCGACCTCGTGACCGAAGAGGAGATCACCGAACCCGGGCGCACCGGCGAGCTGCGCTACCGGGGCGTGACTATCTTCCACGGTTACTGGAACGCGCCGGACAAGACGGCGCAATCGTTTGACGACCAAGGGTATTTCCGCACCGGGGACCTGTTCGAGATCGCCGGCCCGCGCAACGAGTTCTACCGGCATGTGGGGCGCTCCAAGGACCTGATCATTCGCGGCGGGATGAACATATCTCCGGAGGAGCTCGAGAACCTGATCCTGGCCCATCGGTCCGTACGGGAGGCCGCCGTCGTCGGTTATCCGGACAGCCTGATGGGCGAGCGGGTGTGCGCCTGCGTGGCCCTGCATGCCGATGCCGCACTGGACCTGCCGCAGCTCACGGCCTTCCTGCGCGACGAGCAGCGCGTGGCAGCCTTCAAGTTGCCCGAACGGCTCGCGATCCTCGAGGCGCTGCCCCGCAATCCGGTGGGCAAGGTCCTCAAGCGGGTGCTGCGCGAACAACTCGCGGCGACGCATCCGCCGCCGCGCCAACCCCAGGTCTCCCCTGCTGCGACCGTCTGACAACCGATATGCCCATGTATCCCATCCCCCTGCTCCTGCTGCCCGGCACCTGCAACGATGTCCACCTGTGGGCACACCAGAGCCAGGCACTCGCGGACATCGCCGAATGCCATGTGGCGGACCTGACACACCACGACAACATCGCCGACATGGCCGACGCGGCCGTGTCGGCCTTGCCCCCAGGTCCCTTTGCCATGGCCGGTTTCTCGCTCGGAGGTTATGTGGCGCTGGAGGTCATGCGCAGGCACGGAGCCCGCGTGTGCGGCCTGGCCCTGGTCAACAGCTCGGCACGCGCCGAGCACAGCGCCGCCAAGCCCGGGCGCGAGCAGATGATGGCATCGGCACGATCCGATTTCGCGGCGGTGACGGCCAGGCTCGTGCAGTTCATGTTGCCCGCCGCGCGCCACGGGGACATGGAACTGGTCGATGGCATTCGCGCCATGATGGCGCGCGTCGGCGCCGATGTCTTCATCCGCCAATCCCGCGCCGTCACCGACCGCGCGGACAGCCGCGCGCTGCTCCCCGCCATCACCTGTCCCGCACTCGTCATTTCCGGGAGCGACGACCAGGTCGCGCCCGCCAGGTTCGGCGAAGAAATGGCCACCGCCATGGCCCATGCCCGATGGCACGTGCTGGCCGACACCGGCCACTTCGCGCCGCTGGAACAACCGCAGGCCGTGACGCAACACATGCGCGAATGGCTCGAACGCGCCGCCGGTCACGCCCGCGCGCCAGGCACGTCGGCAACCGCAGTCGAACACCGATAGATCCCGCCCTCACTACAACCACGAAGGAGACAGACATGACATCTCGATTCAAGACGCTCGCCAGGCTCGGCGCTGCGGTGCTCGGCGCCGCCGTATTCTGCACGGCCCAGGCGGACACCTTCCCCGACAAACCAGTACGCGTGATCACGCCGTTCTCGCCGGGCAACACCCTCGATACCGCGTTGCGGGTGATGAGCGAGGAATTCAAGAAGAGCACCGGCCAGCATCTTCTGATCGACAACAAGCCCGGTGGCTCCGGACTGATCGCCGCCCAGGCGGCCATGCAGGCGGCGCCCGACGGCTACACCTTGCTGCTCGGCGGCAGCGGCCTAATGGCCATCAATCCACATGTCTACAAGACGCTGCCATACGACGTGGAACGGGACTTCCGCCCGGTGTCCAACTTCCTGGGTTCAGCGCTGGTACTGGCGGCACACCCCTCCGTGCCGGCCGACAACTTGAAGGACTTCGTGGCCTGGGTGAAGGCGAATCCGGGCAAGGTGTCGTTCGCGTCCTATACCGCGGGCAACGCGTCGCACTTCTCCGGCGTGATGTTCAACAAGCACGCCGGCATCGACATGCTGCATGTGCCGTTCGGTGGAACCGGCCCGGCAACCACCAACCTGATCGGCGGCCAGGTGAATGTCGCCTTCCTGCCCTTGCTCGCCGTGCGCCAGCATGTCGAGGCCGGCAAGGTCAAGCTGCTGGCCATCACCAGCACGGATCGTTCGCCGATCGCACCCGACACACCGACCTTCGCGGAATCGGGCTACCCCGACCTCACGGTCTACACATGGGCCGGTCTGTTCGCACCCGCCGCGACACCGCAAGCTCTGGTGAACAAGCTGTCTGCGGAGATCCAGAAGGCCTTGCAAACCACCCAGGTTGGCGATCGATTCAAGGAATTCGCGTTCACCCCGCTACCGTCGACGCCGGCGGCGTTCGGACAACACGTGCGCGCAGACTCCAGGAAATGGGCGGAAGCGGTGGATATCGCCGGTCTCAAGGACAGCCGCTGAGACAAGCGGAAAACCCATGGACAACATGCGGCGATGTCAGTCGACTGACGCCCATGGTGACGCGGTCGAGCGACCCTCGTGGTCGCTCGACTGCCGGCGTTGTTGTGTCCGATTCTGATCGAAACAGGTCCAGAGACGCATCGCACCACGCGCGGATCCAGGAGAAGATGAGGCATCATCAACCCCCTGGAGCTTCCCATGAAATCCTGTCTGCTCGTGATCGATGCGCAAGAATCCTTCCGCCATCGTCCATATTTTGACGCACGTGAATTCGGCACCTACATCGCCGCCCAGAACGCGCTGATCGCCAGCTGCCTGGCGCGCGGCATTCCGGTCGTGCGCATCCTGCATGTGGACGGGCCGGCCGTCGCATCCAATCCGTTTGCACTCGCCTCCGGCCATGTGCGGCCGCTGCCCGAGCTGACGCCGTTCGAGCCCGCGGCGCAGTTCCAGAAACACCGCCACAGCGCGCTGGTCGGCACCGGGCTCGATGTCTGGCTGGTGGAGCATGGCGTGCAGCGGCTGATCGTCAGCGGCATCCGCACCGAACAATGCTGCGAGACCACGACCCGCCATGCGTCCGACCTCGGCTACACCGTCGACTACGTGCTGGACGCCACGCTGACCTTCGACATGCAGCTGCCCAGCGGCGCACCGCTGCGAGCGCAGGACATCAAGGACCGCACCGCGGCCGTGCTGAAGGACCGTTTCGCCCGCATCTGCAGCGTGGAGGACGCACTTGAAGAACAAGACACTTCCGCCCTCGCCGCGGCTTGACGACGACCCGCCGGTCGAGGTCCTGTTCCTGCTGCTGCCGCACAGCCTGGTGCTGGACTGGGCCGGGCCGGCCGAGGCCCTGCGACTGGCCAACCAGGCCTTGCAGCGCGACGGCCGGCCGCCGCGGTTCCGGCTGCGTTTTGTCGGGCCGCAGGCACAGGCCACCGGCTCGGTCGGCGTGCAGATCGCCGCACTGGAGCCGCTGCCCGACTCGCTCGCCGCGCCGAGCTGGGTGGTGCTGGTCGGCAGCCCGGACGAAACCATCGACCTGGACGATGCCGCAAGCCGCGCCGCCACCCACTGGCTGCGTCGCCTGGCCGGCAGCTTTGGCCAGCAGCACGGCAACCGCCTGATCACGGTCTGTGCCGGCGCCTTGCTCGCCGGCCGGGCCGGCCTGCTGGCCGGACGCCGGGTCACGACCCACCACCTGGAGCTCGACCGGCTGGCGGCGATCGAGCCGGGCTGCGACGTATTGCGCAACCGGGTGTTCGTGCTCGACGATGGTCGCGACGGTGCCGTGCTCTCGAGCGCCGGCATCACGACCGGTATCGACCTGGCCCTGCACCTGGTGGCACAAAGTTGTGGCGATGCGGTGGCGGCGCGCGTGGCGCAGACCATGGTGGTGGCGCTGCGCCGCGGCCCGCAGGACCCGGAACTCTCGCCCTTCCTGGCCTACCGCAACCACCTGCATCCGGCGCTGCACCGGGTTCAGGACGCGGTATCCAGCCAGCCAGCCCACGACTGGACCTTGCCGGCCATGGCCGACATCGCCTGCACCTCGCCGCGCCATCTGAACCGGCTGTTCGTCGAACACGCCGGCATCGCACCGCTGCAATACCTGCGCCGCATCCGGCTCGCGGTGGCGCAGGCGGCGCTGCATTCGGGCCACAACGTGACCCAGGCCGCCGCGGTGTCCGGCTTCGGCTCGGACACGCAGCTGCGCCGGGCCTGGCACCAGTTCCACCAGACGGGAACCCCGTCGGGACGGGAGCTGCCGGTCAGCTGAATCCGGATCGACGAGCGGGCCGTGACGGCGCGCCATCACATTGCCGTGTCGCCCCTGCATCGGCCTGCGCATAATCGGGCCACCCGCATCCCCCCGACCTCCCCATGGCATTGGCCCCCCTCGATCCGGAGACGATCACCCACGGCATCCAGCTGGCGGTGGCGCCGGTGTTTCTGCTGACCGCAGTCGCCGGCATGATCGGCGCCGTGGCGGGTCGGCTGGCGCGCATCATCGACCGGGCCCGCGTGGTCGAACAACAGGCGCGCGATTCGCCGGACGACCGGCTGCTCGCACGCGCGGCCGCCGAACTCGGTACCTTGCGCCTGCGCGGACGACTGGCCAACGGCTGCATTGCGCTGCTGACGCTGTGCGCCTTCCTGATCGGCCTGACCATCATCCTGCTGTTCCTGGGCGAAACCACCGGCTTCCTGGGCGCGCGCTGGGCGGTGGGCGGGTTTCTCAGCGGCGTCGGGTGTTTCCTGCTCGCGCTGCTGTGTTTCCTGGCCGAGACCTTCATCGCCACGCGGCTGCTGAACTTCGAGTTGCTCGGCCGCTGAGGCCGGCAGCGGCGTCAGCCGTGGTGGCGCCAACGCAGGCGGCCCGCGAGCAGCGCCAGCGCACCCAGCCACATCAGGGCCGGCGGCGGCTCGGGCACCGGCGAGGCCGCCACAAAGCTGAAGTCGTCGGCCACCCAATGACCGTTCTGGTCACCCAGGGCGCGACGGTCGATGCGATACCCGGTGATGCCCGTCAGCGACGCGAACGTGCCGGTATCGACGAATTGCAGCGGCGCCGGATGGCCGGGGTTGGTGTCGGGCAGGTCGAACACCTTGGACGCCAGCACCTGGGTGCCGGCCAGCGCATGGATCGTCACCTGGTCGGCGCCGGCGCCGAAACCGTAATACGCATTGCGCCCGAACCAGGCGCCGGTCAGCAGCAGGTTCGTGGTGATCAACAGGCCATCGTTGAGCGGGTCGTCGAACTCGCTGGTGACGAAATAGTTGCCGGAATGCGGGATGCCGTACAGCGGCCCGGGCGTGGCCGGATCGACGCGGTAGGCATCACCGACCACCTTGAAGCGCGTGTCCCAGGTCACGCCCTGGTAGCTCAGGCTGTCGCCATTGGCAAAGAACAGTCCGGTTGAGGCATCGACCGGGGGCAAGGCCGACAAGTCGTCGAAGCTTGCGGTGACGGTCTGGGCCGGCACGGACACGGACCCGAGCGCCACGGCAACGGCGACCACGAAGCGATGCAGGACAGCATGCATGGCGGGTTCTCCCTGTTGGCGCTTCACGGCGCCTTGGCAATCCGACGCCCAGTCTAGCCCGTCTTTCTCAACTGGGCACCGACAGCTCTGCTAAGTTGTTGATTTCATTTGCCGACACACGGTAGGTCTTCACCACACGGCGGTTGGCTCCGATGTCCCTTGCGAGACCTGTTTGGCGGTGATGCGAGGTGGTGGCTGGCCCGGGAGTTCGAGTCGCAGCAGGTCAAGCAACAAGCGGTGTTCAGGCTCGGGTTGCGTATATCGCGAGAGAGTCAACACGCGCCCATCGGTGGTGGGCAGTTTCACGTCCACCATCTGCATGGTCTTGAACTTGCCGATGACCTCGCGCGGTGTCGTGCCGCCGGCCAAGGCGCGCAGCTTGGCCTTGAGCGTGACCTGCAGGCAGTAGGCCATGAAGGCCACGAAGATGTGCGCCTCGATGCGCTGTTCGGTCTTGTGGAAGATCGGCCGGATGGCCAGATCGTGTTTGATCTCCTTGAAGGCTTGCTCGACCTCGGTGAGTTGGATGTAGAACGTCCACAGCGCCTGCGGCTGGTGTGCCGTGAGGTTGGTGCGCAGCAGGTAGCGGCCTTCTCGCCGACGCACCTGGCGCAGCTTGTCGCGATCCAGGCCGAACTCCAGGCTGGCCGTCTTTGCGGCCTGCGTTGGCAGGCTGACACGTACAAGATTGGCCGCACGGCCGGCATCATGCCTGGCCGCGCCAAGCTTCATCAGCAGTTGATCACGCGTGAGCAGTTGGCCTTGCAGGGCCTTGAGACGATCGATATAGCGACGCAGCCGTTTGCGCCGCATGGCGCGCTCCTTGTCGATACGCGCATCGCTTTGCGCCAGCACGTACACGTCCTCTTCGGTGGCCAGGCGCTTGACCTGCACGCCATCGCGCACCTTGGACCACGGCTTGTTCAAGAAGGCCTGCTCGAGCTTTGTCAGCCGGCCCTTGGGTGTGCCCACCAGGTAGCTCGCACCGATGCTGCGCATCTTGGCCAGACTGTCTTCGGTGGGGATGCCGCGGTCCATCACCCAGATGCGGTTGGCCCGCCCGTATCGATGCGCGATGCGATCGAGAAACCCGCTCAAGGTGGTGTTGTCCGCCGTGCCCCCGCTCATGACCTCGTAGCTCAGCGGAAAGCCCTCTGGCGTGACGATCAGCGCGATCACCACTTGCCGGCAGTCACCGCGTTTGTCGCGGCTGTAGCCGTATTGGCGCAGGTCATCGGGCCCACGGTCTTCGTCGGTCTCGAAGTACGTGCTGGTCAGGTCATAGAGCAACACGTCGAACCTGGCGTCGAACAACTCGCCCCAGCGCCGCAGCAGGAACTTGTTCAGATCGTCCTTGTGCGCCACCAGTTTGTCCAGGCAGCGATACAGCGTGTTCTTCTCGGCCAGGCAGAAGTCAGACTCCAGCAGGTCGGCCATTGCGCTCGCATCGAACCACTGGCGATGCAGATACCACTCCGAGCCCGGATCAATCAGCCGGTAGGCCACCAGTGTCTTGAACACCTTGAGCCAAGGCGTTCCCTCGCGCGAGGGGCGCAGCCGCGAACGCCAGAAGGTATCGAGTTCGAGTTCGTGCCACAGTTGCAGCGCCAGCCAGCATGCTCCCCATTGACGCGGACGCTCCAGGCGCAATTCGTTCAGGCAAACGCCTACTGCGTCGACATCGTCGCAGGGCATCGAGCCCGACGGAAACAAAGCCACCTGGCGCTGCTTGCCCTGGTCCAGCACTTCGACCGTCTTGCGCCAGACCTCGCGCTGACTGGCGTTGATCTCCCCCAGATACAGCACCTGGCGCTGCGCGCTACGGCCATCGGAAAGTCGGCGATTCTCGACAATGCTCCAGTACTCGTGGAGCTTGCCGTCCTTCTTGCGACGCGTGCAGCGCAGGAACATGCGCAGCACTGTACGAACCCATTTCCAATTTGGCAACGACCAAAGTCTTCACCACAAGCGTTTCGCCGCGCCGGCCCATTACGCATCAACCACTTACGTCAGCGAAACACCTCAATTCCCGGAAAAGCAACGGTGAGTTGAGAAAGACGGGCTAGTCCTGCGCCGGGCGCGAGGCAATGGGCGACTTGCCGCCAGGGAGAGCCGGGCCGCCGGTGGCCACCGGCCGCGTTCAGGGCGCGCGATGCAGCCGCGGCGCCGACAGGTCGGCCAGAGCGTCGGTGATGGCCTGGTCGAGGTTGCGCCAGCGTCCGGCCAGCCGGTGCACGATCAGCGCAGCCTGCAAGGCCTGCAGGTCCTTCAGGCTGGGCGCGACCTTGACCTGGGCGATGGCCGCGTCCAGGTTGCCGCCACGCGCCAGCGCCAGCACTTTTTCTGCCCATGGAGAATTGCGCGCCATCGTCTGTCTTGTCCTTTGTTCCAGCTTCCCACTGTAGCGGCGCTACCATCACCCATGAAGAAAACTTTTGCACTCACCGCTCCCGGCAGGCATCCGGACCGGGTTCTCGACGCGGTCAAACACGAGATCCGCAAGTACCTGCGGCGCGAACGCCGTCGCCCGCTGCCCGAAGGCGTGGACTTCCTGAACTTCGACTGCCGCTTCGGCCGCGACGCCGACAGCGCGCAGACGGTGCACCTGTCGGAGCTGATCGCCCTGGTGGATGCCGCTGCGCGCGAAGGCGCAAGCCAGGTCTATGCCGAGATCCTGGCCAAGCCCGGTCATCGGACACCCCGACCCCGTGTCGACGAGACACCGGCCGACGAGGCGCCGGCACCGCCGCCCGAAGGCGCTGCCGGTGATGACAACCATCAAGACGATCGCGGCGCGGCCGACCCAGCGGCTGCGTCCCCGGCGACCAACAACCACTGACGGCGTCACGGGCCCGAACCGGGCCCGCTGCCACCATCAGCGCCGCCCGACGCATCGCGTGCGGCCTGCGCACGCAACTTGTCCTTCTTGCTCGGGCGTTTTCCCTTGATGCCGCCGGTGCCCGGCACCGTCGCCCGGTCCGCTGGCGCGGGGGCTTCGGTCGGCTCGAATCCGGCCACCACCTCGCGCTCAAGCTGCATGGCCTGCCGCTTCTCGATCAGCCGCATGTGGGCTTCGGTGCCGGCGCTGACGAAACTCAGCGCCAGGCCACTGGCGCCGGCACGTCCGGTGCGGCCGATGCGGTGCACGTAGTCGACCGCCGAACGCGGCAGGTCGTAGTTGACGACCACGGGCAACTGCGCGATGTCCAGGCCGCGGGCCGCCAGGTCGGTGGTGACGACCACGTCCCACTGCCCCTTGCGCAACTCGTCAATGGCCTGGGTACGCGCGCCCTGGCTCAGGCCGCCGTGAAAAGGCGTGGCATAGATACCATGGTCGTACAGCTTGGCGGCAACGGTCTCGGCCGCATGCTGGGTGGCGACGAACACCAGCGCCCGCTTCCAGCCCTGCGTCTGCATCAGGTGGCGCAGCAACGCGGTGCGCTGCGGCGGATCGACCGCGATCACCCGTTGCACGATGTCGGGCACGGTCTGCGCCGTGTCGGCGATCCGCACCCGTACGGGGTCGTGCAGCAGCCGGTCGGCCAGTTGCTGCACGGCGGGCGGCATGGTGGCAGAGAACAACAGTGTCTGGCGCCGCGGCGGCAACAAGGCCAGCACCCGGGCCAGTTCGTCGGCAAAACCGGCGTCGAGCAGGCGGTCGGCCTCGTCGAGCACCAGCATCTCCAGTTCCGACAGCCGGACCGCGTTCTTGTCCACCAGGTCGAGCAGCCGGCCTGGCGTGGCCACCAGCACGTCGGCTCCGCCGCGCAGCCGCATCATCTGCGGATTGACCGACACGCCGCCGAACACCACCACCAGCCGGGGCGGGTCGGACAGGAAACGCGCCTGGTCGCGCAGCACCGTGGCCACCTGCATCGCCAGCTCGCGCGTGGGCAACACCACCAGGGCCTTGACGTGACGCGGCGTGCCGGGTGGCGTGGACTGCACCTGCTGCAGCAACGGCAACGCAAAGGCCACGGTCTTGCCGGAGCCGGTCTGCGCCACCGCCAGCACATCGGCGCCGTTCAATACCGCGGGAATGACCGCGGCCTGGACCGGCGTGGGCGCGAGATAACCGGAGCCGGCGGCGGCGCGCTGCAGCGTCGGCAGCAGGGAAAAGGAAGAGAAGCTGATACAAGAACCTTTGCGGCACGGCGCGCCGCGGCCGTTGCCGCGGCATCACCCGGCCCGGGCCATGCGCCGGACTGGCTCAGTGTAACGGCGCGCCTGGCGCATCGCGCTGGCGCAGCGCCAGCGCCGCTCCCAGCCACAAGGCCACGGCCGAGATGACGAAGCCGCGCTCCAGGCCGCCCGGGCCGTCGGCGATCCAGCCCACGACCGTCGGACCAATGATCTGGCCGGCGGCGAACACAATGGTGAAGGCGCCGATGCCCCGTGCCCACTGCTCGGCCGGCAGGTTGTGCCGCACCCAGGCCGTGGTCGAGGCCACGACCGACAGGAACACCGCGCCGAACAACAAGCCGGATGCAAGCACCAGCGGCCAGGCCGTGCTGAGCGCCGGCGCCAGCGTGGCCGCACCCAGCAGCGCATTGAGCAGGGCCAGCGGGCGGCCGTCGCGGTAACGATCCAGCAGACCGGCCCACAGCCGCGGCGAAGCCATCACCGCCAGGCCCAGCGCGGCATAGAAGCCGGTGATGCCCCATGGCGGCAGCCCCTGCTCGCGCAACAACGCGACGATGAAGGTCATGTAGCCGATGTAGCCGACGCCGAACATGCCGTAACCGGCCAGCGCGAACCCGAAGCTGCGCAGTTGCACCGGCGGCCTTGCAGCACTTGTGCTCGCCGACGCTGCCGATGCCGCACGTTGCGCTTCGCCGCAGACCGGCGCTTCCAGCCGGACCACGACCCAGCGCAGCGCGGCCGCGCCGGCGAAACACAGGATGGCCAGCACGACCCAGGCCGCAGCCCAACGGTGCGCCATGCCGGAGGCCGCCGCCATCGCACCGGGCACCGCCAGTGCCGACAGGCTGATGCCCAGTCCGGTCCCGCCGTAATACACACCGATCAGCCAGCCGGCGCGGTCCGGATGCGCCGCACCCAGCCGCGCGGCCAGCAGGCCGCCCGTGATGAACACGCAGGCGCTGGCCACGCCGGCGGCACAACGCTGCACCAGCCAGACCGTGCTGTCGGTGACGGCACCACTGACGGCCATCAGCACGCTGGCCAGCAGCGCACCCCAGACCATGAGCCGACCCGGGCTGCCAGCCGCGCGCAGCAGTGCGGGCGTGCACAAGGCGCCGAGCAGGTAACCCGCCGCATTGGCGGTGTTCATGCCGCCGGCCAGCGCGTAGCTCCAGCCCAGGTCGTCGCGCATCGGCGGCAGCAGCAGGCCGTACGCGAACCGCGTGATGCCCAGCGAGATCGCGGCGCCCAGTGACAACACCAGCGCCAGGCGCAAGGCGGTGTCCGGCGCCGCGGGCGAAGAGATTGGATCGGGCCCGGACAACATCGCGCGAGTATGCCGGCGCATGGATGGGTCCATGGCTTGTCAGGGCATGTGGCGCATTGCCGAAGCATGTGCATCGCGGCCGCCGCGCGACAGGCCTGCCATGGCCCGCAAACAACAACGGCCCGAATCGGGCCGTTGTTGCTGGGAGGGCATGCGCTTATTGCGTCTTGGCGCGCCGCCGGACACGGCTGGCGATCAGGCCCAGGCCGCCGATCAGCATCAGCCAGGTCTCGGGCTCGGGCACGGCGGAGACCGAGGCCGTCATGTCGAAGTCTTCGAAATTGAAGAACTGGTCGCCTACGCTGCCGAAGACACGTACCGACGTCGAGCCTGTATTGAAACCCGGCAACAGGTCGAAGACTCCGGTCATGGTCACCGAGCTGCCTGCCGCAATCGGCAACATGCTGGTCGGCTCGAAATAGGCCCCGTTGAAGCTGAACGAACCCGTGTTGATCGCGGCGCCGAAGTCGCCGGGTCCGGGGCTGTAGATGAAGTCGGGCAACGCGGTCTGCATCGCCATCAGGGCCGCGGGGAAGGTGACGGTGGTGGCGCCCAGGGTCAGCGTGGACGCGGCAGCATTGAAGCTGAGCTTGGTCGGATCGAATTCGATCGTGACGTCGAATCCGATCAGATCGAAGTTCGCGTCGAAGTCGAACACGAACGACGGCAGCGCCTGGCTGCCCGGTTGCGACACGGCGTCGACCGTCGAAGACGAGATGGCCGGCTCCGGGATGGACACGGCGGCGTGGGCCACCGGACCGGACAGGCCCAGCACGGCCACCAGGGACAAGGCCGCACCCAGGTTCCAATGATTGTTCTTGTTCGTCTTCATGATCGATCTCCGGAAAATTGAACTCGAGGACCAGGCGCCCGATACAAGCGTTGCTCCCACGTTCTTCGCAACCATGCAAATTTCAGGCCATGGCTCGCACACCCGCACTATCGCTGGTTTTCGCGGCTGTCGGCGGTTCTTGCGCCGCAGTTTGTAAGAAATATTGACATCGCCGGAACATGTTCACACCCGCGACACCACGACACGCCAATCGGCACTCTTGCGCGCCACATGCGCGTCCCGGCCGCTGACCCAGTTCTGCTGCCAGGTGTTCTGGCGCCCGTCCTGCCATTCGGCCGAATCGACCAGGCGTGCACGACGATCGAAACGCACGCGCAGGTCGGGGGTGGCAGCACCGGCCGTCGCCTGGTGGTCGTCACGTTCACGGCCGGTCTGGGGCTGGACCGATGCCGCAATGCCGGCGGCATCGCCCGCGGACGACCAGGCATTCGCACCGCCGGCCTGCCGAGCCGCGATCGACGCGGACAGGGACGGCACGGCGACGACGAAGTCCAGGGCCGGCTGGTATTGCGACAGATCCACGCTGCTCACGGGAGCGGGCATCTCCGGCACCACGTCAGCCACATCCGCCGCCACGGTTGCAGGTTGCGGGCTCGTTGCCGGTTCCACATCGGCCACGGCCGGCTCGGGAGCCGGCGGCGGAGTCACCGCGGCTTCCATCGTCGATGCATCGGACGCGGGCTCTGTCGATGCGGCGGTGTGCGTCTGTGGCGCCTGCGCCGTCGCAGGCTGTGGCGTCTCGGCAGGCGGTGACGGCAGTTCCGGTCCGGCGGCAGGCTGCTGCGCCTGCGCAGGCTGCGGCGATGCGGCGACCGGCGCCTCGGGCGGCGTGGTCGCCGGCAACACCGGAAGGTCCGGGATGTAGGACTGCGCCACGCCGTAGGCCATGCTGCCGATCAGCCGCACGTCGAACACCGTGAGCCGGCCGTTGCCGAAGGCACCGGCCACGACGACCGGATCGGCCAGCGGATACGCGCCAAAACCGGTGTAGGTGCGGCTCATCGCATCGAGCACGGCCTGTCCGTCGTCGGCGGCGTAGGCGCCGTCGCCGGTGGCGTCACCCAGGTAGGCCGCCACGTGCAGGCCGTCGTCGTCACGCACCGGCATGGCACCGCCGTTGACGGACACGTCACGCAGGTCGAGCACATGGCTTTCGCCATAACGCGCGAGGGCGCCGGCCGGCACGTTCGCCGTCAGGTGGACCAGTTCGGTCGTGGCAGCCGTCAAGCCGCTGATGCCGGTGACCTGAACACCAATCTGGCCCGCGACCGACAGGTCGGTCGTGACGGTCACGCCGGGCAGGTTGCTGACGGCACCAGTGATGTCGAGCAGGCCGCTGTCGTAGACCACGGTGAAGCTGGCCGAACTGGCTCCGGCGGCGTTGCCGATACGCACCGGGATGCCGGCGCCGCTGGCCGGCAGGTTGACCTCCTGGCCGGCACCGCGCGTGAATTCGCCGATGCCGATGACGGCCGACGTGGACGCCGCCACGTTCACGCTGCCGGCAAATGCGCCTCCGGCCACGCCATCGTTGTCACCATCGAGCAGGCGGCCATGCGTGTCGACGAGGGCGTCGGCACGGCTGTCGATCGACAAGGTGTGCTGGCCCGTCGCCAGCAGGCCGTTGCCGGTCGGCGTGCCGGTCTTGACGAAGGCGAATCCCATGGCGTCGGCATCGACGACGATGCTGCCGACCACCGGCCTGTTGCCGGCATCGAGCAACACCACATCGGCCGCGCCACGGTTGACGCCCTGGCCGTCGTACAGGTTCAGCAGCGAGGCATCGAAGGCCCGGTTGAAACGCAGCTGGTAACCCGTGTCGGTCCAGGTGACGCTGCTGACCTGCAGCAGAGCCGGATCGACGCTGACGTCGAAGCTCTGCTCGTCGCCACCGCCGAGCCCGTCGTCGACGCCCACCGTGAATGTGAGCACCGTCGCAGCGTTCAGGTACGGCGCGGTCCACGTCAATACACCGGTGGTGCTGTCGAGCAGGGCACCCGATGGTCCGCCGAGCAGGCTGTAGCGCAGGGTATCGACCAGATCCGGGTCGTCCGCCGTCAGCGTCAGTTGCAGGGTCTGGCCCGCCAGCGCGGTCTGGTCGGCGATCGCGTGCAGCACCGGCGTGGCGTTGGTCACCTCGATGACCAGCGTGCCTTGCGTGATCGTGACGCCGTCGCCGATCGTGTAGGTCAGCGTCTCCGTGCCCACGAAACCCGTGTCGGGCGTGTAGGTGAACGAGCCATCGGGCGCAAGCACGTCGAAGCTGCCGTTGGTCGGCGACTGTATCGACAGCAGCGTCAGCGTATCGCCGTCCGGGTCGCTGTCGTTGGACAACAAGCCGAGTGCCGCCTGGACCGTCAGCACCTGGCCCGCATGCACGCTGTAGCTGTCGTCCACCGTCACCGGCGCGGTATTGGTCACGTCGATGACCAGCGTGCCTTGCGTGATCGTGACGCCGTCGCCGATCGTGTAGGTCA
>CAXBDR010000053.1:0-21362 GCA_963974265.1 uncultured Rhodoferax sp.
CGTGGCGGGGCGGGTGCGCAGCGCCTGGCGCGAAGGGGATGGATGGGACGAAGGGGGCAGCAAAGGTGCAGGAAGGGCGGCGGCGTGACAGCCGCGGCCGCCCGGCTAGAAATGGAATTCGTTGTGCCGCGCCAGGAAGGCCTGCGTGCGCGCCTGCTGCGGGTTCTTCAGTACCTCGTCGGGCGTGCCTTGTTCATGGATGACGCCGTCGGCGATGAACAGGATGCGGTTCGCGAAGTGGTAGGCAAAACCGAGTTCGTGCGTCACCAGCAGCATGGTGCGGCCTTCCTCGGCCAGCGCACGGATGGTGCGCAACACCTCGCCGACGAGTTCCGGGTCCAGTGCCGACGTGGGTTCGTCGAACAGCAGCAGTTCGGGCTCCATCGCCAGCGCGCGGGCGATGGCCACGCGTTGTTTCTGGCCGCCCGACAGGCGGGCCGGGAAGGTGTCGGCCTTGTCTTCCAGGCCCACGCGCGCCAGTTGCGCACGCGCCTTGGCTTCGGCCTTGCTGCGTTCCAGGCCCTTGACGGTGCGCAGGCCTTCCATGACGTTGCCGATGGCCGTCATGTGCGGGAACAGGTTGAACTGCTGGAACACCATGCCCACGCGCTGGCGCACCTGGGTCAGTTCGCGCTCGGTATAGACGGTCTCGCCCGATCCCGGTCGTTCGGTGCCGACCCGGCTTCCTGCCAGTTCGATGCGCCCGGCCGTGGGTCTTTCCATGAAGTTCAGGCAACGCAGCAAGGTGCTCTTGCCCGAGCCCGATGCGCCGAGGATGGCGATGCGGTCGCCCGGCGCCACGTCGAGGTCGATGCCGCGGATGATCTCGTCCTTGCCGAAATGCTTGCGCAGGCCGGTCACGCGCAGCAGGGGAGCAGGAGGGGTCGTGTTGGTGGTCATGTGGGTCGGTCAGTTTTCCTGGGCGCTGCGCGTCACCCAAAGGGGATGAGAGATCGAGTTGCCGCCTGGCAGGCGAGGCCAGGGGTCGCTGCGCACGGCCGCTCCGAAGCGGCCGGCCCGCCCCCCAGTGGGGCTGAGGCCCGCGGCTCCAAGCCTGCCTGCGCAGGCTTGGACGGGCCGAAGGGGCGCCTGCCTCTGGCAGCGCCACGACTCGGCCGGTTTACACGCAGTGCGACCGGACAGACAGGGGGCGTCCTTCCCCCAGAGGCCGCCGCGCACGGCCGCTCCGAAGCGGCCGGCCCGCCCCCCAGTGGGGGGTTCGGCCGGTTTACACGCAGTGAAACCGGACAGACGGGGGGCGTCTTTCACCTCAGTCGCCCCGGCGCATCCTGCGCTCCAGGGCATAGGTGGCCTGCACCAGCGGGTACAGGAAGATGAAGAACAGCAGCGCGATCACGGTATAGGCCTCGATCGGGTTGTAGTTCAGCGAGGCGATCAGCTTGCCTTGCTGCAGCAGCTCGACATAGGCCACGGCGGAGGCGAGCGTCGACATCTTGAAGATCTCGATGGCGCGGTTGGTGAGCGCCGGCAACATGCGCTTGACCGCCTGTGGCAAGACGATGCGGCGCATCGCCTGCGCGTGGGTCATGCCCAGCGCCTGCGCGCCTTCCCACTGGCCGCGCTCGATCGACTGGATGCCGGCGCGGAAGATCTCGCCCGAAAACGCCGCCGAGTTCAGCGAGATGCCCAGCGCCGCGGCCATCAAGGGGCTGATCTCGAACGGCACCAGCATCGGCAACGCGAAATAAAACCACAGGATCTGCACCAGCACCGGCGTGTTGCGGAAGAACTCGACGAAGGCACTGGCCGGCAGGTAGATCCATTGGCGCTTGGAGTAACGGCCCAGGCCGACGAGCAGGCCGAGCGACAGGCCCAGCACGAGACAGATGGCGAAGATGCGCAGCGTGCCGGCGGCGCCGGCCAGCAGCGCTTCCGGGTTGGCCCAGACGGCGTCGAAGTTCCAGTTGTGGTTCATGGCTGCCGCCGCCTCAATGCACGGTCGTCTCGCCACTCACGGCCAGGCGCCGCTCGATGCGGTGCACGATCAGACTGGCGGCGTAGATGACGATGAAGTAAATCAGCGCGGTGACGGTGAACACCTCCAGCGGACGGAAGGTCTTCTGCGCCACTTCATTGGCCTGGAACAGCAGGTCGGCGTACGACACCGTGGCCACCAGCGTGGTGGTTTTCATCAGCTCGATCGAGCGTTCCATGAAGGCCGGGATCATGCGCTTGACCGCCTGCGGCAGGATGACGCGGCGCATCGCCTGCGCGCCGGTCATGCCCAGCGCCCGCGCCGCCTCGCTCTGGCCGCGGTCGATGGACACAATGCCGGCGCGGAACACCTCGGCGAAAAACGCCGCCGACTGGATCGAGAAGGTCAAGGCGGCGGCGATGAACGGCGTCATCTCGACCTGGATCAGGATGGGCAGCGCGAAGAAGAACCAGAACAGCTGCACCAGCGGCGGCGTGGTACGGAAGAACTCGATCAGGAAACCGGCCGGCCACGACAGGGCGCGCAGCGGTGACAGCCGCAGCAGCGCCAGCGCCAGGCCGAGCGGAATGCCGAAGGCCAGTGCGGTGCCGGTCAGCTTGAGCGTGTTGCCCAGGCCCGCGGCCAGGATGTCGGCGTTGGCCAGGACGGGTGTGAAGTCCCACTGGTACATGGTCGGGTCGTGCGTGTCAGGTCAGGTCATGGGGGGCATCGCGGACCGCGACCCGCGCTGCCCGCGCGCGGCAGGCCGTCGTGGCCTGCCGATACCGGCATCAGAGCATTTCCTTCATCACCGGCGGCGAAGCCTTCGGGTCCAGGCCGAAGCCGGTCAGGAATTCCTCGTACCACTTCTGCGTCTGGCCACCCTTGTAGTACTCGGCCAGCTGCTTGTCGACGAAGGCCAGGAAGGCCTTGTCTTCCTTGCGCACCGCGGCGCTGGACGCCTGCGACTTGGCCGGCGTGGGCACGACGATCTTGCCGCTGCCCAGCTTCTGGCGCGCGGCCAGCAGCGGCGGGTGGAACAGGCAGACCGCGTCGGCGCGGCCGGCCTGGAAGGCGGCGATCGCTTCGCCGTTGCCGGGGAAACGCTGGATGGTCGCGTTCGGCGTGTTCTCGGTCAGGAACTTGTCCATGCTGCTGGCCTGGGGCACGGCGATGCGTACGCCGGCCTTGTTCAGGTCGGCCCAGGTCTTGACGGCGAGGTCGTCGCGCGCCAGCACGGCCAGCGAGTAATACAAGAGCGGTGTCTCGGGGAAGTCGACCGCCTGGGCGCGTTCGGGCGTGGCATCCATCATGTACATGATGTCGATCTTGTTGCCCTGCAGCGCGGCGATGGCCGTGCCCCAGGTCACCTCGACCGGCTCGAACTTCACGCCCAGCGCGGCGGCCATGGACTTGCCCATGGACACGCCGACGCCGCTGGCCCATTCGCCGGTCTTCGGGTCCTTGGAATACCACGGCGGGGCCTGGGTCACGCCCACGCGCAGGCTGCCGCGTTGCTTGGCCTGGTCCAGCGTGCCGCCGGCCTGCGCGAAAACCGTTCCGGGCAGGGCGGAGGCCAGCACGGTGGCGGCGATGCCGCCGAGGGCGGTGCGTCGTTTGAAAGTCATGTCAGAGCTCCTGAGGTGGGTGGGGAAGAAAGGTCGAACGGGTTGGCCTGGCGCATGAAGGACTCGGTGCGTTCGGCGCCGCGTCCCATGTGGCTGGTGATCTCGTCCATCATCGTTGCGAGGTCGTCGCCGAGCGCGGCCTGCACGTAACTGTCGTGGCTGTCGCGGCGCGGGCCGCGCGTGGCGTGGGCGCGGTGGTGCGCCGCCCAATACAGTTGGAGCCGCCCGCGCAGGCTGTGCCAGGTGCGTTGCAGCAGCTTGTGTCCGCTGGTCTCGTAGACCAGGCCGTGCAGGTCGAGCTCGGCCAGGATGCTGGCGGCGTCGTCGCCGGCGTCGATGCCCTGGGTCAGCAGCGCATTGCGGCGCCGCAGTTCCTGCGCAAATGCCGCGTCGCGTCGCGGCCAGGCCTGCTCGAATGCAAAACGCTCGAGCGTGATGCGCATCGAATAGATCTCCTGGATGTCCTGCACCGTGAGCGTGATCACGTGGGTGCCGGTATAGGGCACGGTGACCAGCAGGCCTTCCTCGATGAGCTCGCGCAGCGCCTCGCGCAGCGGCCCGCGGCTGACGTTGAACTGCGCTGCCAGCGTGGTCTCGACCAACTGCGCGCCCGGCGCGATCTCGCCGCCGAGGATGGCCGCGCGCAGGCGCTCGGCGATGTGCTGGCGGAAGGTGCTCTTGTGCAGCCGGTCGACCCGGAAGCTGCCGGGGGCGGCCGTTGGCGGGTTGGGGATCGGGGGTATGGCGCTCATGTTGGTCGATGATCGATTGTTGACAATGTAAAAGCGCGTGGGGAATCCGTCAATTGATTTTTTTCCCTGCGGCGTCGGCTCGGTTGCAGATCCGCCGGTCTCGGGGGCTGCGCGAAGGCGAAACCCCGGTGGTATGGGGGGCGTGTCGCACACCAGCCCGCGAAGCGTCGCCCGACTTTGATTAGACTCGGCGCGTCGAGGCGCGAGCGCCGCCTTGCAACTCCGCCGGCAGCGCGCCCGCCTGCCCCGTTGTTCATTGACCCGCTGCCCGCCGGGGCCCACAACCGACGATGGTGAATCTGAAACGACTCGCAGTCCTGTTCCTGCCGCTGGTTCTTCTGTATCCCGCACACGCCCAATTGCCGATATCCGCACGGCTGGACCTGCTGGAGCTGCACATGTCCGAGGCGGTGAAGTCCGAGCGTTATCCCGAGTTCCTGCGGCTGCTGGCCGACTTCCAGTCGCAGGGCGGGCGCGTGGGCCCCGAGTTGTCGTATTACGAGGCCGTGGCGCGGGAAAAGGCCGGGCAGGCCGTGCCAGCGAGCGAGGCGGTTGGCCGGTTCATCGCACAGGCCGGTCGCGAACATCCGCTGTATGCGCAGGCCTTGCTGCTGTACGGGCGAGTCGAACCAACGGTGCGCCGCATCCAGCAAGCGCGCCAGGGCCTGGAGCACGTGCTGCAGGCGCTCGAGCGCGGGCGTGCACGCGTGCGGCTTCAGCTGCCGGCGCCGTCCGGCCCGGCCGAGGCCGGCCTGGCCGCTGCCTACGACGCGGGTCTTTTCGTGCACGGCACCCGGGCCTCCGGCGACGGAGGCTGGACGAGCTTCGGCGCCTGGTCCGGCTCCGGCGCGCCGCAGTCGCCGTTGCCGGCCTGGTGGCGCTACGGTCCCGACGGCCGCGCGAGCGCGGCGCAGGCGTTCGACCTGGCGCGCAGCACCATGGGCCAGCTGATGCCGGGTTCTCCCACGGCGCGCAGCACGCTGGGCATCGGCGTGCAGCCGGTCACCGGGCCGGGCGTGGTGGTGGCGCTGGCGCCGGGCAGCGACGCGGCCGCCGCCGGGCTGCGTGTCGGTGACCGCATCACGCATGTCGACGGGCGCGAGCTGCGCGCCGAGGACAACCTGTTCCAGAAGCGCGACCATTTCTTCGACGTGTTGCGCGCCGCGCAGGGTGATGTTCGCCTGGGCGTGCAGCGCCCCGGGAGCGCCGAACCGATCGAGATCCGCGTGCCCGCGATTCCGGCTGCCGCCCCCGATGTGCCGGGCCTGCGCTTCGGCTCCTCCTTGCTGACCCATGCGCGCTGGTTGACCGGCGCCGGCGCGACGGCCACGCCGAGCGGCGAAGCCGTGGCATGGATCGACGACGGCGCGGCCGGCGCACGCGTGTGCGCCAACCTGCGGTTCCAGAATGCTAGCCACGGCACCGGGTTCTGGGCTTATCTGGCGCCCGATGGCAAGCCCTTGCCGCAGAACCTGTGGATCTTGCCGCTCGATCACCCGACGGCGCTGGACGGGCGTCGCAGCTTTGTGCCCTGGCGGGACAGCACGATCCATGATTGCGTGCGCCTGCCCGATGGCGCGATGCTGGTCGCCAGTGCCGCCATGCGCCGCGGGAACAATGGCGTCGCGGTGGCCGGCGACTCCGCCAACCGCGCGTTCCGGGTGCTGGATGCGCAGGGGAACACGCGCGGCAGCGTACTGGTGCGGGCATCGCCGGCGCTGGAGCGCGCCAATGCCATGCGCCAGCGCCTGCGTTTCGCGCCGCTGGCCGATGGTGACGGCTGGCGCTGGGCCTGGGGCGATTGGGAGATCGACACCCATGCGCAAGGCTTGGAGGTGCGGCCGGCATCGGCAGCCGAGACACGGGTGCAGTTGCTTGCCGCCACTGGCGACGCGCCATGGCACCAGCTCGTGGTGGCAGGGCGGGCCGTACCCCTGGTGGGCGCGGCCAGCGCCAGAGACCTGCAACTGCACGACAGCGCCGAGCTGGCGGACGGCAACATGCTGGCGTTGCTGACGATGCGGGTGACACCTTCCCTGCATCCGGTGGTGCTGCCCGACGGCGCGGCTCTCGGCGTCGAATTGCTGCGCCAGGACGCTCCGGTGGGGCTGGTCGTGGCGCTGGACCCTGTGACCGGCACCATCACCTGGGCCGCCGTCCTGCGCCATGGCCAGGTGACGGGCGCGCGGGACCTGGCGCGCGCCGTCGAGGCACGGCCGCGTTCGGCCGGCGTCGCAGTCAAACCCGCCAGCGCGGTGCTGTCCGACCTTGGCGAACGGGGCCTGCACTGGAAGACGATGACGGTCCTGGGCGACGGCAGCGTGTTGTTGCAGACCGGCCTGGATCAACGTGTGTTGCTGCGCCCCGTGGTCCAGCCCGGGCCGGTGTCGGAGCCGGCGCCGGCGCCGGCGCCGGAGGCCGCGCGGGCACCGTGAAGGTGGAAAGGGACTGTTGATGCCTGTCGTTTCCTTGCGTTCCGTACTCGTGTGTGCCGCGCTGCTCTTGGCGCCGGTGCTCGTCGCGTCGGTGCATGCCGGGCAAGCCGAACTGCGCGCCGTGGCCCAGGGCACCGACCTGTATGGAGAGCCCGATGCGGCCGGACCTGTCGTCGAGCGCCTGGTTGCGGGGCAGCAGGTGCGCGTGCTGCAAACCAGTGCCGACGGCCTGTGGCTGCAAATTGCACGGCCCGATGGCACGGCATGGGGTTACGTGCCTGCCGATGCGTTGACGGCGGTCGAGGCCGCAGCCGACGCGCCGTCCGGGGCCGGAGCCGGCAGTGGCGGCTTGTTTGCGCGCAGCCTGGGCCTGGCGACACCGTCCGGTTCGCAGGCTCCCGCTGCAACGGGAGGTGCGACAGCGCCGGGCGAGGGTGGCATCTTCGGCGGCCATGTGCTGCGCGGCGACATCGACGCGGCCCATGCACAGCGCCGTGAGGACGAACGCCTGGCGGCGATTCGACAGGCCGAGGCGGAGCGGGCCCGCCAGCAGGCCGAAGCGCAACGCAGGCAGCAGGAAGAACAGGAACGCGCGGCCGAGGCCGCGCAGGAGCGGCAGCGACGACAGCAGCGCGAATACGAGGCAGCGCGTGCCAGCGCCGAAGCGCAGCGGGCGCGGCAGCGCCAATGGGCCGCCGTCGAGTCTTCGCTGCAGCGCCTCACCGAGGATGTGCAACGCGAGACCGACAAGACCGTGCGCCTGATGCAGGACCATGCGCGGCAACAGGCGCAGCAACGACGCGAACGCGAGCAGGCTCAGGCGAACGCGCGCGCGCAGGGCGAAGCACGGGCACGGGCGCAGGCGCAGGACGCCGCACGGGCCCGGGAGCAGGCGGCGGCCCGCGCCAACAAGGCACAGGAAGCCGCGCGGGCACAGACACAGGCGCAGGCACAGGCACAGGCACAGGCCGAGGCGCGCTTGCGCGCCGCAGCGCTGACGCCCTCGTTCCAGACGGCGCCCGGCCCGGCACGCGCACCTTCCGTCGGTGGGGCGCCACCATCGTCGGTGCAGATCGCGCCATCCCCGTCGACCGCGGCGGGGCCGACGACGCAGCCGCCGGTGCCGGTATCGGGCACCAGTGGTGCCGGCATCCGCATTGCTTCGGTCCAGCGGGACCCGGGCGATGGCCAGCCCGGTCGCGGCAGCATGCGCAAGGAGGGGCTGCGCGTGGGCGGCTGCGCCGTGCGGTCGATCCAGGTCGAATGGTCGCTCGGCGTGTTGATGGGGGAGGCCACCGTCATGGGAACCTATACTTGGCAGGGTGAGGCGGACTGCAAGCTGCCGACGTCGACGGTGGTGTTGCTGCGCCTGGATGCGCCCGGCCTGCCCGGCGGCTGGCTCGCCTTGAGCCCGGTGGTGCCGCCGGCTGGCGAACGCGGATTCAACGTCACCGGTTCGCCGGCACGCTCCGCATTGCTGTGCCAATACGATCACGCCCGGCGCGGCGATTGCCTGAGTGCCGACGCCGCCCGTGACGTGTGGATCGCGGGACAGGTCAGCGACTTCGTCGTCGCCTGGTAGGTCGCGCAGCAGAGCCGCACGCGGACGGCGGCGGCTGGTATTTGCGGCTTGGTTCCGTATCGGGATCGTGCGGCGTGCCGCCATCGGCCAGAAGGTAGGGGTTCGCGCGTTGCGCCAGCCTGGCGACCCGCAACGCGGCCGCAGCCGCAGCCGATGACGCGATCGCCGTCGAGCTGGCGGCGGTGCTCGGGTGCGGGCGACGACGCATACACCTCTGCGCCACGTTGACCTGCCCGGGCCGGCCGGGCTGCCGGCCAAGCCGGATGCCGGATGCCGGATATTGGATGCGCAAATCGTTCCTGGCTTTGCATCTTGGTCTGGCATAGTCTTTGCATTCCTTCTTGGATACAAGATGGGATGCTTACGAATGGTGCACACAATACTCGGCGCAGATGCGCAAATCGTCGATGCCGGAGCCGGCAATGTCCATCCGGCCGACAACGCCTGGATCCTGCGCCTGGACGAGCCCTTGCGCGGCAATGCCACCGGGCCGCTCGCCGGCCTGCGATTTGCCGTCAAGGACAACATGGACGTGGCCGGCCAGCCGACGACCGCGGCCTGTCCAGCCTTCGCTTACCAGCCGACGGCGCATGCCAAAGTGGTGCAGCGCCTGCTCGATGCCGGTGCAACGCTGGTCGGCAAGACCAACCTCGACCAATTCGCATGTGGTCTCAATGGCTCGCGTTCTCCCTATGGGCCGGTGCCCAACGCATTCGATGCGCGTTATGTGTCCGGCGGCTCCAGTTCCGGTTCGGCCTATGTGGTGGCCACCGGGCAGGTCGATTTCGCGCTGGGCACCGACACCGCGGGTTCGGGTCGGGTGCCGGCCGGTCTCAACAACATCGTCGGACTCAAGCCGAGCAAGGGCTTGATCAGCACCAGCGGCGTGGTTCCGGCGGCGCAAAGCGTCGACTGTGTCTCGATCTTCGCGACCGACGTGCCCGTGGCGGCGCGGGTGTTGCAGGCGGCGGTGGGCCTTGATCCGGCCGATCCGTATGCGCGTGCGCTCACGCTCGCTGCGGAGCCGTTGCCCGCCGCCTTGCGGTTCGGCGTGCCTGCAAAGCCGCAGTTTTATGGCGATGCCATGGCCGAGGCCGCGTTTGCCACTGCCGTGTCGCGACTGCGATCGCTGGGCGGCACGCCGGTCGCCATCGACTTTGCGCCGCTGGCCGAAGCCGCCGCGTTGTTGTACGACAGTGCACTGGTGGCGGAACGTTATGCCGCCATCCGCACGTTCTTCGACGCGCGGGCCGCCGATGTCGTCGAACCGGTGCGCAGCATCATCCGGCGCGGACAAGGCTACAGTGCGGCCGATCTGTGCGAGGCCCAGACCCGCTTGCGTGCGCTCGGCCAGCATGAATCGCAACCTGGGCGAATACACCAACTTCGTCAATCTGCTCGACTATGCCGCGATCGCGGTACCCAGCACGATCCGCCCCGACGGTCTGCCTTTTGGCGTGACGCTGATCGGCCCTTGCGGCAGCGACTGGCAACTCGCGGAGCTGGCGCAGCGTTACCACCAGGCGAGCGGCCTGGCGCAGGGCAACACGGATCGGCCGTTGTCGCCGCCGCAGCCCGTGCCCGGCCTGCGTCCTGCAGCCCCGCGCGCCCGCATTGCCGTGGTGGGCGCCCATTTGTCGGGCATGCCGTTGAACCACCAGCTGACCGCGCGTGGCGGGCAATGCGTGCAGCAAACCCGTACCGCGCCGCGTTACCGGCTCTACGCGCTGGCGGGCACGACGCCACCCAAGCCTGGCCTGCAGCGCGTCGATGACCCCGCCGGCGCGGCGATCGCGGTCGAGGTCTGGGACATGCCGCTGGCGCAATTCGGGGAGTTCGTCACGCTGGTGCCCGCGCCGCTGTGCATCGGCACGCTGGAACTGGCGGACGGCAGCCTGGTACAGGGCTTCCTGTGCGAACCCCTGGCCGTACAGGGCGCCCGCGACATCACCGCGTTCGGCGGTTGGCGCGCCTTTGTCGACGCCAACGCCGGCTGAGTCCGGATCGGATTTTCCCGTTCACCCGCAGCCCTTTGTTTACCCCCTACCAGGAGATCTTCATGAAACCCACGACCCCTTCCTCCTCCCGCAACCTGACCGGATCGCGGCGTGCCCTGCTGCGGGCCGGCGCCGCCGGTGCCGCACTGGGCTTGCTCGGTGCGCCCGCGATCGTGCGCGCGCAGTCCGGTCCCAAGATCCGCGTCGGCTACTGGCCGATCGCCGCGGGCCTGCCGTTCTATTCGGCGGTCGAGCTGGGTTATTTCAAGGAGGCCGGCCTGCAGGTCGAGGTGCTCAAGTTCGCCGGCGCGCAGCAGATCATGGAGGCCATGTTGTCCGACCGTTGCGACGGCAGCGCCAATGGCACCGGATCGGCCAACATCGCCATCGGCGAGATCGCCGCGCCCGGAACCTTCAAGATCTTCTGCTCCAACCCCAGCAATGCCAGGAATGTGCTGGACGTGGTCATCGTTCCCGCCAGCAGCACAGCCAAGACGATTGCCGACCTCAAGGGCAAGCGCATCGGCAGCGGACCCGGCATCCAGAACGTGACGCTGGCCAAGACGGTGCTCGAGCGCGGTGGCGCCACCGGTGCCACGGTGGTTGAACTGCCGATCGGCCAGCATGTGGCCGCGCTGGCCGCCGGCCAGCTCGACGGCTGCTACACGCTGGAGCCCACCGGCACCATCGGCCGGCTCAATGGCACCACCCGCACGCTCGAGACCGGCGTCATCGCACGTTACGTGCTGGGCGACCCGATGGCGCCATGGTTCGGCGGCTCGGCCTCGCTGACGTCGGCCTTCATCAAGAAACACCCCGAGGAGGCGAAAAAATTCATTGCCGCGTACGGCAAGGGCGTGGCCTACGTGCGCAGCAAGTCGAGCGAGGCGCGCCAGTTCCTCAAGGGCTACACGCCGATCGAGGGCGCGCTGACGGCTGAGGTGCCGCTGGCCGCATACACCATGCACAACGAATTCACGCCGGCGGACGTGGCGCATTTCCAGAAGTTCTTCGACCTGTTCAGCGAGAAGGGCGTCTTCAGTTCGCGCCTGATGGTCGACACCATGTTGTTCAAGGCGTGACGCGCATGGCCACCGTTTCATCGTTGAAGGCCGTGCGCGACGCTCCGGCCGCTTCGGCGGCCGCCGCGCCTGCCAAGGGCACGCCGTGGGTGCCGCCGTCCGCCCATGCGCCGGCGGCGCCGGCGAAGACCTCGCCGTGGGAGCGTTTCCTGCCTTGCATTGGTCCGCTGGTGCTGTTCATCCTGTGGGACCTTGCGGTGCGCACCGGCTTCATCAAGGCCTTGCTGCTGCCGCCGCCGCTGGACGCGATGGGCGCGCTGGTGCAGGGCCTGGCCGGCGGGCCGCTGCTCAAGGACTTTGCCGTCACCGTGTGGCGCACATTGCAGGCCTTCCTGATCGCCGCCGCCGTCGGCATGCCGCTGGGTGTGCTGCTGGGCAGCAACGAGAAGGCCTACCGCAGCGTGGAGTTCCTGATCGACTTCTTCCGCTCCACGCCATCGTCGGCGCTGATCCCGCTGTTCCTGATGATCTTCGGTGTGTCCGACATCAACAAGGTCGCGATCGCCGCCTTCGGCGCGCTGCTGATCGTCGTGTTCAACAGTGCCTATGGTGTCATCAACGCGCGCAAGCAGCGGGTGATGGCGGCGCGGGTCATGGGCGCCTCGCGCTGGCGGATCTTTCGGGACGTGCTGGTATGGGAGAGCCTGCAGCCGAGTTTCGTCGGCCTGCGCTCGGCCGTGTCGATGGCGCTGGTGATCGTGATCGTGGCGGAGATGTTCATCGGTGCCGACAGCGGCCTGGGCAATCGCATCATCAACTCCCAGCAGGTCATGAACGTGCGCGACATGTACGCGTCCATCCTCGCGGCAGGGGCCCTGGGATACGCCCTCAACATCCTGTTCCTGCTGCTGGAACGCAAGATCGTGCACTGGAGCGGACGATGAGCGAAGTACTGAATGCACCCGTTTTCGCCGACGTGCCGGCGCCGGTGTTCGTGCCCGGTCCGGCCGGCACCCACATCACCATTCGCGGCCTGACCAAGTTCTTCGCCGGCTGGCCGCTGTACGAGAACTTCGACCTGGACATACCAAAGCACAAGATCGTATCGGTGTTCGGCCCCAACGGCTGCGGCAAAAGCACGCTGATCAACATGATCGCGGGCCTGGTGCCGATCGATGGCGGCGAGATCCTGTTCGACGGCAAGAGCCTGAAGGACACCAAGATCGGCTACGTGTTCCAGAACTACCGCGAGGCAATGTTCCCGTGGATGCGCACCATCGACAACATTGCCTACCCGCTCAAGCTCGAGGGCCGCAGCAAGGCCGAGGTGGACCGCCGCATGGCCGAACTGGTAGCCTCGTTCGACGTCAAGTTCGACCTGAGCCGATACCCGTACGAGTTGTCGGGCGGCCAGCAGCAGACGGCGTCCATCATGCGCGCGCTGGCGAACAACCCGGAGGTGTTGTTCCTCGACGAGCCGTTCTCAGCGCTGGACTTCGAGATGACGCTGTTCATCCGCGAGAAGCTGCAGGAGGTGTTCATCCAGACCGGAACCACGATGCTGCTGGTGTCGCACGATCTCGAGGAGGCGGTGTACCTGGCCGACCAGGTGCTGCTGCTGACCAAGCGCCCGACGCGGGTCGCCGAGATCCTGCCGTATGGCGACGCGCGGCCGCGCACCGTCGAGACCTTGTCCGAGGCGAGCTTCATCGCGACCAAGAAGCGCAGCCTGGAGATCTTCCAGCGCGAGGTGCGCCGATGACTGGCTCCGCCGCATCCGACACGCGCATCGTCACGTCTGCGCCGGCGCCAGGAACGCCGCCACCATCTGCCGCGTGAGATTCAGATGCGCCTTCTGCCACGCCGGTTTGTGCAGGTCCTTGCCGAAGATGCGCGACAGCGTGAACGCGTGGGCGCGGCCATAGTAGGCCAGGCTGACCATGGCCACGTACAGGTGCAGCGCGTCCACGCCCGCGCGCAGTTCGCCGATGGCCACGCCGCGCGCGAGCAGCTTGCGGATCAGGCTCAGCACCGGCGAGGACATCTGCGGAATCCGCGTCGAATGCGCCAGGTGCCGCGCCTCGTTCAGGTTCTCGAAGGCCAGCAGCTTGCGCAGCCGCGGGTGCGCGGCGAAGTGGCCGTCGACGAAGTCGAAGATGCGCAGCAGGCCTTCGAGCGGCGGCAATGCGTTGGGGTCGAGTTGCAACTCGTCGTGGCGCAGGTCGGACAGCACCACCTCCAGCACCGCGACATAGAGGTCGTCCTTGCTGCCGAAGTAGTGATAGAGCATGCGGATATTGGTGCCCGCGCGCCGGGCGATGCGGTCGGTGCGTGCTCCGCTGAAGCCATGCTCCGAGAACTCGGCCACTGCGGCGTCCAGCAGGCGGGCCCGGGTACGCACCGGGTCGCGTCGCACCGGGGTGTCGGCCATTGCCCTGGTCCTGCGCGAGGGTGATGCGGATGTCAATCGAAACTCCCTTGTGCTTCCAGGGCGAGGGCCAGGTCCAGCAGGCGTTCGTCCTGTCCGGGTGCGGCGATGAAGGATACGCCCACCGGCATGGTGCCAGCCTGTGCCAGTGGCATGACCAGTTGCGGCAGTCCGGCATGACTGGCGAGCGCGCCCATCGCCAGCGCGCGGGCATAGAAGGCGGCGCGTTGCGACTCGCCGGCGAGCCGGTGCAGCGCCAGGGTAGGGGCGGCCGGCAGCAGCCATGCCTCGCCTGCCAACCGTTCGATCAAGCGCGATGCAGCCTGCGAGCGCCAGGATTGCCATGGGGCATGGCTTGCCGGGTCCAGCGCCAGCGCGTGCGCGAACCGCTTCGCGATCGACGGGCCGAACACCGGTTGCTGTGCACGGATCCACGGACCCAGCTGTTGCGCGATCTCGATGCCTTGCAGCGTGGCATACGCGTCCAGCCAGGTCCGCCAGTCGCCGTCGAAGGCCTGGCGCGTGGTCGTGATGCCGTACTGTGTGGCCCAGGCCAGCAAGGCCTCGCGCACCGGTGGATCGGCCAGCGCGATGGCATCGGCTGCGATGCACAGGCGCAGCGGCGCCGACCCGCCGCGCCCGTCGCCGCGCAGCAGGACCTGGCCGGCGTCGTGCAGCAGGCTGGCATCGCGCGCGAACCAGCCCACCGTGTCGTAGCTTGGCGCGAACGGCAATACACCGGTCAGCGGCACACGGCCATGGGTCGGGCGCATCGCCGCAACGCCGCAGAACGCCGCGGGCACCCGCACCGAGCCACCGGTGTCGGTTCCCAGGGCGAGGTCGGCTTCGCCACAGGCCACGGCAACAGCCGAGCCGCTGGACGATCCACCGGGCAGGTGCTCGGCGTCGACCGGATGGCGTGGCGTGCCATGGAACGCGTTATCGCCTTCGAGGCTGAACGCCAGCTCGTCGGTGACGGTTTTTCCCACGACACGGGCACCGGCCGCACGCAGCGCGGCAACGCTGGCAGCGTCCTGGGTCGCCGCGCCGTGACTGGCCTGCCAATCGGGATTGCCACCGCCCGTCACGACACCGGCCACGTCGATCAGATCTTTCACAGCGAGCCGCACGCCGTCCAGAACGCCCTGGCCGGCAGGCGCGCGCTCGCACAACGGACCGGGCACGAAGGCCCCGTTGCCGCATGATGCCGCGTTCATGCGCCGGGCAGCGCTGCGAGCACCTGCTGCGAGCCGGTCACGAAGCCGAAGCACTTCTTCACGTTCCAGATCGTGGCCTCAGTGCAGAACGCCGGCGAGTTCGTCGCGCAGCAGTCGTCCAGCATGACGCAGCCGTAGCCCAGGAAGTTGGCGTCAGTCAGGGTGTGCAGCACGCACTGGTCGGTATTGCAACCGGCGAACAGGATGCTCTTGATTCCCAGGTTCTTCAGGATGCTGTCCAGCGGCGTGTCCCAGAAACCGCTGATACGGTATTTGTCGACCAGGATGTCGCCGGCAACCGGTGCGAGTTCATCGACGATGGCCGCGGCCCAGGAATCCTTCTCCAGTACCTTGCCCTTGCCGCTGGGCAGCGGATAACCCAGGCCGGTTCCCTGGCCGCCGTTGTCGTACAGGTGGATCTGGTTGGGAGGCATGTTGGCCAGGTCGGGCCGGTTGCCCCAGTTCACCCAGATCACCGGCACGCCGGCCGTGCGCAGTGCCGGCAGCAGCGATTGCAGCGGCGTGATCGCTGCCCGGTCTGCTGCGTAGTCGGCGCCCAGCGAGTCGACCCAGCCATCCTGGGTGCAGAAGTCGTTCTGCATGTCAATGACGACGATGGCCGTGCGTCGCAGATCCAGCACCAGGTTCTGCGGAGCGGCGGCGATGTGTGCGCGTACCGGTGCCGGCGGCGCGATGGACATGTCGACTTCGTCGGGTCTTGCCCGCCAATAGTAGTGGTGTCCCAGGCCAAGGGCACCGGCGGGGCGGGGATCGGGCAGGTAGGGATGGCGTTTCATGCGGACTCCGTTCGTGTGCGGTCGATGGGCATGCGTTGCTGCAGGCTGGTGCATGGATCAGCCCGGCGCACCCTTGGAGGGCGAAATGGCGGTCCCGGCACTGGCACTGATATTGCATCGCATGGCAATAAGTAATCAGTCTCTTACTTGCTCCCAACCCTAAGCGAAAGGCATGCCATGACCGATACCATTCCCTCCCGCCGTACATTCACGCTGGCCGGCGTCGGCGCCGTGCTGGCCCTGAGTGCGGCTGTACTGGCACCACAGGTGCAGGCGGCAGACCCGCTGACCGTCGGCATCCTGATTCCGGGCTCCAAGTCGGACAAGGGCTGGATGGAGTCCGGCTACGACGGCCTGGTCGCCGCGCAGAAGGCCCATGGCGCCAAGATCAAGGTGCAGATGATCGAGAACATCAACTACGCCGACATGGAGCAGGCCCTGACCAACCTGGCCAGCCGGAACACGCTGGTGATCGGCGTGGGCGGCCAGACGCAGGCGGCCGTGATGAAGGTTGCCAAGCGGTTTCCCAAGACCCGCTTTTCCATCGTCGGCGGCAACAAGGCCGAGGACATGGCCAACGTGGCGGGTTACGACGTGAAGCAGGCCGAGATCGCCTTCGTCGCCGGCGCGGCGGCCGCGATGATTTCCAAGACAGGCGCGGTGAGCTACGTCGGTGGCATGGAGATACCGTCCATCGTGAATGCCGGCAAGGAGTTCGGCAATGGTGCGAAGTACGTCAATCCGGCCATCAAGTACTTCGAGAACTACACCGGAGACTTCGACAACGTTGCCAAGTCCAAGGAGGCGACGCTGGCCGCCATCGCGCAAGGCGCGGACGTGCACTACCACATCCTGAACCTGGGCCTGCGCGGCATGGAGCAGGCGGCAAAGGAAAAGGGCACGAAGATCATTGGCAGCTATACCGACCGCTGCGGCAGTGACCCGCTGTATCCGGCCTACAGCATCACCGGCGTAGGCTACCAGGTGCAATACGCGATCGACGAGGCGGTCAAGGGCAGCTGGAAACCCGGCTACAAGCCGTTCGGGCTTGCCATGGGTGCGCAGGCATCCGACATGGTCGTCTGCGGTGCTTCGCCCGAGGTCAAGAAGAAGCTCGAGGACATCAAGAAGGAGATCCAGAGCGGCAAGATCAAGGTGCTCGAAGGCTGAATCATGATGCGCGACATGCCTCAGCCTGGGTCCGGCATCGGCGCCGCAGCGTCGGCGCCGCTGTCAGGGGCCGCGCCTCTGCTACGTATCGAAGGCCTGTCCAAGCGCTTCGGTTCGTTGCAGGCGCTGCAGGATGTCACGCTCGACCTGCACCAGGGCGAGATCCATTGCCTGCTCGGTGAAAACGGCGCCGGCAAGTCCACCTTGTGCAACCTGGTGTTCGGCGTGCATGCGCCGGACGCCGGCGACATGGTGTTCGACGGACAGCCCTGGCGGCCGCGCGCGCCGGCAGAAGCGCTGGCGCATGGCATTGCGATGGTGCACCAGCATTTCAGCCTGGTGCCCGACCTGCGCGTGGTCGACAACCTGTTGCTCGGGCAGGTCCATGGCGTGCTCGACCGCAAGGCCTGGGCCGCCAAGATCGATACCATGCACCAGCGCTACGGACTGGCGCTGGACCCATGGGCGCGCATACAGGACCTGTCGGTGGGTGAGCGCCAGCGCGTGGAGATCGTCAAGTGCCTGGTGCGGGAGCCGCGCCTGCTGGTGCTCGACGAACCCACAGCGGTGTTGTTGCCCGAGGAGATCGCGGCATTGCTGGCGGTGTGCCGGCGGGTGGCCGAGCAGGGCTGTGCCGTCGTGCTGGTCACGCACAAGCTGGCCGAGATACGACAGGTGGCCCGCCGCGCCACGGTGCTGCGCGGGGGCGCGGTCGCGGCGCGCTCGGACGCTCCGGCGCAGGACATCGACATGCTGGTGCACGCGATGATCCAGCGCGAGCTGGCCTCACCGTCCGACGGCGGGGGGACCTTCCCGCAGGCGCCGGCCCCGGATGCGGGTGTCGGGGCGGGTGCGGCCACACTGATGGCCGACGGTCTCAGCGTGCGCGATGCCGACGGTGTGTTGCGGCTCGACACCTTCACGCTGATGGTCGCGCCCGGGGAGATCGTGGCGGTGGCCGGCGTGGAAGGCAACGGGCAGAGCGAACTCGGCGCCGTGTTGTCGGGCATGCTGGCGCCGACGGACGGCCGGTTCTTCCTCGATGGCCGGGAGATGAGCGGGCAGCCCCCGCGCGTGCTGACCGCCGCCGGATGTGGCGTGGTGCCGGAAGACCGCCATGCGCTGGCCTGCGTGACCGGCATGAGCGTGGCCGAGAACATGATGCTCGATCGGCTGCACCGGTTTCGCCGCTTCGGCCTGCTCGACCGCGCAGCCATGACGGCTGCGGCACGCGAGCTGATGGCGCGCTTCGACGTGCGCGCCGCCAGCCCGGAGGTCGCCTTCGGTGGCCTGTCGGGTGGCAACCAGCAAAAGGCGGTGCTGGCGCGCGAACTCACGCTCGAGCCGCTGCGTTTCTTGGTCGCGGCGCAGCCCACGCGAGGCCTGGACGTGGGTGCTGTCGAAGCCATCTACAACCATATCCGCGCCGCCGCGCGACGCGGCGTCGGGGTGCTGCTGATCTCGTCCGAGCTCGACGAGTTGCTGTCGGTCGCGCACCGCGTCGTCGTGTTGTACCGGGGCCGCATCATGGGCAGTTGCCGCGCCGACCCTTCCGAGCGGCCACGCATCGGCGCGTGGATGGCGGGACACGCGGAGCAGGTGGCATGAAACGGCGACCCGGTCGATCCGCGGAGCATGGCCGCGTAACCCGCAAGGCGGAGGACTTGTCATGAATGCAGCTCGGGCATGGCGCATGGTGCGACCCGGTCCCGCCGTATGGATTTCCCTGGCCGCGGTGGCCGGTGCGCTGGCGGCGGGCACCGGCATGGTGATGCTGATGGGGGTGCCGGTGGCCGAGGCGCTCGCCGCTTTCGCCGACGGTGCCTGGGGTTCGCCGTATGCGCTGGCCGCCTCGATCAATCGCGCGCTGGTGCTGATGCTGGTGGGCCTGGGCTTCGTGCTGGCCGAGCGCGCCAATCTGACCAATGTCGGCGGCGAAGGGCAGATTGCGGTGGGCGGCATCGCGGCCACTGCCTTGTGCCTGTGGCCGACCGTGTCCGGTCTGCCGTTCGGCCTGTCGTTCATCGTGCCGATGCTCGGGGCCTGCCTGGCCGGCGCGCTCTGGGGCGGCATCGCGGGTGTGCTCAAGGTCAAGGTCGGGACCAACGAGGTGATCGCGACGCTGTTGCTGTCCTTCATCGCAGTCTGGCTGGTCTACGGCAGCGTGCAGTCCGAGAACCTGCTGCGCCGCCCGATGACGACCTCGGCCACGTTGCCGGAGTCGCTGGAGATTCCCGCGTCCACGCAACTGCCGCTGCTGATGGGGGACGCGTCGGTGCCGCTGCACGCGGGTTTGCCGATCGGGATGGTTCTTGCTGTGGCTGTGGCGGTGGTGCTTGGCTGGACGGTGCTGGGCCTGAAGTTGCGCGCGGCCGGCCTGAACACGCGCGCGGCACGGCGCGCCGGCATGGCGATCGACCGGCTGAACATCGGTGTGTTGTGCGCGGCCGGCGCGCTCGGCGGGCTGGCCGGTGCCTGCATGTTGCAGGGCGAGCAATACACGCTCAAGGCGGGGTTCTCGTCCGGTTACGGCTTCGATGGTCTGGTCGTGGGCCTGCTCGCGCGCGGTTCGGTGACTGGCGTGATCGCCGGTGCGCTGCTGTTCGGGTTTCTGCGTTCGGGCGGCATCTACATGGAGATGGTGGCCCAGGTCCCGACCGCGTTGGTGGTCGTGATCCAGGGCCTGATCATCGTCACGCTGGCGGGCGCTGCGCTCGGCATCCAGCGCATGGAAGGGCGTACCGCATGATCGACCCCGAACTGGCCGCCGTGTTCGTCGGCTCCACCATCCGCCTGGCAGCGCCGCTGCTGCTGGCAGCCACCGGCGAACTCGTCAGCGAACGCGCCGGCGTGCTCAACATGAGCGTGGAGGGCATGATGCTCACCGGGGCGTTTGCAGGCGCCGTGGGCTCGTGGGCCACCGGCTCGCCCGCGGTGGGGCTGATGCTGGGTGTGTTGTGCGTGTTGCCGGTGGCATGGTTGCAGGCCTTTCTCAGCATCACGTTGCGTGCGAACCAGATCGTCACCGGCATCGGCATCAACATCCTGGTGCTGGGCGCGACCACGCTGGGTTATCGCGCCTTGTTCGGCAGCCGCTCGCGCGCCGAGATACCGGGCCTGGACAAATGGGCGCCGCCCGGTCTGGCCGACATTCCGCTGCTGGGTGAACATGTGTTCCACCAGACCTGGCTGCTTTATGCGGCAATCGTGCTGATCGTCGCCGTGTCCTGGACCTTGCGTGCCACCGCGGTCGGCCTGGCCATCCATGCCGTCGGCGTTGCACCGCTGGCAGCTGCGAATTCCGGGCTGCCGGTCAACCGCATCCGCTACGGCGCGGTGCTGTTCGCCGGTTTCATGTCGGCGCTGGCTGGTTGCTTCCTGTCGATCGGCGACATCCATACCTTCACCGAAGGCATGACCAGCGGTGCCGGCTACCTGGCGATCGCCGCGGTGATCTTCGGCAACTGGCGGCTGGGCCGCACCCTGCTGGCCTGCTGCCTGTTCGGCGGTGCGACCGCGCTGCAGTTCCAGTTGCCGGCGATGGGAGTCGACGTGCCAAACGCCTTGTTGATCATGCTGCCGTACGTGCTGGCGCTGCTGGCCGTGGGCGGCCTCGTGGGCCGGCAGATCGCGCCGGCAGCGCTCACCCAACCATACAAGGGGCACTGAATGCAGGAGCAGGAAGTATTGGCGTATGTCCAGGCCGCGGCGAAGGCCGTCGACCTGCCGCTGGACGCGGCGCGGGCACAGGCGGTGGCCGAACATCTGGGGCGTACCGCCGCCATGGCGCGTCTGCTCGCGTCGGCCGAGCTGTCGCCCGAAGATGAGCCCGCCGAACTGTATCGTCCGGCACCGTTTCCCGAGGCGGACGGCACATGATGGACAGCACGCAACTGCTCGAAGCCATCGCCGGTGGCACGGTGTCGGCCGCCGAGGCCTGCGAGGCCGCGATCGCGCGCATCGAGGCAACCGATGCGCGGATCCATGCGTTCACCGACCGCCCGCTGGAGCGGGCGCGCTCCGAGGCGGCCGCGGTGGATACGCGGCGCGCGCGTGGCGAGTCCTTGCCGCCGCTGGCGGGCCTGCCGTATGCGGTGAAGAACCTGTTCGATATCGAGGGCCTGACCACGCTGGCTGGCTCCAAGGTTAATCAGGGCCTGCCGCCCGCCGCCGACGACGCGGTGCTGGTGCAGCGCTTGCGCGCGGCCGGCGCCGTGTTGCTCGGTGCGCTCAACATGGACGAATACGCCTACGGCTTCACCACCGAGAACACCTACTACGGCGCGACGCGCAACCCGCACGATACGGCGCGCATCGCCGGCGGTTCGTCGGGCGGCTCGGGCGCCGCCATCGCCGCGGGGCAGGTGCCGCTGACGCTGGGGTCGGACACCAATGGCT
>CAXBDR010000054.1:0-20508 GCA_963974265.1 uncultured Rhodoferax sp.
GCCACTGGCCATGGCCTTTGCCATCGCCAGCGGCCTCAAACCCGAAGCCGGCCTGTTCACCGCCATCGTGGCCGGTTTCCTGATCTCGCTGTTCGGCGGCAGCCGGGTGCAGATCGGCGGGCCGGCCGGCGCCTTCATCGTCATCGTCTACGGCATCGTCGAACGTTACGGCGTGGCCAACCTGATCATCGCCACCGCGATGTCGGGCGTGATGCTGTTCCTGCTCGGCCTGTTCCGGCTCGGTGTGCTGGTGCGCTTCATACCGGTGGCGGTCGTGATCGGGTTCACCAACGGCATTGCGGTACTGATCGGCCTTTCGCAGCTCAAGGACATCTTCGGCCTGCAGGTGGACAAGGTCCCGGCAGACCTGTTCGGCATGGTGACGGCCTTGTGGGGCGCCGCCTCCAGCGTCAACCCGATGGCCGTGCTGGTCGCGGGTCTGTCGCTGGCATTGATCCTGGCGTGGGAACGCATGCGTGTCGGCTGGGCCCAAGGCTCCGGCCTGCTGGCGCGCCTGGCCTTGTTGCCGGGCACCATCGTCGCACTGGTGCTGGCGGCACTGTCGGCCTACCTGCTCGCACTGCCGGTGGAGACCATCGAAAGCCGCTTCGGCGGCATCCCGGCCAGCCTGCCGGAGTTCGCGCTGCCCGCGTTCGACTGGTCGACGGTGCGATTCCTGCTGGTGCCGGCATCGACGCTGGCCGTGCTCGGCGCCATCGAATCGCTGCTGTGCGCCCGGGTCGCCGACAACTTCACGCGCGACCGGCACGACCCGAACCAGGAACTGATGGCCCAGGGCATCGCGAACTTCGTCACGCCCTTCCTGGGTGGCATGCCGGCCACCGGCACCATCGCGCGCACCGTCACCAACATCAAGAGCGGCGCGACCTCGCCGGTGTCGGGCATCGTGCATGCGGCCACGCTGCTGCTCATCGTGCTGGTGGCCGCGCCCCTGGCCGGCAGCATCCCGCTGGCCTGCCTGTCGGCGATCCTGCTGTACGTGGCCTGGAACATGGGGCAATGGAAGGAATTCGCGCAGCTGCGCAACTTCCGCATGCCCTACCGGGTCACGCTGCTGGCGGTGTTCACGCTGACGGTGGTGCTCGACCTCACGGTGGCGGTCGAGGTCGGCCTGGTCGTGGCCTGCATCACCTTCATCTACCGCATCTCCAGCCTGTCGCGTTGCGAGCGCCTGACCGAACACCAGCACGGCGAACTGGCGCGCGCCGGCGACGGTGTGCAGGCGCACCGGCTGTATGGCGCATTGTTCTTCGGTGCCGTCAAGCTGGTGGAAGACATCACGCTGCAGTTGCCGCGGCAGGCGCTGGTGCTCGACCTCAAGAACCTGATCTATGTCGACTCCACCGGTATCGACGCCCTGCTCGATCTGTCGCGCCGCTGCGCCGACAGCCAGGTACGGCTGGTGATCTGCGGCCTGGCACACCAGCCCCGCGAGATCGCACAACGCAGTGGCTGGCTGGCCATGATCCCCGCCCGCGACCTGCATCCCGACCTGGCCGCAGCGCTGGCGTCGATCGACCCGTCGCGCCAGGCCACGTAGTCCGGCCGGGCCGGTCGTTCCGGTGCGAGCGTGCGGCCGCCCGTCCGCGCGCGGTTGCGGGAAGCCGCGGCGACGGCGTCAGCTGTGCGCGCCGTCCGCACCACGGCGCAGCGGCGTCACGACCGAGAGCCGCTCGCGCGGCGGGCGTTCGGCCAGCATGTGTGCCGGGCGACCGAGATGGAAGCCCTGGACATGGTCGACGCCGAGTTCGCGCAAGGCTTCCAGCGTCTCGGCATCCTCGACGCATTCGGCCACCGTCGTCTTGTTCAGGCTGCGCGCAATCTTGACCAGCGAGGCCACGACCAGCTGGTTGCTCGGGTCGGACGTGAGATCGCGGATGAAGCTGCCGTCGATCTTGATGCCGTCGACCTCCAGCAGCTTGAGGTGCACGAAGGAGCTGAAGCCGCTGCCGAAATCGTCCAGGTGCACCGCGCATCCGACACTGCGCAGCGCCGCGATCATGGGCCGGGCCGCGATCAGGTCGCCCATGGCCGCGGTTTCGGTCAGCTCGATGTGCAGGCGCCGCGGGTCGACGTCGCTGCGCTGCAGCGCCGCGCGCAGGAAGTCGACGAAACCGGGATCTTCCAGCGAACGCGCCGACAGGTTGGCCGCAATACAAACGGCAGGCGGGCTTTGCACCAGCTTGTCGATGCAGGCCTGGAACACCCAGCGGTCGATCTCCCGGATCTTGCCGCTGCGCTCGGCATACGGCACGAAGGACGTGGGACCGATCAGCTGGGTCGCGTCATCCTCGTCGACCATGCGCACCAGCGCCTCGTAGTAGACGATGCCCAGGTCCGACACCCGATGCACCGGCTGGAAATGCAGCTGCAGCCGATGATCGCGCAAGGCACCGTAGATACGCCCGTTCCAGCTCACCCGCTCGAACTCCGCCTGCGAATGCGCGGAGTCGTCCTGGTACAGGCAATACCCGTTCTTGCCGCCGAGTTTTGCCTGGTGCATGGCCCGGTCCGCGCAGGCGACGAGTTGGTCGGCGCTGCTGGCGTCAGCCGGATACAGGGCCACGCCGATGCTGCAGCCGATCCGGATCCGGTGCTCGTCCGGATCGAAGCGCAAGGCCGATATCGACTGCACCATGCGCGCGGCCAGGGAAGCAACCGGCTCGGCGTCGCTGCACGGCGCGATGACGGCAAACTCGTCGCTGCCGATGCGCGCCACCTGCTGATCCGGCAGCAACAGGCTGGACAAGGTGCGTGCAACCATGACCAGGATCTGGTCGCCTCCCCAGTGTCCGACCTGGTCGTTGGCATGCTTGAAGTCGTCCAGATCGATGAAGACCAGCGCCACGCTGGAGCCGTTTTCCTGCGCCCGACCGAGCACGACATGCAGCGACTCGAACAGGCCGCGGCGGTTGAGCAGTTCGGTCAGCGGGTCGACCAGGGCCAGCCGCGCACGCTGCTGCGTCTGCCGATCGAGCGTGATGTCCTGGTGCAGCCAGATGCAGCCCCCGCCGCCGTGCGCGCCGTCGCTGACAGGGTGCATGCGCTGCGAAACCAGGCGGCCGTCGGCCAGCGTGATCTCGCCATCGGCCAGTGCGAACTCGCCGTCACCCGCCGGCGGTTCGTCCGGCGGCGCCAGCAGCCGGTCGACCATCGCCATGCTGCCGGCGCCCACCTGCTGGCGCAGGGCCGGCAGGATCTGCGCCACGTCGGTTCCGGTGGCCACCGGGCCGAGCGACCAGATCTGGCTGAACATGGCATTGGCATAGAGCACGCGTTGCTGCGCATCGACGAACAGGATGCCGCTGCGCAGCGCGCCGAGCAGCGTCGTCAGGCGCGCGCGCTCGTCGTGGGCGTTGGCCAGGTGCAGCTTCTGCTGGCGCTGGCTCTTCCTCAGCGCCACCATGCGATGCCGGATGGTGGCGGCCATGCTGTTGAAACTCGCAGCCAGGCGGCCGACCTCGTCGCGGCTCTGCACCGGGACCTGTACGTTGTACCGGCCCGCCGCGACCTCCCGGCTGGCGGCCGCCACGACGGCAAGATTGCGTGTCAGCGCATAAGCGATCGCCGCCAGCAGTCCGACCGACGCGGCCAGGGCCACCGCGGCAATGAACACGCCGGTGGCGCGAAACTCGTCGCGCGCATGGCGCAGATGCACCGTGGACAGGCCCAGTTCCACCCGTGCGAGCTCCTGCCCGGCGAGCGTCACCGACATCATCCGGTGCAAGGTGGGATCCGCACGATCCAGGTCGACCGGGCCGGTGTCGCGCGGCGGCAGCGGTTGGTCCTCGTCCCAGCCCGCACGGGCCACCGGGTGCCCGCGATGGTCGAACACGACCAGGTACGGCACGACCTGCGGATTGAGAACCTGATCGAGCACCTGTTGCACCGCCACGAAGTCGCGCTCGACGATGGGCTGGACCAGCGCCTGGTCGAGCAGGCTCATCAGTTCGTGCGACTGCACGGCGGCCTGCTCCTCGAGCGTGCGCTGCATCAGCCGGGTGCCGCCAAACAGCACGAGCGCCATCGCAAACAACTCCACCAGCACACAGGCCACGATGAGCTTGCGGCGCAACGACCAGCCACGTGTCCCGAAGCGTTTCATCAGGGCGCCTCCTGCAACAGGGCACGGGTGCTGGCGACGAGCGGATCCATGGCCTCCATCTGGCCGTCGGGCAATGCGCGCATGCCTTGCAGTCCGGTCTGCCGGAAGAAGCTCTGGCCTTGCGCCGAGCGCCCATCGAAGGCCAGCAAGGCCGTGCGGACCGCCTGCGCCGTCTGCGCCTCCAGCCGGGGGCTGGCCATGACGACGAAGCCCGGCACACGCGCGAAACGGCTCACGACCTGCAGTTGCATGCGCAGCGGCTCGGGCGTGGCGAGGAACTCGCCGCTGCTGACCAGCGCGGCAATGGCATCACCGCGCACCAGTGCGCTGGCGGCGCTGTCGTCCGTGCTCCTGCGCGCCAACCGGAAGTCGCGCTCCCGTTCGAGCCCCTGCTCGGCCAGCCAGTGCAGGCCACGCACGGCAACCAGCGACTGCGGATTGGACAGCACCAGCGTGCGTCCGCGCAGGCCGGCCACCGAGCCCAGCGGCCGCGCGGCGGCACACACGAGCAGGCATTCGATGTCGGGCATCATCTGCACCAGCGGCCGGTAGTCGCGGTCGAGCTGCGCCAGCCGGGCCAGATGGATGGCGGTGACCATCAGGTCGTATTCGTAGGCCAGGACACGTTGATGGAAGGCGCTCCAGTGCGGGGCGGTCGACAACTGCACGCTGCGGCCCAGGTTGTGCTCGAGGTATTCGCGCATCGGCCGGTACTGCGCCACGAGTGTGCGCGCGCCAAGATTGGGCAGCAGCCCCATTTCCAGCGAAGGCTGTGCCTGCGCCAAGGCGCGCCTGGCGGGAAACCCACTTGACAACAACACCAGGCAGAACATCCGCCTGGGTATCGAACGCGTCATGGCAATTGAAACATCGGCTGTGCCGATCATTGGCTGTGCAGCCGCCGGCCCTGTACCGATCGACCACCTCCTGGCCCCCTGATGCGCCTTTTGACGCTGCCGATGCTCTGTCGGCATGTGCGGCACAGTGTACTGGCGAAACGTCCAGTGACCAACTCGCGCGGCATCGAGGGCCGAAAAAAATGCATCCATGCCCGCGATCGCCGCCGCATCACAGGTGCGCGCGCGGCGACGGCGGCTCGTCCAGCAGATCCAGCGTCAGCCGATCGCCGGCGCCACGGTAGAACTGCGCGAGTGCCCGCGCGAAGACCGTATCGCCGGGCGCCGCGCGCGCGAACAAGGTCAACGACGAGCGCAGCTTGAGATCGTCCGGCGAACCCAGGATCTGCAATGCCGAGCGGCCCGTGTGGGCCAGCAACAGCTGCACGCATGCGTGCAGGCGCGGGCCCAGCACCGGATGCTGCAGATACGCCCGCGCCTCTTCCAGCGAACCGATCCCGTACCAGCGTGCGGTGGGGCTGCGGCCGAGTTCGCGCAGCTGCGGAAACACGAACCACATCCAGTGGCTGGACTTGGCGCCGGCGCGCAGCTCGGCGCACACCTGCGGGTACACCGGCGCCTGGGCATCGACGAAACGTTGCAGCTGATAGGGATCGGCCATGAATGGTCCATCGGTCCTTGGATGTGCGGGCCAGGCCAGTGTTGCGCGCCCCGCCCCCAGCGTCAAGCCGGACACAGGTCCGAAAACGGCCAGCGGCAGGTCGCGAACAAGGCATGATCGGACATCCCCCATACCCGGCCCGGACGCCCCGCCCCGCTCATGTCCTCCAAACTGCCGTCGTCCTTCACCGGCCTGGCCTGGTCGAACCTGGCCGCGCAGTCGGCCGAACAACTCAGCCTGGCCGCCACGCCCATCGTCGCCGTACTGGCGCTGGGCGCCGGCCCGGGCGAGGTGGGCGTGCTGGCCACGGCGCAGACCCTGCCGTTCCTGCTGCTGTCGATCCCGCTGGGCTTGTGGGCCGACCGCACATCGCGGCTGCGCATGATGTGGTGGTCCGAGACGCTGCGCCTGCTGGCCTTCCTGGGCCTGCTGGCCGTGGTGCTCGCCGGCGAGGTCTCGATCGCGCTGCTGGCCGTGCTCGGCTGCCTGGGTGCCATCGGCACCGTCGGTTTCAGCGTGACGGCGCCGGCACTGACACCGGCGCTGGTGCCGCGCGACCAACTGGCACAGGCCAACGGGCGGCTGGAACTGGCGCGCAGCGTGGCGTTTGCCGGCGGACCGGCGCTGGCCGGGTCGCTGGTCGCATGGGCCGGCGCCTCGGCCGCCTTTGTGCTGGCGGCGGCCTTGTCGGCGGCTGCCCTGGTGTTGCTGCTGCGGCTGCGCGAGCCGGCACGCCCGCGCGCCGCCCCGCGCCATGTGATGCTGGAGTTGCGCGACGGCGCCGCGCTGGTGTGGAGTCATCCCCTGTTGCGCCCGATCTTCACGACCAGCGTGGTATGGAACATCTCGTGGTTCGTGTTGCAGGCCGCCTATGTGCCGTATGCCATGCGCCTTCTCGGGCTGGACGCCAGCGGCGTCGGCTTCACGCTCGCTGCCTATGGCGCAGGCATGGTCGCCGGCTCGCTGGTGGCCCGACGCATCATGGGCGCGGTGGCATTCGGCCATGCGATCGCGCTCGGGCCCTTCGTATCCGTGCTGGCCCAGTCCACCATGGTGCTCACGCTGGTGCTGCCCTGGGGGGTGCTGGCAGGCTGCGCGCTTTTCCTGTTCGGTGCCGGCCCGATCATCTGGACCATCACCTCGACCACCTTGCGCCAGACCGTCACGCCGGACGCGATGCTGGCGCGGGTCTCGGCGATCTTCCTGACCGGTGGCTGGGGCGTGCGCCCGCTGGGCGCGGCACTCGGCGGCCTGGTCGGCGCCCACTGGGGCGAGGCCGCCTGCCTGGTACTGGCGCTGGCCGGCTTCGTGCTGCAGGCCGCGGTGATCTGGGTCTCGCGGCTGCGCCGCCTGCAGGTCCTGCCAGCGCCAACGGCCTGAGCGAGCCGGCCCTCAGGACGCGCCGACGGAGCCGCCCGGCACGCGCTTGTCGTGCCGGATGCGGTTCGTCACCATGCGCTCGTGCAAGGAGCGGATCGTCGCGCTGCCCTTGCTTACACACAGGAACGGGAACAGGCCATGGACAAAACAGGCCAGCGCGCCGACCAGCATGCGCCAGGCGAACGACCAGGAAGCGACCATGTGCTGGCCATAACTCTCGTGGACGGATGCGGGATGCTCGGTGAAGATGGTGCGGGGCGATTTCATGGGATTCATTGTCCTTCGCTGCTCGCGCAAGATGCATCCAAATATGGCTTTGATATCGTCATACTCTGCAAGCAGGTGCCTCAATGTGGCCATATGACGCAAAATGCATGCATGGACACCAAAGACCGAACCATCCTGGAACTGCTGCAGCACGATGCCGACATGCCATTGGCCGACATCGCGGCGCGCGTGCACCTGTCGCCCACGCCGTGCTGGCGCCGGATCCAGAAGCTGCGCGATGCGGGCGTGATCCGCAAGCAGGTCGCACTGTGCGATGCGCAGCGACTCAATGTCGGCGTCACGGTTTTCGTGTCGGTGCGCACCCGTGAGCACACGCAGGCCTGGCTCGATCGTTTCTCCAAGGGCGTCAAGGACATTCCGGAAGTGGTCGAGCTCTACCGCATGAGCGGCGAGGTCGACTACCTGCTGCGCGTGGTGGTGCCCGACATCGCCGCCTACGACGGCGTATACAAGCGCCTGATCCGGATCGCCGACCTGCACGACGTGAGTTCGTCGTTTGCAATGGAGCAGCTCAAGTACACGACGGCGTTGCCACTGGACTACGTGCGCTGACAGCGCCGGTTCGGTTCACGGCCTGACGGGCATCACGCGGCGGGCTCCATCGACGTCAGAACCGGCCGGCCGGCGAGCGGTGCAGGCGCGGCGGCGCCATCAGCGCAACCAGCCGTCCTTGGCCGCCAGCGCGACCTGCCCGATGGCATGTTCCACCGCGCGCCGGGCGAGCAGGCGCGTCGTGTCGAGTACCGGCAGGGCCGCGTTTTCGTTCGAGATGATGAGCGGGATCTCGGTGCAGCCAAGGATGGCGCAGTCGGCACCGTCCTGCGCCAGTTCGGCGATGCTGCGCTGGAACAACTCGGTCGTCGCCGGCTCGAACCGGCCCAGGCACAACTCGTCCAGGATGGCGTGGGTGATCTGTTCGCGGCGATCCGGCCCGGGAATGCGCAGGTCCAGGCCATGGCGGCGCAGCGCCGCCGGGTAGACCGGCCCGGTCATGGTCCAGCGTGTGCCCAGAAGCGCCGCCGTCGTCCAGCCGCCGTCGCGCATCGCCGCGCACACGCCGTCGGCGATGTGCAGCCCCGGGATCGGCAGGGTCGGCGCCACCTGCTCGAGCACGATATGGGCGGTGTTGTCCGGGCAGATGTAGAAGTCGGCCCCGGCGCGCGCGACCTGCTCGACACCACGGCGCAGCTGCCGCGCCACCGCGTCGTGGTCGCCCGACTCCCAGCCCGGCATGCTCCAGGCCAGCGGCACCGCGCTGACGACGATCTCGGGATGCATGTGCGCGCCCAGCAACTCCTGGCCGGCGCGGCAGGCGGTGATGAAACACAAGGCGCCTCCCTCGGCGCTGTGCGCAACGATGCCGATGGTCTTCATGTCCATGTGTCCCGTTCCCTTTGTCCCGGCCACGACCTGTCCCGCCGCGGCACTCGGTTTATTGTTGCCCGGCCACCGGGATCGCGGCACCGGTGCCAGAATCGAAGCACCATGCCTGCCACCAGCCAACCGCACGCCATGCGCTGCACGCTTGCATCGCGACACCAGGGCCGTCGCCGCGGCACTCCGCCGTTGCCGCGGCGCACGCTCCGGAGGGCGTACCGGTGAGCATACCCGCGCGCCTGCGCTGGATCCGCTGGCCCGTCGCGCTGGCGGGCCTGGTGGCCGTGTTGCTGATGGGGCCGTTCGGCGTGATGGCGTTCGGCGAGGTCGACCTCCGCACGCCATGGCACCAGAGCCGGCGCGACAGCTCCGGCCAGGCCCCGGACCCGGCCGTGGAGCGCGAGGCCGTGGTGCAGGTCTATGGCGCACGCACCGTGCGCTGGCGCGGCGCGTTCGGCATCCACCCGTGGATCGCGGTCAAGCGCGCCGATGCCGACCACTACACCACCTACCAGAAGATCGGCTGGCGTGCCTACCGCGGTGGCGACGCCGTCGTCGCATCGACCACCCGCACACCGGACGCCTACTGGTTCGGCGCCCAGCCCCATCTGCTGGTCGAACACCGCGGAGCACAGGCGCAGGCCCTGATCGAACGTATCGAGGCGGCGGTGGCGCAATACCCGTGGGGCCACCAATACCGGCTGTGGCCCGGGCCGAACAGCAATACCTTCGTGGCCTACGTGGCGCGCCAGGTGCCCGAACTGGGACTGGACCTGCCACCGACCGCGATCGGCAAGGACTACCTGGGCGTCACCACCTTCTTCGCCAAGGCCCCGAGCGGCAGCGGCTGGCAGGTCTCGCTGGCCGGCCTGGCCGGCGTGACGATAGCCCGCGAGGAAGGGCTGGAATTCAACCTGCTCGGCCTGGGATTCGGCGTCGACGTCAACGACGCGCGGCTGCGACTGCCGGGCTTCGGCACCTGGCCGTAACCGCCGCCCGCAACACCACGGGCCAAAGCCTTCGGGCAGTCCTGCCGGGCACGCACTCGACGCGGCCTATGATGCACGCATGCCTCGAGGGCCATGCAACCGTGCGCGCAGGTGACTTGAAACGTCGGCTGGCGGCCATACTCGCCGGTGATGCGGTGGCGTATTCGCGCCTGATGGCGCAGGACGAACAGGCCACCGTCGCGGCGCTCGACGCTGCACGCGGCGTGTTCCAGGAGCAGGCCGGCACCCACCAGGGACGTGTCATCGACATGGCGGGCGACTCGGTGCTGGCGGTGTTCGAGACCGCCACCGGCGCGGTGACCGCCGCGCTGGCGATCCAGCAGGCCATCAACGCGGCGGCGCTGGAACACACGCCGGACGCACGCATGCTGTTCCGCATCGGCCTGCACCTGGGTGAGGTGATCGAGAAGGCCGACGGCACCGTGTATGGCGACGGCGTCAACGTGGCCGCGCGGCTGCAGACGCTGGCACCGGCGGGCGGCATCACCGTGTCGGACGCGCTGCACGGCCTGGTGCATGGCCGCGTCGACGCAGACTTTGTCGACCTCGGCGCGCAACAACTGAAAAACATCGCGCGAGCGGTACAGGTCTATGCGATCGCCATCGAAGGCGCCGACCCGCTGCCGGAGCCGGTGCGACGCACCGCCTCGGGCTCGGCGCCCTCGACCCCCCGTCCGGCGCCCGCCGCGGACGCGGCGACACCCGCCATCCGGACCTCGCGCGCCACCACGCTGTTCATCGGCCGGCGCCAGGAACTGGCCGGACTGACGACCGCGCTGACAACCGCCCGCGGCGGCAACGGACAGGTGGTTGTGCTGGCCGGCTCGGGCGGCATCGGCAAGACGCGGCTGGCGCAACAACTGGCGGCGCAGGCCGAAGCCGATGGCGTGCCGGTGTTGTGGGGCCGCTGCCTGGAGGAACCCGGCGCACCGCCCTACTGGCCCTGGCGCCAGCTGATCCGCAGCTACCTGCGCAGCAGTGGCGACACCGACCCGGCACGCACCTTCGGCAACGCGCTGGTCGACATCGCCGGCATCGTGCCGGAACTGGCCGACCATGTCGCCGTGCCCGCGCCCGATACCGACACGCTGGACAACGCGCAGTCGCGGTTCCGGCTGTTCGACGCCGTCGTCGGTTTCCTGCGCCGCGCAGCGCAACGGGCGCCCCTGCTGCTGGTGTTCGAAGACTTGCACTGGGCCGACGCGACCTCGCTGCGGCTGCTCGCGTTCCTGGCCTCCGAACTCGACGACTGTGCGTTGCTGGTGCTGGGCACCTACCGCGACACCGAACTCTCGCGCCAGCATCCGCTGGTCGATACGCTGGCCGAACTGGCCCGATCACCGTCGTTCGGACGCATCGAGCTGGGCGGCCTCAGTGGCGAGGAGACCGAAGCGTTCATGGCCGCCACCATCGGCGGCACCGCCGACGCGCATCTGGCCAGCGCCCTGCACGCCCGCACCGAGGGCCACCCGCTGTTTCTGGAAGAAACGCTGCGCTTCATCGCGGAAAGCGGCCCGCTGGCGCAGCACGGCGCGTCCAGCGGCCAATCCCAGGCCTTGCTGCAGGTGCCCACCGGCGTGCGCGAGGTGATCGGCAAGCGGCTGAACCGCCTGTCGGCGACCAGCGCGCGGCTGCTGGCCAAGGCGGCGTGTATCGGCCGGCGTTTCGACACCGACATCCTGGCCCGGCTCGAATCCGACAAGTCGGAGGACGAGGTGCTGCAGGCCCTCGAAGAGGCGCTGGCCAGCCACCTGATCGAGCCGGTGCCCAAGTCGCAGCACTTCCGGTTCAGCCATGCGCTGATCCGCGAGACCCTGTACGACGAGATGCTGGCGTTGCGACGCGCCCGGCTGCATCTGCGCATCGGCGAACTGCTCGAGCAGCAACACGCGCAGGCCGACGACATGGTGTTGCCGCAACTGGCCTACCACTTCGGCGCGGCCGGCACCGCCGCCGCCGCGGCCAAGGCGCTGGACTACGCGATGCGCTCGGCCGAGCAAGCCAACCAGGTACTGGCCTTCGAGGAAGCCGGCAACCAGTACCGGCTGGCGTTGCAGGTGCAGCAGAAACACCTGGCGGCCGATTCGGCCTTGCGTTGCCGATTGCTGCTGCAACTCGGCGAGGTGGAGTTGTCGGCGGGTTCGGGCCTGCCGGCGCGAGACGTGTTTGCGCAGGCCTGTGCTCTGGCCCGCGGCGGCGGCCACACCGAATGGTTTGCGCGGGCCGCCGTCGGCTTCGAACGCAGCACCATGCTGGCCGCCCAGTCGGGCGAACCGGCCGTGGCGCTGTTGTCCGAGGCATTGGCACTGCACCGGCACGACGACGCGTTGCGGGTCGAATTGCTGGCGCGGCTGTGCCGGGCCTGCGTGTACAGCGATCGTTCGCAGGAGGCCGTCGCCATCCACACGCAGGCCGTCGCGCTGGCGCGCACGCTGGGCGACGCGCATGGCCTGTTCATCGCACTCGCATCCATCGTGTCGGCCAACTACTGGCCCCGGATGCTGACCGAGCGCCTGGCGGCGGCGCGCGAGGCCTGGAGCATCGTCGAAGCCGGCCGGCACCGAGTGCCGGTCGTCGACCTGATTCCGTATTACCTGGCCGACCTGGAACACGCCGGCGATATCGCCACGCTGCGCCAGGTATTGACCCAGGGCCTGCGGCTGGCGGAACAATCCCGTTCGCCCTATCTGCTGACCCTGTGCCGGCATACCGAAGCCTTGCTGGCGATCAACGAGGGGCGCTTCGCGCAGGCCGAGACCTGGGCCGTCGACGCCTTGCGCAGCGGCAGGCGCATGGCGCAGGACCAGGCCCTGAGCGCGTATGGCATGCAGATGTTCTGCCTGCGCCGCGAACAGGGCCGGCTGGGCGAGGCCCTGCCGATGCTGCAGCACTTCGTGCGCTCCACCCCCGAGGCGCAGCAGTGGCAACCCGGCCTGGCGCTGCTGTACGCCGAACTCGACATGCGCGCCGAATGCCGGGCGCAATTCGACAGCCTGCCCTGGCAAGCCGCCACCCGGCCGGCGCGCGACGCCAGCACCCTGACCATCATGTTCTTCGCCGCCGAGACCTGCGTCTACTTGCACGATGTGGAACGCGCCGCGCTGTTGTACCCGCTACTGGCGGAAAACGCCGGCAGCAACCTGATGTCGGACTTCGGCGGCCCCTGCCTGGGCTCGGCCGACCGGCTGCTCGGCAACCTGGCCGCGGTGCAACAGCAGTGGGACCAGGCCCAGGCCCACTTCGAGGCGGCACTGGCCATGGACCAGCACACCGGCGCGCGGGTCTGGCTGGCGCACAGCCGGCTCGACTATGCCCGCATGCTGCACCGACGCGGGCATGAGGGCGACGCCGCCCGCGCGCGCGAACTGCTGGAGCCGGCGCTGGCCGACAGCACCGCGCTGGGCATGCAGGCGTTGACGCCGCGCATCACCGCCTTGGCCCAGGAAATCGAAGCGCCGCGACCGGCGTATCCCTGCGGACTGACCGAACGCGAAGTCGGGGTGCTCCGGCTGATCGCCATGGGGCGCAACAACCGCGAGATCGGCCAGGTATTGTCGATCAGCCCGAACACGGTGGCCAACCACGTGCGCAACATCCTGGAGAAGACCTACACCGCCAACCGGACGGAGGCGGCGGCATTTGCCAACCGCGAGGGCCTTCTGGGCGGCTGACGACCCTCGCGCCGGCGGTCTCGCTGTGCTCAGGGCACGATGTTCTGGTTCACGCGGAACAGATTGGCCGGATCGTACTTGCGCTTGACCTCCACCAGCCGCGCATGGTTGTCGCGGTACGACGCGCGGACCCGCTGGTCGCCCTCGTCCATCATCATGTTGACATAGGCACCGCCGGCCGAATACGGATGCACCGCTTCCCAGTACGCCTTGGTCCAGTCCGAGATGCGCTCGCGGTCCGCGGCGTCGGGGCTGACCCCGACGATGACCTCGGCCCATCGCGCATCGCGGTACGAGAACGCGGTGTCGGCATTGCCCACGCGATGCGCCGCGCCGTCGATCGGATACAGGTGCATCGTCGATTTCGGCGTCGGCAACGTGGCCGCGAAACGCTGGTGCTCGGCGATCGCCGCATCGCTCAGTTCGTTGACGAAGTCGGCGCGCCAATACCATTGTTCGCCGGGCGGGTACAGGCCATCGAACGCACTCTGCAGCGCGGTGAACGGCATCTGCTGCACGCCGTGCATCAGCGGCGCGGCGAAGTCGCGCACCGGTGCAAACACCGCATCGGCCTGTGCCGGGTCGCCGGTGTAGCACCACATCACCGCGCAGACCGGCTTGCCATGCAGTTCCTCGGGGAACGGCGGGCCGGGCGGCACCGTCATGGTGGCGAAGAAGCCGTTCAGGTCATCCGGCGCCGCGACGATGAAGTCACGGTACCAGCGCATCACCTCGGCCATCTGTTCAGGCTTCCAGAAGGTCGGGCCGGCGAACACCGTGTCCACCGGATGCAGCCGGAACAGGAACGAGGTGACGACACCGAAGTTGCCGCCGCCGCCGCGCAGCGCCCAGAACAGGTCGGCGTTCTCACGCTCGCTGGCCGTGACCATGCGACCGTCGGCCAGCACCACGTCGGCCTGCAGCAGGTTGTCGATCGACAGGCCGCATTTGCGCGTCAGGTGGCCCAGGCCGCCGCCGAGCGTCAGGCCACCCACGCCGGTACTGGCGATGATGCCGCTGGGGGTGGCCATGCCGAAGGCGTGCGTGGCATGGTCGACATCGCGCCACAGGCAACCCCCTTCGACACGCACGGTGCGTTGCTGCGCGTCGACACGGATGCCATGCAGGTTCGACAGATCGATGACCAGGCCTTCGTCGCACACACCCAGGCCGCCGCCGTTGTGGCCGCCGCCGCGCACCGCCAGCAGCAACTGCTGCTCGCGGGCGAAATTGACGCTGTGCATCACGTCGGCCACGTCGCGGCAATAGACGATCAGGCCGGGCATGCGGTCGATCATCGCGTTGTAGACCTTGCGCGAGGCGTCGTAGTCGGTGTCGCCCGGTTGCACCACGCGCCCACGCAGCTGGGTAGAAAATTCCTGGACGAGTTCTGGATTCAACATGATGAGTCTCCGGTTCGTGTCGCGTCCGGGTGAACGCGTATCCACACCCCGTGTTGTACGGACCGAATCCCGTCAGGGGAATAGTTGGGAATGACTAGTGGCGCCTGACTATGCGCCCGCGCCACCCTCAGCCGGCCATGGCCGCGAGCACGCGCGGGTCGGACCCGAACGCCTGGGTCACCTCGACGATCACGTCGGCCGGCACATTGGCGCGGCGCGCCGCCTCGCGGATGGCCTCGGGGTTCTTGGCTTCGTACAGGCAATAACTCTTGCGCTTGTCGGCACTGAGAAACGAGAAAAGCCAGTTCACGCCGACATCGCCATTGATGCGCGAGATGGCAACGACGCCGTCGGCGTCGAGTTCGAGTTGCTCGGCGAAATTGCGCTCGATGATGTACAGGGGCATGGCATTCTCCGTGGAGCCGGCCCGCCAGCAGGCACCGCAGACATTGCTGTGCCATCGGCACCACGGGCAGGACGGGCCGAACAGTCACCATACCATCGATCACCGCGCCGAACGATCCGCCGATCGCGGCGCAGCCATGCCCGCGGCGTCCATCATCCAAAAAGGGGATTCCACGGCGGCGGATCGGCGCATCATGGAGCCAAGGACCAACCACCACAGGAGGCCGTGATGAAGCACCTGTATTTCAACCCCCACCAAGGCGTCGCGTCGGTCAAGCAGGGCTTTTCCTGGCCCGCATGCATCTTCGGCAGCCTGTGGGCCATGGCCCACCACATGTGGGCACCGTACGTGCTGGTTCTGCTGCCGGTCGAGGTCGCCTTCAGCCTGTTGACCGGGCTGGTCCAGGCCCGCCACGACGAGGCCCTGGTCATCGGCATGTTGCTGGCGAATCTGGGTCTTGCCGCGGTGCGCGGGTGGTATGGCAATCGCTGGCTGGCCGCCTCGCTGCGGCGGCGCGGCTACACCGAGAACGCAACCCTGCTGTTGCAGGCCTGAGAGCATCGCTGCCGCGCGCGGCGCGCGCCCGTCCGTGGCCGCAGCCATCGTTCCATCGGCGGAACGGTGCATCGCACCCGCGGGACTTCCCGCCGCGGTGGCCGCTGGCTACCATTGACCGGACGACGACGTGCGCTCACGCGCCCGGCCATTCGTCGAACATCCGTCCACCCGATGCAGGAGCGAAGCACCATGTCCACCACGACCCTCGACAAGCCGACCACCGTCACCCGGCCGCGGCCGGTCGAACGCATCGTCGCTGGCCAGGCCACGTCCGATGGCGCCGGCGTCAAGCTCACGCGGGTGTTGACGCAGGACCTGCAGCGCCGGCTCGACCCGTTCCTGATGCTCGACGCCTTCGGCAGCGACAAGGCCGACGACTACATCGCCGGTTTCCCCGACCATCCGCACCGCGGCTTCGAGACCATCAGCTACATGATCGCCGGGCGCATGCGCCACCGCGACAGCGCCGGCCACGAAGGCCTGCTGGAGAACGGCGGCGTGCAGTGGATGACGGCCGGGCGCGGCGTCATCCATTCGGAGATTCCCGAGCAGGAAGAAGGCCGGATGGAAGGTTTCCAGCTCTGGCTGAACCTGCCCGCGCGCGACAAGATGCGCACGCCCTGGTACCGCGACTTCAGCGCCGCGGAACTGCCCCGGCTGAGCACGCCCGAAGGCGTGGACGTGACCGTGATCGCCGGCGACAGCCACGGCGTGGCGGGCGCGGTGACGCGCGACGGCACCGAACCGCTGTACCTGGACGTGCACCTGCCGGCGGGCACACGTTTTGCGCAGCCGCTGCCCGCGGGCCACAACGCCTTCGTCTATGTCTACCGCGGCGCCGTGCGCATCGACGCGCAACCGGTGCCCGCGCAACGCATGGCGATCCTGAAGAACGACGCGGCCGCCGATGGCGTCGTGCTCGAGGCCACGCAGGAAGACGCGCGGCTGCTGCTGATCGCCGGGCGCCCCTTGCGCGAACCGATCGCCCAACACGGCCCGTTCGTGATGAATACGCACGAAGAGATCTTCCAGGCGGTGCGCGACTTCCAGGCGGGACGCTTCGGCGAAGGCGCGCACTGACCACGGCGCCGCGGCCGCTGGCACGCGACCGACTGCCACTGCCGCCGACGGCCCAAACGTTGCGAAAGCGCAGCAATGTGTAAGCGCGGCAGGCACGCCGCAGAGTGCGGCGTTACCATCGCTCGCCCCCGCACACACCGGGGGCGCTTGTTGCGGTCCGAGCCCCAGCGACTGTCGCCTTGTTTTGTTTGTACAGGCCCCACCATGTTGATTTCCAGGACCCTGATCGCAGCTGCGTTGTTCGCCGGCCTTTCCACCGCATCCATGGCCCAGACCCCCGCAGCCAGCCCGACGCCACACAACCCGGCAGCGGCTTCGACGAGCCAGCCGCTGGCCGCAACCGACGCCAAGCCACAGGCCGGCGCGAAAAAAGTGACCAGCAAGCGCAAGCCGGCCCACAAGCAACTCGCGAAGAAGAAACTGTCCAAGCGCGCCGCCTGATCGGCGCCGGCGCTTGCGGCCGTGGCATTGCCGCCGCCGCGGCGCTACCATGGTCGCCATGCATGCGACCCTCCCCGACGATGCCGTCGCTCCGGCGTTCGACGCTTTTCCGCCGGCGCCACGCAAACGGCTGCTGGCCATCCGCACATTGATCCATTCGGTGGCCGCCGCCACCGAGGGTGTGGGCGAGATCGAGGAAACCCTGAAGTGGGGTGAACCCGCCTACCTCACGACACGATCGCGCAGCGGCAGCACGATACGGCTGGGTTGCCCGAAATCGCAGCCCGGCCATTGCGCCGTGTATTTCAACTGCAACACCACGCTGGTCGACACCTTTCGCAGCCTGTTTCCGGACGAACTGCAGTTCGAGGGCAACCGCGCCATCGTGTTCGCGCCGGGCGAGCGCATCGACAAGCAAGCGCTGGCCTTGTGTATCAAGGCGGCGCTGACCTACCACCGCGACAGGCGCCGCCACCCGCGCAGCGGCTGAAGGCGGCCTGCTGCGCCGGCCGAGGCCGCCGGCCCGCGATCCGCCCAACCCGTCAAGCGGCGCTGGCGCTCGGCGCCAAAGGCGCTTGCCCGCGGTGCCACCAGCGTTCGAAGAAGTAGTGCGCCACGCCATTGGCCGCCGGCTCGATCAAGGCATACAACCAGGCGGAAACGAAGCTGCCGGTGAAGAGACGCACCAGCATGACGGCCACGACGAAGTGGGCCACGCCGACCACGACCGACTTGCGCAGTGCCTGGCGCCGGCTTCGGTGCGCGCCGGGCATGAGCATGCCGATGCCGTGGCTGACCACGGTATTGCAGACCGGCTCGACCAGCGCGAGCATGGCGCCGAACACGAAGGTGCCGGTGAGCAGCCAGCCGATCACGATGGCCAGCACGACATGGATGACGCCGAATGCCAGCGTCTTGGCGAGATCGTTGGAATGGTGACGGAAGCGCATGCATAAATGATAACTAAGAGATTGCAAATCATGATTGATATACACAATCACTGTCATGCATGGCGACGCCATGCCGATCAGCCCGGCCAGGCCCGCGCCGGGAGGTCCTGTGAGGCCCGTACGCACGGCCCTTGCTGGCATGCCACGCCGATTTGGTGCATCATGCAGCCACTAACAAGATGTAACAAGTCGACGACAGTGGGAGGGGAATGGCGACACTGATTCCCGCCCTGGGTACATGCCTGTCACGCATGACCAGCGGCGAAAAGCGGCTCGCGGAGCGACTGCAGCACAAACTCGACGACGACTACCTGCTCTGGTACGACGTGCCCGTGGGGCCCAAGCAGTCGTACCCGGATTTCGTCGTCATGCACCCGCGCCGGGGCATATTGATCCTGGAGACCAAGGACTGGAAGCTGGAGACGATCCAGCGCGTCACTAGGCAGCATTGGGAAATGCTGTTCAACGGCCAGCCCAAGGTGGTCATCAACCCGCTGGCGCAGGCACGGCATTGCGCGATCCAGGTCGTCAACGCGCTCGAGCGCGACCCGCAACTCATCCACCACGACGGCCCGCACCAGGGCAAGCTCGCCTTTCCGTGGGGTTTTGGCGTGGTGTTCACCCGCATCACCCGCAAGCAGTTCGACGACGCCGGCCTGGGCGAGGCCATCGAGCCCGGCTACGTGATCTGCCAGGACGAGATGTTCGAACAGGTGGAGCCGGAAGCATTCCAGCAGCGGCTGTGGAACATGTTCCCCCACGCCTTCGGCCGCGGCGTGCTCAGCCTGCCGCAACTCGACCGGGTGCGCTGGAACATGTTCCCGCAGGTGCGGGTGCAGGTCACCGGCGACCTGTTCGACGACAACGACAAGGACGCGGAGCTGCCCGACATCATGCGTGTGATGGACCTGCAGCAGGAACAACTCGCGCGCAGCCTGGGCGACGGCCACCGCGTCATCCACGGCGTGGCCGGTTCCGGCAAGACCATGATCCTGGGCTACCGCGCCGAATACCTGGCCAAGGCCCAGACGCCGGGTGGCAAACCCATCCTGATCCTCTGCTACAACGAGCCGCTGGCGCTCAAGCTCGAAGCCATGATGGAGAGCAAGGGCCTGGCCGACCGGGTGCATGCACGCCATTTCCACAAGTGGTGCCGGCAGCAGCTGGTGGCGTTCGGGCAGCCGCTGCCGTCACAAATGGGCAGCGCAGCTTTTGTTGCCGAACTCGTCCACCGGGTCATCCGTGCCGTCGAACGCAAGCAGATCCCCAGCGGCCAGTACCAGGCCGTGCTGATCGACGAGGGCCACGACTTCGCCCCCGAATGGCTGACGCTGGTGACCCAGATGGTGGACCCGACGACGAACAGCCTGCTGCTGCTGTACGACGACGCGCAAAGCATCTACGAACGCAGCCGCAACAAGACCTTCAGCTTCAAGAGCCTGGGCATACAGGCGCAGGGCCGCACCACCATCCTGAAGATCAACTACCGCAACACCCGCCAGATTCTGCAGACCGCCAGCCTGATCGCCGCCGACCTGCTGACGGCGGATGACAAGGACGATGACGGCATCCCGCTAGTGCAACCCGTCAGCTGCGGCCGCGACGGCCCGCCACCGCTGATCGTGCGGCTACCGACGCTGCGCGACGAAGCCTGGAAGATCGCCGAACTGCTGGACGACGCCCACACCATCGACGGCCACGCCTGGAGCGACATGGCCATCATCTGCCGCGACCACGCCACGATGGACGCCTGCGCCCACGCCCTGCACCGACGCAAGTTGCCACACCAGGTCAGACACCGATCCGGCGACTACCGGCCGGGACGCGACCGCATCACCGTGCTGACCATGCATGCGAGCAAGGGCCTGGAGTTTCCCGTAGTCGCAATTCCGGGGGTGGGGCAGATGCCGGGCGACGGTGCGGATGAGCATGAGGAGGCGCGGCTGTTTTATGTGGCGGCGACTCGGGCTACGCAGAGGTTGGTGATTACGGTTAGTGGGGAGGGGGGGTTTGGGGGGAGGTTGGCGGGTGTTGATAGCCACACGACTTGAATGGAGCACACCCAATCTCTTGGTCTATTCGGAGCATCAACCAAATCGATCATGTTCGAGAACAATTTGGAATGGTCAACACCATTGGCGGTTGCGATCCAACTGTCGGCCAGCAACGGCTTCTCGCATCCTCGCGACCGATGTACGGTCAAGACTTGGGGTGGGCGCGCATGCTTGAGTCTGCGAGAAGCTGCCTCCGATCCTAAGTGTTCGCTGGTCTGCCTTAGTGTGGCGGCAGCGAAGGCAAGG
>CAXBDR010000055.1:0-20188 GCA_963974265.1 uncultured Rhodoferax sp.
AGTTACCGGCAGCAGGTGGACACGCTGGGCGAGCTGCTGCAGTTGCAGGCACAGGAGGCCGCCGACAAGCCATGGGAATCGCTGCTGGCGCAGCAGCGCCAGGCACAGGCGCAACTGGACGCGTTGCAGGCCGAGGCCAGGCAGCTGGAGACCGATCGCCGGCGGCTGCGCCAGCTCGAGGACACCCGAGAGCTGCTGCAACTGCAATGCGCACGCGTCGATGCCGATGCCAAGGCGCTGGCGCAGCGGCAGCAGGACCTGGCGCGCGCCGGGCAGCAACTGGCCGAAACACGCAACGCACGCGCCCGCTGGGACGACGAACGCAGGGCCGCGCAGCAGGCACACGACGCGGCCGACGCCGAATTGCTGGCCGCCCAGCAACGGCAGCGGCGCAGCGAACTGCAACAGCAGCTCCAGGAAGCACAGGCGCAGATCGCGACGCTGCAGGCCAGCGTGGCGCAGGCCCGCGCGGACCACACGCAGCTGCTGCAGTTGCGCGCCCAGGCCGCGGCCCAGGTCGCGCCGGCCAGGGACGACATGACGCTGCTGCGCCGGCAGGACCAGCAGCTGAACGAACTGCGCATCCGCCAGCAGGCGGTGGCGACACGCCTGCAATTCGATCTGCAGCCGGCGGCCGGCGTCACGCTGGACGGACAGGCGCTGGCCGGTGACGGCGAAGTGCTGGTCAAGCGTGCCAGCACGCTGGACGTCGCCGGCGTGGGCACACTGACCATCGTTCCCGGCGGCACCGACCTGGCGCAACTCGCACGCGAGGAGTCGCGGCTGGCGGCCGCGCACCAGGCCGAGCTGCAACGCGTCGGCGCGGCCGACCTGGCCGACGCCGAACGGCGCCACGGCATGGCTGCGCAGACCCACAGCGACATCGAACTGGCGACACGCACGCTGGCGCTGCGCGCGCCCCAGGGCCTGGACACGCTGCAGGACCAGCTCGACACGCTGACGGCCCGCGCCGGACAGGCCGAACGCGCGCTGGCACAGCTGCCGGCGGACAGCACCGACGCGCCGCCGCCTTCGGCCCTGTCGGTGACCGACGCCGAAGCCCGGCTGGCGCAGGCGCGCGCGCAGCTGAAACAGGCGACGCAGCAATTCGACGCCGCCAACCTGGCCGCCGGTACCGCGCAGACACAACACGACGCCGCCGAACGCGAAAGTGCCGCGCTGCAGGCGGCGCTGGCCGACCCGGTGCGCCAGCAACAGGCGCGCTCCCAGGCCCAGCAGCTGCAGGCGACCGAGGCCGAATGCGCGGCGCTGGAGCACGCCATCGCGCAGCGTCAGCAGGCACTGGCACAACACCGCGCCGACATCCTGCAGCAGGACGTGTTGCGTTTCGGCCGCAGCGCGGCGCAGGCGCAGCAACAGTTCGACACGCGTAGCCGCGAGATCCTCGTGCTCCAACGCACGCTGGAGGACGCCGGCGCGCACGGCCTGGAAGAGGAACGCGCGCGCCAGCAGCTGGCGCTGCAGGCGATGCAACGCCGCTGCCGGGAACTGCAGCAACGCGCCGCCGCACTGGACCTGCTGCTCGAGCGGCTGGAATCACACCGGCGGGCATTGACGCAGCGGCTGCAGGCGCCGCTGCAAAAACACGTGCAGCACTACCTGCAGCTGCTGTTTCCGCAGGCCCACCTGGCCATCGGCGAAGACCTGGCGCCCGGGCAACTCACACGCAGCGACGACCGTGGCACGCAGCAGGCCGGCCCGGTCGGCGCACTGAGCTTCGGCGCGCGCGAACAGATGGGCGTGATCAGCCGCCTGGCCTATGCCGACCTGCTGCGCGAGGCCGGACGCCCGACGCTGATCATCCTCGACGACGCGCTGGTACACAGCGATGCCCAGCGGCTGGCGCAGATGAAGCGGGTGTTGTTCGACGCCGCGCAGCGGCACCAGGTGCTGCTGTTCACCTGCCATCCGGAGTTGTGGCGCGACCTCGGTGCGCCGGCGCGCGCCATCGTGGCGGCGCCTCTGGCACCGGCGCAATAGTCCCGCCGGCGCGCGTGCCCGCCCGGCGGCTCAGCGGCTGTGGTGGAACACGTAACGCCCGATGTCCTTGCTGCCGTTCGCCGCGACGGCGCGCAAGCGGACTTCGAGGTCGTGCGTCGGCAACTGGCGCACCTGGGCCAATGCCGGCGCCATCACGACCTCGCCGCTGGAGGCGTCGAACGGCACGTCGTGCACCCAGGTCTCGTCCGCCTCCGGCGAAAAGCGCAGGCCGGCGTCCACCCGCTGCACACCGTCGAGCGACACCGCCATGCGACCGATCAGCACGTCATCGTTCGCCGACACGCTGCAGTGGACACTGCCGTCGACCGGAACGCGGTATTCGCGCACCCGCAGGCCTTGCTCGCGCAGCCGATCGACAAAGGCGCCCGTGACGAAGGTCTGGACCAGCCCCCCGGCAAAGGCGCGCTTGATGCCGTGCGACAGCGCCATCAGTTCGTCCAGCGCGGCGCCGCAGCTGTCGCATCCCAGCAGGTGCATGTCGATGGCGTCGGTCTCGGTCGCGTCGGACTCCTCCAGCCAGTAGGCCAGCAGCCGGTCCGGGTCGATATGGGGCCCCTCGCTCTGGCGGCTCATGATGACAAGCTCCTCGGTCCGTCGACGCATTGGCGCAGCTTGGTAATGCCGCGATGGCGCAGCACCCGCACATTGCCCGCGCTCAGGCCCAGCACGCCTGCCACTTCGTCGGACGGCCTGTCCTCGTAGAACGTCATCACCAGCACCGAGCGCTCCCGCTCCGCCAGCCGCTCCATGCAGGTGGCCACGCGGCGATGGTCCAGCTGCGGTGCGATGCCGATGTCCGCCGGCTCGAGTAGGTGCGCGTGGCGCGCCAGCAGTTCCTCGCGCCTGCGGGCACTGCGACGCAGGTCCATCACCAGCATGCGGCAGGTTCCGAACACGTAGGAAACCACGCGATCGGGCTGGCGGACCCCGCCCCGGCGCAGATGGTCGATGGTCTGCGCCATGACGTTTTGCATCAGGTCGTCGGCGGCGTGGCTGTCGCGCAGGTGGCGCAATCCGTAGCGACGCACGCGCGGCGCCAGCAGCCGGTACAGCTCGGCCTCCGCGTCGCGTGCCTCACCCGGCGGCGCCTCGGCGATGCGCCGCGCCAGCCGGGCCTCGACACCATCCGCCGTGGCAATCGATTCGTTCATGGCGGCGAGCATAAGCCGGCGCCGTGCCCCGCGCCAGAAAATTTTCTTGTAACGCCGGGCCCGGTCGTGACACATCCTGCGGACAATTTCTTCATCAACCTCCACGAGGACCCACCATGCTGACCAACCGTGAAACAGGCACCAATATCCAGGAAATCGCGCAGGGCATCTACCGGATCAACACCCCGGTCGCACTGCCGGGCGGGCCGGGCTTCAGTTTCAACCAGTACCTGATCGTGGACGAACAATCCATGTTGTTCCACACCGGGCCGCGCAAACTCTTTGCGCCCATCAGCCAGGCCATCGCGGCGGTGATGCCGGTGGAAAGGCTGCGTTATATCGGTCTGTCGCATTTCGAGGCCGATGAATGCGGCTCGATGAACGACTTCCTGGCGCTGGCGCCGCAGGCCACGCCGCTATGCGGCACGTTGGCCGCCATGGTGTCGGTCGACGACGTGGCGGACCGGCCGGCCACTGCGCTGGCCGACGGCGAGAAGCTGGTGCTGGGCGCACACACGATGCAGTGGTTCGACACGCCACATGTGCCCCACGGCTGGGAGTGCGGAATGATGGTCGACGTGTCGACCCGGACCTTCTTCTGCGGCGACCTGTTCACGCAACCCGGCAGTGGCGACGTGGCGTTGACGCGCGACGACATCCTCGGCCCAAGCGAGGCCTTTCGCGGCGCCATGGACTACTATGCGCACGGACAGAATACCGGCGCCATCCTGGCGCGGCTGGCGGACCAGAATCCGAGCACGCTGGCCTGCATGCACGGCAGCGCCTGGAGCGGCGATGGCGCCGCGCTGCTGCGGCAGCTGGCCGCGTCCGTGGGCTGACGGCGGCGCGACGCACCGGGCACGGGCCGGCATCGGCAGCCGCCCCGCGGGCGCGTCAGGTGCCCTTCACATAGGGGTTGCTGCGCCGTTCGCGCCCGAAGCTGCTCTCCGGCCCGTGGCCGGGGATGAACACGGTGTCGTCACCCATGGGCCACAGGCGTTCGGTGATGCTGGCGATCAACTGGGCGTAGTTGCCCTGCGGGAAATCGGTGCGGCCGATGCTGCCGGCGAACAACACGTCGCCCACGAAGGCGCGTTGCAGCTCGGGCGCGTGGAACACCACGTGCCCCGGCGTATGCCCGGGGCAGTGACGCACCTGCAGCGTGTGCCGGCCCAGCGTGACCGTGTCGCCGTCGTCGAGCCAGCGCGTGGGCGTGAACACCTCGGCATGCGGAAAGCCGAACATCCGGCCCTGCTCGGCCAACGCGTCGATCCAGAACTGGTCGGCCCGGTGCGGCCCGATGATGGGCAACTCGAGCCGGCGCGCGAGTTCGGCCGTGCCACCGGCATGGTCGATGTGGGCATGGGTCAGCCAGATCGCGACCAGCCGCACCTGCAGCCGCTTCGCGGCATCGATCAGCCGCTCGAGGTCACCGCCCGGGTCGATGACGGCGGCCTGCATGTCGTCGTCTTCCCAGACGATGGAGCAGTTCTGCTGGAACGGGGTGACGGGAACGGTCTGGTAATGGAGCATGGAGCGGCAGCAAGCAGGCAAGCAAGACCCTGCCGATTATCCCGACGCTGACGCCTCGGACTCCGGCACGTCAGAGCCGGCCGACGATGCATCTGCCGCGGCCGGCGCGTCGAACGGCCCGCTCGCCTTGGCCATCTGCTGCGCCGCGCGGCGCAAGGCGCTGCTGCGGCGCAAGGCCTGTTCCATCGCGGCGATCGGCATCTGGCCATCGGCGCCGGCAAACAGCAATGCGGCCTTGAGCGTCTGGTAGGACTGCTCCATGCGATCCGCCGCGATCGTGACCATGCCCGGGCTGGGCGCGCCTTGCTGCGGATCGCACAGAGCGAACAAATCGTCCGCATGCCGTGCAAATCCGGCCTGGGCCTGTGCCAGCTCGGTTCCGGTCGCGGCCATCCACGGGGTCAAGGCGCTGGCGGCCAGCGCCTGTTCCGACGCCGTCTCGTAGTACCGCGTCACCCGCAAGGCCCAGGCCAGCCGGCGGCTGGTGCGCTGCGTCATCTCGGCGCGGTGCATGCGCTCGACGAAACGCTCGACCGCGGCGTCGAGGGCGGTCGCGATCCGGTGGTCGGCCGCCACCTGGCCGGTTTCGACGCCCAGCAACGCGGCGCGTGTCATGCGCGCGGCCAGATGCCCGATGCGCCCGATCTCGCGTTCGAGCGCATCCAGCGCCAGCGCCGGCACCGCCAGCACGTTGTCGTCGAGGAACTGCAGCTGCGCCTGGTCTTCCTCGCGCGCACGGAAACGCCGCTGCAACCAGCGCGTCAATCCCGCGGCCAGCGGCCACATCAGCATCACACCGAGCAGGTTGAACGTGGTGTGGAACAGCGCCAGCAGCAGGGCCGGGTCGTCGGCCATGCCGATCGCCTGCTGCGCGCGCGTCAGCGCGGCGATCAGCCAGGGCAGCAGCGCCAGCGCCACGCAGGCCGTGATCAGGTTGAAGATCACGTGTGCCGCCGCCGCACGGCGCGCATTGGGCGTGGCGCCGATGGCCGCCACCAGGGCGGTGAACGTGGTGCCGATGTTGGCGCCGATCACCACCGCCGCCGCGCCCTGGGCGCCGATCAGCCCGCCCTGCGCCGCCGTCAGCGCAATTGCGATGGATGCGCTCGAGGACTGCATCAGCACCGTCATCAACACGCCGATCAGCAATTGCGCGAGCACCACCAGCGCGCCGCCACCCTCGGGCAGGCTCAGCTGCCCGGCCAGCCCGGCGAAGTTCTGCTGCAGCAAGCCGATACCCATGAACAACAGGCCGAAACCGGCCACCGCGGTACCGATGGCGCCATGGCGGCGCCCGGAGCCGGTGAGACGCAACACCGCCCCCACCCCCACCAGCGGCAACGCCAGCGCCTCGATCTTGAACTTCAGCCCCACCGCCGCCACCAGCCAGCCGGTCATCGTCGAGCCCACGTTGGCGCCGAACAACACCCACAACGCCGGCGCCAGACTGAGCAGGCCGGCGTTGATGAAACCGATCGTCGCCACCGTGACGGCCCCGGAGGCCTGCACCAGCGCGGTGACGAGAATGCCCGAACCCAGCGCATGCCAGCGCGTGTGCGTGGCCGCCGACAGAATGCTCTGCAGGGCCGGACCGGCCGCCAGCTTGAGCCCGTCGGTCATCATGCCCATGCCGAGCAGGAACAGGCCCAGTCCGCCGACGAGCGGGCCGATCAGGGCGAAATGGGAGGCGTCCATGTGGTCATGGTAAACGGCGGGATCAGGCTGGGTGTGGCGGCCGGGGTCTGCAGTGTGCCCGAAGCAGACGAGCAGCGTCGTAGAAAGCGGACGGTCACGGTGGTACCCAGGCGTTCGGCGGGCAGTGCACGAATATGGCGTTTGACACCATCAAAATACGATGGTACGCTGCACCATAAATGAAGGCGGTAAAGCTGTTCCACGACAAGGCAACTTTGCCCGACGGGTCGACTGTTGAAATGACCATCTGGCAGCTTGCCAAGTCCGACCCGGAGCGTCCGCACGGACTGAAATACAGCCTGTACTACGGCCGTGCCGGTGAGCGCCTGGTGGGTTACGACAACGAGCGCGGCAAGGGTGACCACAAGCACCTGGGGGGCCGGGAACTGCGCTACCGGTTCGTGTCGGTGGAGCAGCTTGTCTCCGACTTCCTGGCGGATATCGAGCGTGTCCGCCGGGATGAATTGCAACGGAAGGAATAACACCATGGCGACGAAAATCCAAGTGCATGTCGATGACCTGGCGGCCATGGGCCACCGCTTCGTCGATGCGTGGCATCGCGCTCAGGCCGGTGAGCCTGTCGATGAAGCACATGTCACCTTCCTCAGTTTTCAGGCGATGACGGAAACGCTGTCCCCGCGCAGGCTGGAACTATTGCGATTCGTGCGACAGCATGGCGCGGCAAGCGTGCGCGAACTGGCGGCCTCATTGGGTCGCGACTACAAGAACGTGCATCAGGATGCAAGCGCCCTGGAGTCGGAAGGACTCCTGGTGCGGGAAGGCCGAAGGCTGTCTGCACCTTGGAATGAAGTGCAGGCCAGCATCAATCTCGTGCCGGCTTGATGGTGTTCGCGCCCGCTTGCGCCATTGACGTGGTGTTAGATGCGAATGGCCGGTTGTGGTCGGGTCCTGCCGACTGGCCGGTGCCCAAGGAGGACATGAAAGATTACCGGACACAGTGTTTCAATGCTTTGCCAGGTGAGTGGGGCCACGACCAGCTATTGGCTGAATAGGAGTCGATACGATGCACTGACCTCACTCTGGCTACTTGGGGTCATTCCGAACCAGGGACTATCCAATAGCCCATTGCCTATAGCCTCAAGTCGTCGCTTCAGGTGTCAGTTCGGACGGTCGCGTGAAGTCGCCTCCCTCTCCAGGTAGCCGAGACATAGGGACTTCAATTGCCTGCGCAGGGCACGCAGCAGCTTGGGCGGTGCATCGCCTTCGAGCAGGGTGCGCGTGGGGCCAACCATGGCTGCAATGAACACGTGTGAAGTCAGTTTCAGGTCCTCGAAGCTCGCGTCAGGTGCCGTCGCGAGCATGTTGGCAATGGCAGAACACCCTTTGTCTGCGGCCGTCTTCACAAGTTCTTCCGAGGCGAGTTCGCTCGCCACCGCGTAGAGTGGTCGTGCCTGGTCCATCTGCTCAGTCTTTGCTTTCACGAACGCGTTGACAACGTTCGTGACCATCACCTCAAGCGGTGCGTTGTGGCTTCGTAGCGAAGCGGATTCAACCGCATCTGCGACTCGTTGCAGGTGGCGCTTCAGAACGGCAAAGAGCAACGCCTGCTTGTTCGGATAGTACTGATAGAGCGTGCCAACGGACACACCGGCCCGCTCTGCCACGCGTGTCGTTGTCAGGCGGCGTACGCCGTCACTCACCAGCACCTGCATGGTAGCTTCCAAGACTGCGTCGACGGTGACTTGCGAGCGCGACTGACTTGGACTCCGACGTGGCGCGAGCGCTGCAGCCGACGAGGTTCTCTTGAACTTGTCTGGTTCGCCAAGTTGGTTCATACCCGAGTATCACCGCATCAGGCACATCGCGACAGGAAAACATGAAGGATTTGTCATGTCCTGTGGTGTGTCGCACGTCCGTTCAAGCCTCCATAGGGGGAGGCCGCTGCCGAAGCCCGCGGGACCCAGAAAGCGAATTCAAAAGATGAAGCTTTCTTCATAAGATTATTGAACCTCAACAAACAGGCTCTTCATCATGCCCACCTATCTCATCACGGGCGCCACCTCTGGCCTCGGTCGCCAAGTGGCAAACCGCTTGGCACGGCTAGGCGGCAACCACCTCGTCCTTCCCTGTCGCGACGCATCACGCGGCGAGCAGCTACGCAGGGAGCTGTCGGTCTTCGGTACGACTGAGGTATCCGTGCCGACGCTAGACCTCGCCTCATTGGCAAGTGTCGCCGCGTTCATAACGGAGTTTGGAAAGCGAAACACGATGCGACTGGATGGCATATTGCTCAATGCCGCAGAGCAGTCTGCCAACGCCATGCAGGCTACGGTGGACGGCATCGAAGCAACTTTCGCAGTCAATCATCTTGCGCACTTTCTTCTGCTCAAGGGCCTGACGCCTTTTCTTGCCAGCAAGCCAATAGTCGGGTGGACAGCCAGCGCTACGCATGACCCCAACGAGAGGGCAGCGAAAATGGGCGGCTTCAGAGGCGCTCAATACACGACGGCCGCGAGACTGGCCAAGGGCGACTATGGCGACACCTCGGTGAGCCAAGCATGCAAGGACGCCTACGCGACGTCCAAGCTGTGCAATATCGTGATGGCCCATGCCCTCGGAAGCACCCGGCCGGAATTGGCCAGCTTCTTCTCATTCGACCCTGGCCTGATGCCCGGTACCGGATTGGCAAGAAGGCACGGCGCCGCCGCGCAGTGGGTATGGCGGAACGTATTGCCGCGACTGGCACGCATCCTGCCTGGCGCCAGTTCAACGGAGAAGTCCTCCGCAATCTTGACTGACCTGCTGACAGGTCGCCTTCGCGGGTCCCACAACGGCGCCTACTTCAACTACACCGCCAAACAGCTTGAACCAGCGGCCCCGGCCAAAGAGAGGTGGGTGGCAGACGATTTGCTAGCCACCAGCGCCGCGCTGACAACTGCGTATTGCTGAAGCCGTCAGGAGGGTGGTTATGGCCGAGGTTACCAAGGTTCGGCAGCTGCCTGTCTTGACGGCAAAACCGGTTGACGAACCATTGGGTCTTGCGCAGGCAACGCCTTGACAGCGCGACCGCCGCACGGAAAACGGACCGGTCAATGTCCGCTTGCGAGACATTTGGCGGGTGACTGCCCCTGGTCAGGTCCTGCCCGCCGGCAGAGTGCCCAAGGCGGACATTTGCCCTACTCGTGCGATGAAAGCGTTGGGTTGTGAGTTGCGGTCAACACAGCATTGAGAAACAGGGTCAGCGGTTCTCTGCCAAGTCGGTGCGAATGAAACCCGGCGCCCGATAGGAGTCAGCGTCGTCATGTAGTCGAGCAGGCCTTGTTGCTGCGCCTTGTCCGCGCCCGCGAGTTCGACAAGGCCCGGCGTGTGGGTAGCTCCAGGCGACAGTGTGTTGACCCGAATTGCGCGGCCCTTGAGGTCCAGGACCCAACTGCGCGCAAGATTGCGAACCGCCGCCTTGGTCGCGCTGTAGATGCTGAAGTTCGCCGTACCCATGCTGCTCGTGGTCGAGCCGGCCAGGATGACGGAAGTCAAGCCACTGCTTGTGGAAAACGAAGCAAACGTCCGATTCTGGTTCAAAGGACCATTTAATCCTCAAGCTACATGGGTCTCCCGCAACTCGGCCCACGTCAGTATCGCGTCCAGCGCGGGACATAACTCCTGCCCCCAGGCCGTCATGCGGTAGTCGACCTTGGGCGGCACCTGCTGCGCCAGCATCTTCTGCGATATGCCGGTCACGCATCGTTCGAGGCCGGAGAAACGCAGCACCTGACCGCCGAAGAGGTGAAACAGGAGGGCCAGCTTCCACCGCCCCTCCAACATGCTGAAGCAGGCCTCAACGTCGATGGCCGCGCTTCGATGTCTTTGCGGCCTCGTCAACACGGACAGCGCAATAACATACGCAACGTATATACTTCGTAAACGTTTCATATGGAGTAAATGCATGGGCATTGTGAAAATTTCGGACCTGATGCACGAGAACCTGCGCGTGGCGGGGAGCGCCCTCAGCAGGTCCATCAATGCGCAGGCGGAGCACTGGATGCGGGTTGGCATGCTGACGGAGATGCACCCGGAATTGGACTACCGGGAAATCTGCCAACTGTTGATCCAGGCTGAACTGTCGGGGGGGCTGGACATCGCCACGGCCGCGACTGGCGAGCTTGGCAAGGCCAGGTCAAGCTCGACCGAGAAGCACTAGTGGCTCACGACGTTCCCATCCGGTCCGCCGCGGAAATCGCGATGGCGCGGCGGGCCGGCCAGCTTGCCGCGGAGGTTCTCGGCATGGTCGAGCCCTTTGTCGTGCCGGGGGTGAGCACGGAAGCCCTGGACCGTATCTGCCATGACCACATCGTCAGGGTCCAGGGAGCCATTCCTGCCAACATCGGGTATCAGGGGTATCCCAAGACCATTCTCACCTCCGTGAACCAGGTGGTTTGTCACGGCATTCCCTCGTCCGACAAGATTCTGAAAAAAGGCGACATCATCAACATCGATGTCGCCGTGATCAAGGATGGCTGGTATGGCGACACCAGCCGCACCTACTTCGTCGGGGCCCCCAGCGTGTTGGCTCGGCGCCTGGTGGATACGACTTACGAGGCATTGCTGGCGGCGATCGAACAGGTAAAGCCCGGCGCACGCCTGGGCGATATCGGCCATGCCATCCAGTCGGTGGCTCAGCGCGAACGTTTCAGCATCGTGCGCGACTACTGCGGGCACGGGATCGGGCAGATCTACCACGATGAACCGCAAGTGCTGCACCATGGACGTCGCGGCGAAGGTCTCACGCTGGAGCCTGGAATGATCTTCACCATCGAACCGATGCTCAACGCCGGCAAGCACGAAACCCGGCAATTGCCCGACGGGTGGACCGTCGTGACAAAGGACAGGTCTCTGTCCGCCCAGTTCGAACACATGGTGGCTGTGACGCCCGACGGACATGAGGTGCTTACCGCTTGGCCAGCAGGCACTGGCTCTTGCGCCCCGGTTTGACCTTGCGCCTGGACCCGTATCGGTTCAACGTGCTTGCGCCAACACCGACGGTTCACGCATGGCTCCACGTCCGTATGGGCCCTTGAATCGGTCATTCGCGGGCTGCTGTCGAACGGCCGCTCCAGGCCGGCACGCCCTGTTCAATTCTCAGCCCGCATGCGTCTCCCGCCGCTCGGCCCACTTCAGTATCGCGTCCAGCGCAGGACACAACTCCTGCCCCCATTCCGTCATGCGGTAGTCGACCTTGGGCGGCACCTGCTGGTGCACGGTGCGCTGCACGATGCCGTCCGCCTCGAGCTGCCGCAACTGCTGCGCCAGCATCTTCTGCGATATGCCGGTGACGCATCGTTCGAGGTCGGAGAAACGCAGCACCTGGCCGCCGAAGAGGTGAAACAGGATGACCAGCTTCCACCGCCCCTCCAACATGCTGAAGCAGGCTTCGACATCGATGGCCGCGCTGAGCGCGGTGTAGACCTTGCGCTTGCCCCCACGCGAGGCACTTACTTTTTGGTTGGTACTTCTCATCGAGTGAGCATATGCCCAGAATCGGCGCATTGCAACCAGATCGGGAAATTCCATCATGACCATCGCCATGCCAGCCGCCGTGACGCACTACCTGGCCTCCCATACCCATGCGGACAAGTCTCAGCTGGAAGGATGCTTCCATCCGGACGCCGTGGTGCACGACGAAGGCGGAACCTTCCGTGGCATCGACGCCATCCGGGCCTGGAAGGAAGCCGCTGCCGCGAAGTACCGGTTCCGTCTCCAGCCTCTGGGCGTCACCCGTACCGGAGACACGCTGAAGTTGCTCGCAAGGGTGACCGGCAATTTCCCCGGCGCGGTTGCCGACCTGATGCATATCTTTGTTCTGCGGGACGAGCGCATTGCGGCCCTGGAGATCCGAAGCCCGGTCGAACTCGAAGGCCGCCGGGCACTCGTCACAGGCGGCACCAAGGGCGTTGGCGCCGCCGTCGTCGCGCACCTGGCCCAGGCCGGCGCCACCGTGTTGACGACGGCGCGCTCGCGACCCGCGCAATGGGGCGAGACTGCATTTGTCGCGGCGGACATCACCACCGCCGCAGGGTGCTCCACGATTGCACAGGCCGCGCAGGATGTCCTGGGCGGTGTCGACATCCTGGTTCACGTCACGGGCGGCTCCTCGGCGCCGGCCGGCGGCTACGCGGTGCTGGACGACAACGAATGGCAGCAGGCGCTGGACCTGAACCTGATGCCGGCCGTGCGCCTGGACCGCGCGCTGCTGCCCGCCATGGTGGCCCAGGGTACCGGCGTCGTTGTGCATATCACGTCCATCCAGCGCCAGTTGCCGCTGGCCGATGCGACCACCGCCTATGCGGCGGCGAAAGCCGCACTCTCGACCTACAGCAAGAGCCTGTCCAAGGAGGTCAGTCCGAAGGGAGTCCGCATGGTTCGCGTGTCGCCCGGCTGGGTGGAAACCGAAGCTGCGGTCGAACTGGTCGACAGGATCGCGCACGAAAGCGGCACGGACCACGAAGGCGCCCGCCGGTCACTGATGGATGCGCTTGGCGGCATTCCGATCGGCAGACCCGCCAAACCACAGGAGGTCGCCGATCTGGTTGGCTTCCTGGTGTCGAGCCGGGCGGCGTCCATCACGGGCACGGAATACGTCATCGACGGTGGTACCGTGCCGACGGCCTGAGCGACGACGTTCCCGTGGCCGCTCTTCAACGTGGCTTCACGAGCCGTCGCATACAGGTCATGGACGCGATGGCATCATGGCGAGCATGGACAACCCGCAACCCAGCGAACCCCATCGCCAGCAACCGCTGATAGAGCACGCCATGACCCCACGTCCACTTCGCCTGCCCCCCGGTGTCGATCTGCGAAGGGAGCTCGAGCGGCTGGTGGGCGAAGGCCACATCGGTCCGGGATTCATCGTCGCCGGCATAGGCAGTGTTGCCGGCGCAGTGATCCGTCTTGCCGGCGACGACGCCGAGACGTCGATGTCGGAGCCGCATGAAATTCTGACGCTGTCGGGGTCGCTCTCGCGTGATGGAGCGCACCTGCACACAAGCGTCGCAGACCGTTCGGGACGGGTCCAAGGTGGCCATGTCTGTTACGGGAACACGGTGCGGACGACTGCCGAACTCCTGCTTCTCGAAACACCAGGCTGGAACCTGAGCCGGGCCTATGACGAAGCCACTGGCTACAAGGAACTGCGGGTCGGGCAAAGGCCCGCCTGAGGCGCCGGCGATGGATCGGCCGAGGGCGTCATCGACGCCGACGCATCTCGACCCGGCTTTCTCGACAACCGGCATGTGAGCCTCTCCGCGCGGGTCGCAGGCGTCGTGCTCGACCGGCAGGTGCACCTGCGCTCAGCTCTCGGCGTCGTAGTGGAATGCGCGCAGTTCCTGCGTGCAGCGGCACGCCGAGGCAAGCCGAGCCGCCCACGGGATGGCGGCGTCGCGCGACGGCAGCTCCAGCACGCAGAAGCCGCCTTCGAACTCCCGGGTCTGCGGGTAGGTTCCGGCCGTGGCGGTACCGTCGGCGGCAACCATCAGCGGCGCAACGCCGTTGTCGATACCACCGCCAAACACATAGACGCCGGCGTCCTTCGCCGCACGGATGACCGCACGCGAGGCGTCGCCCACGGCCGCCATGTCCTCAGGGGCGACGCCCATTGCGGGTGCGGGGAAGGAGATGAGGTATTTCGTCACGACTGGGTTCCTCGGGTTTGCGTTGCGGACGCCGGTGCACGACGGCCAGTTGCCGCACCCGGATGGGGCACGGTTGCCCGGCACAACCGGTTCCTGTTGCCCGGTTCTCGGGCGGTCGCCTCAGTTTCGCACCAGCGCAAGCCACGTCCACTCGACGCCGGACCGGCGGTTGAGCGTCTGCACCGAAGGCGCACGCAGCCTGAATATCTCCCGAAAACCATGGGCTTGCGCAAGTTCCACGGTCTCCCCGGCCGCCACGTCGAACATGCGCCGGCCGGGAGGCACGCTCCCGTGGCGCAGGCTCATCAAGAGCAGGCCGCCCGGCCCGAGCAGGCAAGCCAGGTGCGGCATCGCGATTGCCCGCTCCCGCCGGTCGAGGTGCATCCAGACGGCGGTCATCATGACCAGGTCGAAGATGCGCGCGGTGCGGCGTGTCGCGACCAGATCCGGCAAGCTGTCATCGAGCCACTCGATCCGGGGCGACGGATGCCGTTCCATGCCGGGCAGTCGCAATGCGCGTGTCGGCTCGACCGCAACCACGTGATGGCCTCGGTCCGCCAACCAGGCCGCATCGGCTCCCGTGCCGGCACCGACATCCAGGACGCGGCTTGCGCGCTCCGGCATGGAGCACACCCGACGTTGTACAACATGCCGTCGACGGCCAGGCGGCGCATCACCCGTTCGAACGATGCGCCGCACGCCCGCCGGAACCAGAATCGGGGCGACAAGGGCAAGGCCAGTTCGGCGGAATCAAGCATGCGGGGTCGTCCATCACCCTGCACCTGTCCAGGAGAAAACCATGCGCAGATGCTCGTTCGGATTGATGTCGCTCGCCCTGTGGCTGATGAGCACGCTGGCGTCGGCGGCATCCACGACCTATTCCTTCAGCCGTGACATCAGCAGCGGAACCGCAGTCGGATTCATCGAGACCGACGGTACGCTGGGCGTCCTGAGCGACGCAAACATTCTTGGCTGGGGGCTGACCTTGACGGCGCCCAACCTCGACGGCGGCCCGACCGACAGTTTCGGCTCGGACACGCAATTCGTGACGCCCATCCTGGGCACGGCCACCACAGCCACGGCCAGTCAACTGTTTTTCGACTTCGACAGCGCCACACCGGCACGGCTGTTGTTGTTCGGGGGCTTACACCCGAACTTCTGGTGCCTGGAGGCTGCCAATACCTCCTGCGCGTCTGCGTTCGCAGGTGAGCGCATCGGACGCTCGAACGCCGGCGCCACCATTGCGCAGGCGGAACTGCGAAGCGGCCTCGTGGCCTTTGCAACCGTGTCCGCGGTTCCGGAGCCGCAATCCGTCGCCATGATGCTCGCCGGCATCGGCCTGTTGGGAATCATGGTGCGCCGAGGCAGGTTCAGGCGAAACGCACGGGAGCAGTAGCGTCGCTCGCAACCAGGCAACCTGGCAATCAGCACAAGGGCGGGAAGCGAATCACTCAGCCCGACTCCGCGTCGCGTGGCATCCGTCGCAGCGGCTGCCAGCCCGCAAACTGCGGGTAGTGGCGCTGTACGGCCGGGCCGTCGAAGTCCCAGCCCAGGCATTTGCCCAGGTAGAACGGCGGCTGGTCGCTGGTGTGTTCCGGCTGGCCGGCCTGGCGGCGCAAATGGGTCCGGTAACCGGGAATGGTCTGGTAGGCGGCGGTCGCCATGTTGAACAGCAACTCGCGCAAATGGGTGCAGCCCTTGACGCCGCCCAGGTTCTTCTCGATCGTGACGCGCCAGCCCGGGCCGATGGTATGGCCGACCATCTTCTGCATCGGGTCGGCGGCCTGGGTGCATTCGCCGTGCGGCGTGGACGGCATGCCGGTGGCGATGGCCTTGATCGTCAATGTGTCGTCCAGCGTCAGGCGGATCACCATGTCGTGGACCGGAGTGCCGGGCGGCAAGTCCCCCTTGTCGGCGGAGCGCCAGGTATAGGCCTTGGTGTCGGTCAGCGTGGCCTCGATGTCCCACAGGCCGTCCTCGCGGTGGTAACCATCAAATCGGACCTGGCGGGTGTGCAGATGTTTGCGGGGCGCGGCGGGGGGAAGGGACGACGATGACAACGGGCAACCTTTCGAGCGAACGGAATGCAGACCCCGCAGCCATGCGCGGGCGCGGGCGTGGCGGATCCGGAGTCCCCGATTGTCTTTGAATCCGGCCACGCCCGTGCGCTGCGGCATGCCCCGCATGCGCGTTGCCAGCGAACAACTGCGCACGGCCACCCAGGTGGCGCTGCGCGGTCGCACGAAATCCGTCCGAAGGCTCGACGCCCGACACGCTGGCCGGCGCCGCATGCTCGAGCACGGCCGCACTCAAGGCACCGGTGCCGCAGCCCAGGTCAAGCCAGCGGCGACCGGGCTCCACCGCCAGCCACTCCAGGAAACGCGGCGCCACCTGCCGGCTCCAGCGGCCGACGTAACGCTCGTAGGGGTCGCCGCTTTCCCAGGTATCGGAGACAGGTGTCGCAGCCCTCCATGCCCAGTAGACCTGGCACCGGTGCGGGCACGGACAACCGATGCCATCGGAACGCGGGCCCGGCGCCGCGAAACCGCGGGCCGTTGGCTCGAACACCACTATGGGACGATGTGTGGGGCTTGGCCAGCGCAGGCATTGGCCAGGCCTCGTTGGCGTGACACCCCGGCGGCCGCGGGTCAGGACTTGAGCTGCTGCATCAACCAGCCCTTGAACGCCTTGGCCGCCGGGTTGATCAGGCTGCCTTCGGGCGAGATCAGGTAATAGGCCTCCTTCATCGGCAGCGCATGTTCCAGTGGCCGCACGAGCCGGCCGGCGGCGATCAGGTCATTGGCCACGGTATCGTGGGCCAGGGCCACGCCCAGGCCTTCGAGCGCCCACTGCATGCTCAGCGCCCAGGTACTGACCAGGTGGGTGCGTGGCCGCTCGAACTTGCGGTGGCCGATATGGCCGGCCAGCCAGTTGTCCCAGGTCTGCAAGGTTCCCGGCAGCTCGAACAGGCGGTGCTGCAGCAGGTCGTTCACGTCGCCGATGCCGCGGGCCAGCTCCGGCGTGCAGACCGGGAAGATGGTGTCGCGCGTCAGGCGCTGGCCGGCGCGCCCCTCCCATTTGCCCAGGCCCAGCACGATCTCGACCGCGGCCAGGTTGCGGGGTTTTTCCGTCGGCCAGATCGAGGTGGCCACGTCCAGTTGCACCCACGGGAACTCGGTCAGGAACAGGTGCAGGCGCGGCGTGAGCCAGAAGGTGGCGAACGAGATGTTGGAATGCAACTCCAGCACGTCGGGCTCGTTGCGGCCGGTCAGCACCGCCGTGCCTTCCTCCAGCGTGTTGAACGCGGCCTGCACCGTGGGCAGGTAGCCGCGCCCGATGTCGGTCAGCTCCAGCCCGCGCGCACGCCGGTGGAACAGCTGGCGGCCGAGTGCACTTTCCAGGCTCTTGATCTGCTGGCTGACCGCGGACTGCGTCATGTGCAGTTCCTGCGCCGCCTCGGTGAAACTCAGTGCCCGCGCCGATGCCTCGAAGGCGCGCAACCAGTTCAAGGGGGGAAGTCGTGCCATGGGTCCGTCATTAGTCAAGCATTAGCTGGGCTAATCCTACACCGTGGCTTTGTCCGTTTGTCTCCGTGCGCCGGTTCCGGCACACTGCAGGGCCTCCACAACCCTATTTTTTTGCGGCGCAGAAACTCCCATGAACAAGCAACCCTCCGACTTCACCATTGGCTTTATCGGCCTGGGCAACCTGGGCGAGCCCCTGTGCAACAGCCTGGTCAGCAAGGGCTTTCGCGTCACCGTCACCGACCTGAACAAGGCCAGCGCCCGGCGACTGCTCGATGCCGGCGCCAGCTGGTCCGACGACATCGCCGGTGCCTGCAAAGGTGCCAACGTCGTCATCACCGCGTTGCCGTCGGTGGCGGCCTCGCGCAAGGTGGTCGAGGGCCCCGGCGGCGTGTTCGAGCACCTTGCCTCCGGCGGCACCTGGATCGAGATGAGCACGACCGACCTGAACGACCTGCAGCGGCTGCAGGACGTGGCCAAGGCCAAGGGCATCTCGGTACTCGAATGCCCGGTCACCGGCGGCGTGCACCTGGCGCATTCGGGCCAGATCACGGTGCTGGTCGGCGGCGAGCAGACGGTGTTCGACAACGTGCGTCCGATCCTGCAGGCCATGGGCGGCGAGATCATCTACATGGGCAAACTCGGCAATGCATCCGTGGTCAAGGTCGTGACCAACATGCTGGCCTTCATCCACCTGGTGGCCGCCGGCGAGGCGATGATGCTGCCGGCCAAATACGGTGTCGACCCGGACGCCACCTGGCGCGCGATCCGTGCCAGCTCGGGCAACAGCTTCGTGCACGAGACCGAGTCCAAGCTGGTGCTCTCGGGCAGCTACAACGTCAAGTTCACGATGGACCTGGCCTGCAAGGACCTGGGCCTGGTCAACGGCATCGCCGAGAAACTCGGCGTGCCGCTGGAGTTGGGCAGCCATACCCAGCAGATCTTCCGCCGCGCGCGCGGCCTGTTCGGCTCCGAGGCACAGTCGCCCGAGGTGGTGCGCATGATCGAGCAGGCCTGCGGCCTGGAACTGCGCGCACCGGGCTACCCGACCGAACTGGTGGCCGAATAGACCGATGGCAGACGCGACAACACCCCTGACGCGCGACGACTGGCACGGCCGGGCCGCGACATTGCGGCCGGAAGGCCGGCATTTCATCGGCGGGCAGCTGCTGCCATCGCGCTCGGGCGCCACGTTCGACTGCATCAACCCGGCCACCGGCGCCGTGCTGGCGCAGGTGGCCCAGGGCGACGCGGCCGACATCGACCTGGCCGTGTCCACCGCGCAGGCCGCCTGGGCCGACCGGCGCTGGCGCGGCCTCGCACCCCGCCAGCGCATGGACGTGTTGCTGCGGTTCGCCGACACGCTCGAGCGCCACGCCGACGAACTCGCCCTGCTCGAGACGCTGGACATGGGCAAGCCCATCAGCGACGTGCTCAATATCGACCTGCCCGAGGTATTGCGCACGATCCGTTATTTCGCCGAATGCATCGACAAGATCGACGGCGCCGTCACCCACACGGCGCCGGGTTCGCTGCACATGATCGTGCACGAGCCGCTGGGTGTCGTGGGCGCGATCTCGCCGTGGAACTACCCGCTGCTGATGGCGATCTGGAAGGTCGCGCCGGCCCTGGCCGCCGGCAACTGCGTGGTGCTCAAGCCCTCGGAGCAGGCACCGCTGAGCTGCATCCGCATGGCCCAGCTGTTCGTCGAGTCCGGCGGCCCGGCGGGCGTGTTCAACGTCGTCAACGGCCTGGGCCCCGAGGCGGGCAAGGCGCTCGCGCTGCATCCCGACGTGGCCAAGCTCACGTTCACCGGCTCGACGGCCGTCGGCAAGCTGCTGCTGGCCTATGCCGGCCAGTCGAACATGAAACGCGTCGCGCTGGAGACCGGCGGCAAGAGCCCGCAGATCTTCTTCGACGACGTGTACGACCTCGACGCTGCCGTGGACCGTGCCATCGGCGGCATCTACGACAACGCCGGCCAGGTCTGCAACGCCGGCTCGCGCCTGCTGGTGCAGCGCGGCATCCACGACGCCTTCGTCGCGCGTTTCGTCGAGCGCAGCGCACAGCTGTACACGCCAGGCGATCCGCTGGATCCGGCCACCACGCTGGGGCCGGTCGTCAGTGCCGCACACCGCGGCAATGTGCTGGCCCATGTCGAGCGCGCCCGGGAGCAAGGAGCGCACCAGGCCATGGGCGATGCAGACGCGGCTATGCCCGATACCGGCGCCTTTGTTGCGCCGACCCTGTTCACCGGCACCAACGGCGCCATGGACATCAATCGCCTGGAAGTGTTCGGTCCGGTGGCGTCGGTGATGGCCTTCGACACCGAGGACGAGGCGATCGCGCTGGCCAACGACTCGGTCTACGGCCTGGCAGCCGCCGTGTGGACGGCGGACCTGAACCGCGCCCACCGCTGCGTGGGCGCCCTCGAAGCCGGCGTGGTCTGGGTCAACTGCTTCGGCGATGGCGACATGACGCAGCCGTTCGGCGGCTACAAGCAGTCGGGCAATTCACGCGACAAGCACATCGACAGCCTGCGTTCCTACATGCAGGGCAAGTCAGCCTGGTTCAACCTGGGTTGAGAGCCGTCGCCGGGCCGGATCGATCTACGGTG
>CAXBDR010000056.1:0-20065 GCA_963974265.1 uncultured Rhodoferax sp.
TATCCAGGCGATCAAGTATGTGTTGCCGCGTGCCATCGTGGCCGGCAGTCCGGGCGACGGCGACGTGTACGGTGCGCAGCAGCACGGGCCCATGCTGGACATCGTGCCATGAGACATCCTGTATCCACCCCCGGTTGCGGCGAGGGGCGACATGGCGCCTGCGCCCGGCTGCTGCAGTCCCACCGGCCCGGTGGCGAAGCCCTTCGGGTGTTGTCGGCATCGGGCCAGCTGGGCTACGGCATTCCCGAAGACGCATTGCGCCGTGGCATGGCACGTGCGCCCCATGTCATCGGGTGCGACATGGGCTCGATCGACCCGGGACCGTATTACCTGGGTGCTGGCGTCATGGCCGCGCCCGCGGCCATGGTCGAACGCGATCTCGAACTGGTGTTGTGCGCCGCGCGCGAGGCCGACGTTCCGCTGCTCATCGGCAGTGCGGGAACGGCGGGTGCCGGAGTCCACCTGGACGCGACGCTGGAAATCGTGCGGCGCATCGTGACGCGCCGCGGCCTGCGGCTGCGCCTGGCGACGATCCGCAGCGACATTGCACCCGCAACCGTCGTCTCGGCGCTGGTCGAGGGCCGGCTCGATCCGATCGGGGCCATCGACACACCGTCGCCCGATGACATCGCGGCCTGCAGTCACATCGTCGGGCAGTGCGGCACCGAGACCTTCGAGCGCGCAATCGCACTGGACCCGGACGTGGTCATCGCCGGGCGCGCCTGCGACACCGCCGTGTTCGCCACCGTGCCGGCGATGCTCGGATATCCGATGGGCCTGTGCCTGCACATGGCCAAGATCATCGAATGCACGTCGCTATGTTGTCGCCCCGGCGGCCGTGATGCGATGCTCGCCGAACTGTCGCCCACGCATTTCACGCTGGAGAGCATGCATCCGCACGCCCATGCCACGCCGGAGTCGGTCGCGGCTCATGCCCTGTACGAACAGGCTGATCCGCTGCAGGTCGAGGAACCGGGCGGCAGCCTGATGCTGCACGATGCGCATTACGAGGCGATCGATGCGCATCGCACCCGTGTGTGGGGTGCCCGGTTCGTGCCGCGAGACAGGCCCAGCCTGAAGGTCGAGGGTGCGCGCCGGATCGGCGAACGGGTGGTGATGCTCGCCGGCGTCGCCGACCCGGCGCTGCTGCGCATCCTGCCGCAGGTGATCGCCGCCGTCGAGCAGCGGGTGAGGGCGCTGGTGACGGGCCCGTGGCAACTGCATCCGCATGTCTACGGCCAGGGGGCGGTGCACCCGCTGCCACCAGCGCAACAGGCCACGCACGAGGCCGGTCTGGTGCTCGAGTTCATCGCGCCGCAGGCGGCGCTGGCGCGCACGGCCGCCGGCGTGTTCAAGCAGAACCTGCTGCACCATGCCTATCCGGGACGCAAGTCCACCGGCGGCAACCTGGCATTTGCGTTCACGCCCAGCGAGATCGACGCACATGCCGCCTGCCGTTTCGTGCTGTACCACGTCATGCGCGAGGCGCCGCTCGACACCGTGTTCCGGGTCGACGCGCTGGAACTGGACGGCCGCACCGTTCACTGAGAATACGGCATGGCCACTGTTCTACCCCTGCCCAAATACCACCAGATCTACCTGGTGCTGCGCGAACAATTGCACGAAGGGCGTTTTGCCCAGGGCCTGCCGCCCGAGATGGTGCTGAGCAAGGAGTTCGGCGCCGGCCGCGTCACCGTGCGCCGCGCGCTGGAGCAACTGGCCAACGAAGGGCTGATCATCCGCCGCGCCGGCCGCGGCACCCATCCGGCGCCGGCCGAGGTGGCGAACCCCGGCGACAAGCCCCAGGCCGGCCGACACCGGGGCGGCGTGGGCATGAGCGGACTGCTGGAGAACATCGTCAGCATGAGCCTGCGCACCTCGGTCAAGGTGATCGACGTGCGCACCATCCACGCGTCGCACAGCGTGGCCGAAGCCTTGCAGATCCCGTTCGGTGCCATGGTGCAGAAGGCCGTGCGCCGGCGCAGTTCCAAGCTGGGGCCGGTGTCGCACATCACCACCTATGTTCCGGATGAACTGGCAAGACAATTCGGGCGCAGGGACTTGCTGCGCAAGCCCATTCTGCGACTGATCGAGGAGACCGGCGTCGAGATGGGTCGGGCCCGGCAGACCGTGTCGGCGCGACAGGCTGACGCAGCGGTGGCGCGGGAACTGGACGTGGCCGTGGGCACCGCCTTGCTGGCCGTGCACCGGCTGGTTTTCGACGTGAACGACCGACCGGTGCAATGGCTGCACGGCCTGTATCGGCCGGACCGCTATGAATACCAGATGGACGTGTCGCAGGTCGGCAGCGTGGACGCGCGCATTTCGGTCAAGGAGAGTCTGTCGGAGTGAAGACCGCGCGCAGCTGCGCAACCGGCAATGCCACAGGAATGACATGACGCAAGCACACCCCACCGCACGCACACTGGCGCAGAAGTTGATTGCGCGAGCCGCGGGACGGCCCCATGTCGACATCGGCGAGATCGTCAGCTGCCAGGTCGACCTGGCCATGTTCCATGACTCGTCTGGACCGCGCCGACTCAAACCCATGCTCGAGGAACTCGGCGCCACGATCTGGGACAAGTCCAGGGTGGTGCTGGTGATGGACCACTACGTGCCCGAGCAGGACGACGAGTCGCGCCGCATCGTGCGCATCGCCCGCGACTGGGCGCGCGAGCAGGATCTGCCGCATGTGTACGACAGCATCGGCATCTGCCACGTGGTGTTGCCGCAGAAGGGGCACATCCGTCCCGGCATGTTCTGTGTCGGCGGCGATTCGCATTCGCCCACGGGCGGCGCGTTCGGTGCCTACATGTTCGGCATCGGTGCCACCGAGATGCTCGGAGTCGTCGTCACCGGGCAGCTGTGGGTGCGTGTGCCCAGGACCTTGCGCATGGTGTGGAACCACCGGCTGCCCGCGGGCCTGACCGCCAAGGACATGGTGCTGCACATGGTCGGGCGTTTCGGCATGAATGGCGGCCAGTACCAGGCCGTGGAGTTCTGCGGCGAGGCGGTGCAGGCCTTGTCGATGCAGGAGCGCATGACGATGTCCAACATGAGTGCCGAGATGGGCGCCCAGGTCGGGCTGATCGCGCCCGACGCGACGACCCAGGCCTGGCTGGCCGAACGCGGTGTTGTCGTCGACGATGTATCCGGCTGGTGCACCGATCCGGGGGCCAGCACGCAGGACCATGTCTTCGATGCAGCAACCCTGTCGCCGCAGGTCGCGGCGCCGCACAGCCCGGCCAACACCCGCGGCGTGGAATCGTTTGCCGACGTGGCGGTGCAGGCCGCCTACATCGGCGCCTGCACCGGTGCCAAGCTCGACGACCTGCGTGCCGCGGCCAGTGTGCTGCGCGGTCATGTGGTGCCGCCGGGCATGCGCCTGATGGTGGCGCCGGCCAGCCAGCACGACCAGCAGCAGGCCGAGCTCGAGGGCGTGATGGGCGTGTTGCGCGATGCCGGCGCCGACGTGTTGCCCACGGCCTGTGGTGCCTGCTCGGGTTATGGCGGCAGCATCCCCGACGGCGCCAACGTCATCGCCACCACGGCGCGCAACTTCAAGGGGCGCATGGGTTCGGCCACCGCCCAGGTCTACCTGGCCTCGCCGTATACGGTGGCGGCGTCGGCCTTGCGCGGGCGCATCACCGACCCGCGGGAGTTGCTGCCATGAACGGGCGTACGGATATCGCGGCAACCCGGCACCGGGTCTGGAAGTTCCGCGACGACATCGACACCGACGTGCTCGCGCCCGGCGCCTACATGAAGCTGGGCATCGAGGGCATCGCGCCACACTGCCTGGAGGCGGTGCGGCCGGAGTTCGCGGCCCAGGTACGGCCCGGCGACGTGCTCGTGGCCGGCGCCAACTTCGGCGTCGGCTCATCGCGCGAGCAGGCCGCGGCGGCGCTGGTGCACCTGGGTGTGCGGGCGGTGATTGCACCATCGTACAGCGGCCTGTATTTCCGCAACGCCTTCAACCTCGGCCTGTTGCTGCTGACCTGCGCGCGTGCCGGCGAACTGGCGGACGGCGAGTCCGTGACGCTCGATCTGCGGGCCTTGACCGTCACCAGCGCCCAAGGCGTCTGCCTGCCGTGCGAGCCGATTCCGGATTTCCTGCTCGACATGGTGGCGGCTGGCGGCTTGCTGAACCAGCTGCGGCTGCGCATGGGACGCGGCACATGATCCTGCATCGGAAATGCGTTCGTCCTGCCAGGCTCGGATTGCCGAAGGCCGGTGCTGTTGCGTGCCCTTTCCCAGGAGGCTGTCGATGATGTCCCCGACCGTGCAACGTGACGACCTGCCTGCCCAGACGCCCCACGTGCCTGTGGTCATCGTCGGCGCGGGTGCCTGCGGTCTGACCGCCGCCATCGGGCTGCGCGCGCGCGATGTCGATTGCGTATTGCTCGAACGCGATGCCCGGCCCAGCGGATCGACGGCCTTGTCGTCCGGCTTCATTCCCGCAGCCGGAACCCGGCTGCAGCGTGCGCTGGGCATCGCCGATGCACGCGAGATCTTTGCCCAGGACGTGCAGGCCAAGGCCCACGGCGACGCGGCCCAGCACCTGGTCGATGCCTATACCACGGCGGTGGCGCAGGCCATCGATGCGCTGCAGGAGCGTGGCGTCGTGTTCGAGGTGCTCGACGGATTCCTGTACCCGGGTCACCGGGCGCGGCGCATGCATGCCGTGCCCGAGCGCACCGGCGCCGCCTTGATGGCCGGCCTGGAGCGCACCGCCCAGGCCGCTGGCGCCGACATCCTGACCGACGCGGTGGTGCGGGTGTTGTACCTCGATGCGGACGACCGGGTCCGTGGCGTCGGCTACACCCGGCCCGATGGCACGCTGGAGCAGCTGGGTTGCGACGTATTGCTGCTGGCCTGCAACGGCTTTGGCGGCAACCCGCAGATGGTGCGCGAACTGCTGCCCGAGATGGGCGAGGCGACGTTCGGCGGCCATGTCGGCAACGACGGCAGTGCGATCCAGTGGGCGCGCCAGATCGACGCGCGGCTGGCCGATCTCGGCGGCTACCAGGGCCATGGCTCCTGGGCCACGCCCCAAGGTGCGCTGATGAGCTGGGCCATGATGATGCAGGGTGGGGTGCAGATCAATGCCCGCGGCAAACGGTTTCACGACGAGACCCAGGGATATTCGGAGGCGGCCGTGCACGTGCTGGCCCAGCCTGGCGGCGTGGCCTGGAACGTGTTCGACGGCGCCTTGCTGCACATGGCACGGGGGTTCCCGGATTTCGTCGAGCTCGAGAAGACCGGGGCGGTCAAGACCCTGGCCGATGTCGAGGCACTGGCCGCGTTGATCGGGTGCGCGCTGCCGGTGCTGCGCGATACCCTGGCGGAGGTGCGGCCCGGCCAGGTCGACACCTTGGGGCGCAGCTTCCAGCGGACCCTGCAGCCGCCCTACCATGCGGTCAAGGTCACCGGGGCCTTGTTCCATACCCAGGGCGGGCTGGACATCGACGCCGATTGCCATGTGTTGCACACCGATGGCCGGCCGTTTGCCAACCTGCTGGCCGCCGGGGGTGCCGCACGGGGTGTTTCCGGCAACGCGGTCTGGGGGTATCTGTCCGGCAACGGATTGCTCAGCGCGGTCGGCGGCGGCTGGATCGCGGCCCGCACCGCGGCCGACATGCTGGCTGCGACCCCAGCCTGACAACCCAGGAGACCTTCCGACCATGACCGATACCAGCCTCAAGTCCCGACTGCAGCAAGACCGTGTGCTGCTGGCGCCCGGCATCTACGACGCCTTCACGGCCCTGATCGCCGAACAAAGCGGCTTCGCGGCGCTGTACCTGTCGGGCGCGTCTATTGCCTACACCCGGCTCGGGCGTTCCGACATCGGCCTGACCACGGCCACCGAGGTCGCGGACACGCTGGAGCGCATCACCGAACGGGTGTCGGTGCCGGTCATCGTCGATGCCGACACCGGCTTCGGCAATGCGCTCAACACCATGCGCACGGTGCGCGCATTCGAGCGTGCCGGCGCGGCCATGCTGCAACTCGAGGACCAGACCTTCCCGAAACGATGCGGCCACCTCGATGGCAAGACCGTGGTGCCGGTGGCCGAGATGTGCGGCAAGCTCAAGGCCGCGCTCGACGCGCGCCAGTGCGACCGCACGCTGATCCTGGCGCGCACCGATGCGCTGGCCGTCGAGGGGTGGGATGCGACGATGGAGCGTGCCGAGGCCTATCTCGCATGCGGCGTGGACGCCTTGTTCATCGAGGCTCTGCGTTCGCCCGAGCAGATGGAGCAGGCTTGCACCCGCTTTGCGGCACGGGTTCCCTTGCTGGCCAACATGGTCGAAGGTGGCAAGACACCGGTGCACAGCGCGGCCGAGTTGGGTCGCAAGGGTTTTCGCATCGTGATCTTTCCGGGCGGCACGGCGCGGGCAGTGGGGTTTGCGTTGCAGAAGTACTACACCAGCCTGCACCAGCACCAGACCACGGCGCCGATGCAGGATGCGATGTTCGACTTCGACCAGCTCAATGCGCTGATCGGCACACCCGAATTGCTGGCCCTGGGCCAACGCTACGAATAACCCTGCGCGGCGGCCCGTGCCGCGGCCCGTTTCGGTCAGGGGCACAATGTCGGCTGGCAAGTTGTTGCCAAGACCGATCCGTGCTGCCCTCCATGACCGATATCACGACCTGGCTCGAAGCCCATGGCATGGCCAAATACGCGGCGGAATTCGTCGCGCAGGACGTTTCCGTCGACCTGTTGCCCGATCTGCTCGACGCCGACCTGCGCGAACTTGGCGTGGCCTCGCTGGGGGACCGCAAGCGACTGCTCAAGGCGGTGGCCGCCGAGCGTGCCGAGGCGGCGGCACCGGGGCCGGCGGGGGTGGCCGCGGTACAGCCCGGGGTTGCCGCGACGGTCAAACCCGTACCGGTCGGGGTAGGGGAGGAAGGTGAGCGGCGCCATGCCACCGTCATGTTCTCCGACCTGACCGGCTACACCGCGCTCAACGAGGCCTTCGATCCGGAGGAGGTCGAGCAGGTCATGGCACGCATCAAGCGCGAGGCCAGCCGCATCATCGAAAGCCATGGAGGGAGGGTCAACCAGTTCGTCGGCGACGAGGTGATGGCCTTGTTCGGCATCCCGGTGACGCGCCGCGACGACGCGCGCCATGCGGTGCGTGCCGCGCTGGAGCTGCATGCGACGGTCGACGCCATCGCCGCGGGCATGGCCGAGCGCCTGGGCCGGCGCCTGTCCATGCACACCGGTGTCCATACCGGGCTGGTGATCGCCCGGCGCAGCGATGCCCGCTCCGGCGACTACACGTTGACCGGCGACACGGTGAATACCGCCGCACGGTTGCGCGGCCTGGCCGAACCGGGCGAGGTGGTGGTGAGCCCGCAGACCTGGCAGCAGGTAGCGGACTATTTCGAGGCGCAGGCCGGCACGGCGATCGAGGTCAAGGGCAAGGAGCGGCCGTTGCTGCCGTACCGGATCGTCTCCGAACGCGCGGTACCGCATGGCGGCAGCCGGCCGCTGATCGGGCGTGCCGACGAGATGCAGCAGTTCGACATGGCGTTGCAGTCGTGCGTGCAACGCCGTCGCGGGCGCGTCGTGCTGGTGCGCGGCGATCCCGGCCTGGGCAAGTCGCGCCTGGTGGCGGAATTCGTCGACAGCGCCCGGGAGCAGGGCCTGACCTGCAGTGTCACGACGATCCAGGACTTCGGCGCCCGCACCGGGCATGACGCGATCCGTGTGCTGGTACAGGACTGGATGGGGCTGGCGCCGGACGCCGATGAAGCCAGCCGCGCGTCGGCGATCGCCCTGCAGTTCGGTGCCGGCACCGACGCCGCGCAACACCAGCCGTTTCTCTACGAACTGCTCGACGTGGCGCCACCGACCGAGGTGCGAGCCCTGTTGTCGGCCGTCGATGCGGGCGTGCGTCAGCGCTCGACACTGGACGTGCTGGCCTATCTGCTGCGCTGCGAGTTGGAGCAGGGCCCGGCGTTGCTGCTGATCGAAGACATCCACTGGGCCGACGCATGGACGCTGCAGCAGCTCGAACCCCTGCTGGCACTGGCCGCCGACATGCCGTTGCTGGCGATCCTGACCACCCGTTTTGCCGGCGATCCGAGCGTGGGCGACTGGCGCACCTCCTTGCACGGACTGCCGCTGACCAGCATGGATCTGCAGCCACTGGCGCCCGACGATGCCATGCGCCTGGCCGCGGGTGCGGCGTCGATCTCCGACGCCTTGTTGCGCAGCTGCGTCGAGCGAGCCGAAGGCAATCCGTTGTTTCTCGAGCAGTTGCTGCTCAATGCCGGCGACGAAAGCGCGAACAACCTGCCCGGATCCATCCAGTCGCTGGTCCAGGCGCGCATGGATCGCCTGGAAAACGCCGACAAGAGCGCCTTGCAGGCGGCTGCCGTCTGGGGCCAACGCGCACCCTTGTCGGCGGTCCGGCATCTGGTGGCGGATCCGCAATACGATCCGCGGGCGCTGGTCGAGCAGTTCCTGGTGCGCGTGCATGGCGACGAGATCCAGTTCAGCCATGCGCTGATCCGCGATGGTGCCTATGGCTCCATGCTGCACGCGCGCCGCCGGCAACTGCACCTGGCTGCCGGCGAATGGGTGCTGGCACAGGATGTGGCGCTGGCAGCGGAACATTTCGAACGGGCGGAGGATGTGCGCGCCGCAGGCGCCTATCTGCAGGCCAGCGAGTTGCAGGCGAGCCAATACCACTACACCGAAGCCCTGGCCCTGGTCGAGCGGGCCCTGGCCCTGCCCGATGCGGGTGACAGCGTCTTCGCGTTGCGACTGGCGCGTGCGCGGCTGCTGCTCGAGTTCGGGCACGCCGGTGCCTCGATTGCCGCGGCCGGTGCCGCCATCGAGGTGGCCCGCAACGACGGCGATCGCGCGCTGGGCCTGATCGCGATGGCTTCGGGCATGCGCATCGTCGACCGCATTGCGGAGGGCCTGGAGTTGCTCGAGCAGGCGCAGCCGATGGCCGAACAGGCGGGGTTGGTGCTCGACCTGTCGCATCTGCATGAATTGCGCGGCAACCTGCTGTTCAGCATGGGCCGTTCCGATGAATGCCAGCAGGCCCACGAGAGGGCGCTGGCGCTTGCGCGCGAGGCGGGCTCCGCCGAGGCCGAGAGTGCGGCGCTCGGCGGCCTGGGCGATGCGAGTTATTCGCGCGGAAAGGTCGTCAGCGGTGCGCGGCTGGTCCAGCAAGCCGTCGACATGGCGCGCGCGCAGGGGTTCCTCAAGGTGGAGATGGCCTACCTGCCCATGGTGTCCTGGTCCGCCTACTACATGCTGGACCTGACACGTGCACTGGAGGTCAGCGACCGCGCGATCGCGCTGGCCAGCCGGGTGCACAACCCGCGCGCGGAAATGATGGCGCGTGCGCAGGTCGTGATGATCGACGGCTGCATCCGCGGCAACCACCGCCCGGCGATGGCCCATGTCGACCGTGCCCTGGAACTCACGCGGATGATGGGCAGTCGCCGGTTCGAGGCCATCAGCTGGTTCTTTCGCGCCTTGCTGGTGATGCGGGGTGGCGATCGGGTGTCGGCGCGTGCCCATGTAACGACTGCGTTTGACCTGATCGACGATGGCGAGCGCGGCTTGGGGTTCCTGGGCGCACAGTTGTACGGACTGCAGGCCTTGCTGGCCGAAGACGCGTCGTCGCTGGCGGCCACGCTGGCGCAGGGCGAGGCCTTGCTGGCCGAAGGCGCGTTGAGCCACACCCACTTTGTGTTCTATGACTTTGCGATCCAGGCCTGCACCAGCGCCGCACGATGGGACGAGGCGCTGCGGTATTGCACGGCGCTCGACAGCTACACCCGTGCCGAGCCCTTTCCCTGGGCCGACTTCATCGTCGCGCGGGGGCGCGCCCTGGTGCGACACGGGCAAGGTGACCGAAGTGCGGCATTGCTGACCGAACTGCGCCGGCTCGACCGCCTTGCGGCGGATCGACAACTGAACTACTACCGCGCCGACATCGACGAGGCGCTGGCCTTGCGCGACGGCACGGCAGGCTGATCGCAACAGGCCCGGGCCTGCACATGTTTTACAGTCGTAACGGCTGATCTGCGCCCGCTTTGCCGTAGCCTATGCGGCATGACGAACAAATGGAGATCCGGCACCCCCCCGACAAGCCGCAGCGTATCCGCCGTGCTGCTCGACTTTGTCTTTGGCGAGCCCTTGCCGCAACCCGAAGTGGTCGAGCACAACAGCGAACAGGCATGGCAGGAATGGCTCGATGCGAGGGCGAAGCAGGATGTGGTCGTCGAGTTCGAGGACACGCAACCGATGACGCCGGACCGGCTGGGGCGCACGGTTTCGAACTGATGGTGCGCCGTGCGCCGCGCTGGTGGCGGCCCTGTGGTTCAGGAGTCGACCGACGCACTCCAGCGCGAGCCCCAGGCGTTGTCCATGGCGCGCCGGTCTTGCTTGGTCGGGCGCCCGTGTTGCAGGCTCAGCGCTGGCTCGGTGCCCATGCGCCGCAGTTCCTGAGCCTCGGCGCGCTGGCGCAGGCTTTCCTCGGTCTCGGCATACAGCTGCTGGGCCTCGGGTGCGGGGCCACGCTTGTCGCTCAGGGCACGCACGACGACCGTACGGGTCAGGCTGCCATGGCGCATGGTGACCGTGTCGCCCGGTTTGACGTCCCGCGCCGGCTTGACCTCGTTGCCGTTGACCTGGACCCGACCCTTGTGGATGTCGTCAGTGGCCAGGCTGCGCGTCTTGTAGAAACGCGCAGCCCACAACCATTTGTCGACCCGGATTGCATCCATCAGGGCCGATTGTGCCGCATCCGGCAAGCCCGCGACAAGCGGCGCCCTTGCGCGCGGCCGATGCGACCGGCAGGCATTCGAATTAGACTGCACCTTTGCGCGTCCATGCCATGAACGTATTGCCGTCCGCCTATGACACCTGGGGCGTCATCGCCTCGATCCTGATCGCCTGTTTCGCCTCCTACGTCACGCTGGACCTTGCTCGCCGCGTGCAGACCCATGCAGGTTGGGGGGCTATCTTGTGGTGGGTTGGCGGCTCCTTGGTCATGGCCACCGGCATCTGGGCCATGCACTTCGTGGGCATGCTCGCGTTCTCGCTTCCGATCGATCTGGGTTATTCCGTTTTCTGGACGGTGATGTCGTTCCTGGCTGCGCTGGTGGTCTCGGGGGTCGCCCTGGGCCTGGCCAGCGGCCGGACCCTGGGACGTGGCCGACTGGTAGCCGGATCGCTGGCGATGGGGGCGGGCATCAGTGGCATGCACTACATCGGCATGCACGCGCTCGACATGGTGCCGGGCATCGTCTGGCATTGGGGCATGGTCGCGCTGTCGGTGGTCATCGCCGTGGCTGCATCGGCTGCGGCGCTGGGCATCTTCTTCTGGTTGCGCAAGGTCGAAGACGAAAGCCGACCGCTGCGCCAGGTGATCGCCGCCCTGGTGATGGGTGTGGCGATTGCCGGCATGCACTACACGGGCATGGAGGCGGCCGGATTTCCGGTCGGCTCCATCTGCCGCAGTGCCGATGCCCTGGGCAGCGACGGCCTGGCGGGTGGGATCACGCTGGCATGCGGTGTCGTCCTGTTGCTGGCCTTGCTGACCTCGCAGTACGACGCCCGGGTGCGCCGCCATGCGCGGCGCATGGAGGTTTCGCTGCAGCAGGCCAACGCGGACCTGCAGGCCGCCAATGAGGAGTTGCGCCAACGTGCGTTCATCGACCCGCTGACCGGACTGGCCAATCGGTTGCTGTTCGAGGATCGTCTGAACCATGCGGTCGCGCGACTGGACCGGGTCAAGGGCTCGGTTTCCAGCCGCAATGCCGAGAAGGTGGCCGTGTTGTTCATCGACCTGGACGGCTTCAAGCCGGTCAACGATACCTATGGCCATGGGGCGGGGGACGAAGTGCTCAAGGAGGTCGCGCGTCGCCTGAATCTGGAGATGCGCGACTCTGATACGGCGGCGCGCGTGGGCGGCGACGAGTTCCTGTTGCTGATCGAGGCGGCCGGTGGTCCTGCCGACTGCATGGCCCTGGCGCGGCGGATCGTGGCGTCCATCGCACGGCCTTATGACCTGGGCACGGATCGGGTCACGATCGCGGCATCGATCGGAATCGCCATTCATCCGGACCACGGGCCCGGTGCGCGGCTGGTTTCCCATGCCGACGCCGCGATGTATGCCGCCAAGGCGATGGGCGGCAGTTCGTACGCCGTGTTCGAAGCCGGCATGGGCAACGCCGCCCAGGAACAGATGACCCTGCAGAACGACCTCAAGCAGGCGGTCGGCAAGGGCCAGCTGGAGTTGCATTACCAGCCCAAGATGAGCAGCGCGCAATCGCAGTTCAGCGGCGTCGAGGCCTTGTTGCGCTGGAACCATCCGGATCGCGGCATCATCAGTCCGGCACTGTTCATCCCGATGGCCGAACGGTTCGGGCTGATCGGCGAGATCGGGAACTGGGTCATCCAGGAGGCGTGTCGGCAGATGGCGACATGGACCGATGCCGGCTTGAACATGCGGGTCGCCATCAACATATCCGCGCACCAGTTGCGCGACCCGCAGCTGGTGACCAAGATCGATCACGCGCTGCGGGAACATCACGTCAGTCCGTCCCGCTTGTTGTGCGAGATCACGGAGTCGGTGGCCATGGAGGATGTCGAGACGACGCAGCGAACGTTCGAGAATCTGGCGAAAGTAGGCGTGTTTCTCTCGATCGACGACTTCGGCACGGGTTATTCGTCGCTGAGTTATCTGCGCAAGCTGCCGGCCCGGCAGCTCAAGATCGACCGGAGTTTCGTGCTTGACCTGGAAACCAGCGACGACGCGCGTGCGGTTGTGGATGCCGTCGTGCGCCTGGCACATGCCCTGGGGCTGCGCGTCGTTGCCGAGGGGGTGGAGACCCAGGGGCAGCGCGACATCCTGATGGCCATGGGATGCGATGAACTGCAGGGCTTCCTGTTCGCCCGGCCGATGGGGGCGCAGGCCCTGATGCAGTGGATCAGAGGCACCAAGCCCGCCGGCACGCCGGACTTCACGCCGTCCGTGATCCATCCGGATCTGCTCTGACCTCATCGGTTCGCACGGGTTCCGCGCGGGCCAGCGGCAGCCGCACGATGGCGTCGAGGCCTGCGACCCGCGAATGGTGTATGCGGTTGTCGAGCGTGATCTGACCACCCAGTGCGATCACGATCTCGCGGCAGATCGTCAGGCCCAGACCGGATCCGCTGCGATTCTGGCCAGCGGAGAAGGGCTGGAACAGCCGTTCGCGCAAGGCGCTGGGGATGCCTGGTCCGCCATCGCGGATGGTCAGGGCCGCGTACTGCCGGTCGCTGACCAGCGACATGTCCAGTGCCGTGTGCTCGGGCGCGTGCCGGATGGCGTTGTGCAGCAGATTGCGTACCAGTTCGCGCAACATCCATTCGTGTGCGCGTATCGGTGCGGGCATGGTCCGGATCTCGAAATCCAGGTTCTTCTCGGCCATCAGGGGCGCCAGGTCCAGCGCGATCGTGCGTGCCACGCCTGCCAGGTCATGCAGCGCCGGATCGGCCTGCTGGCGTAGCTGTTCGACCTTGGCCAGGGCCAGCATCTGGTTTGCCAGCGTGGTGGCGCGTTCCACCGTACCGTTGATCTCCCGCAGGGCCTGCACATGGTCGATGTCGCCGCGCAAGGCCGACTGCACCTGGACCTTGAGGACGGCCAACGGCGTGCGCAACTGGTGCGACGCATCGCGCACGAAGCGCTTCTGGTTGTCGAGCAGGCTGCGCAGGCGCGCCATCAACTGGTTTGTGCCATCCACCAGGGGGTGCAGTTCGCGCGGCAGCTCGGGTGCGTCGATGGCCTGCAGGTCGCCTTCGGGGCGCGCGCGCAGCTGGGCACTGAGCGCGCGCACCGGCCGGGTTGCGCGTTGCACGACCAGCACGACCACCAGCGCGATGACCGCTGCCAGCAGGCTTTGGCGCAGCAAGGTGTCGACCAGGATCTGACGCGCCAGCGTCTGGCGCAGCTCCAGCGTCTCCGCGACCTGGATCGTCACCATACCCATGCCGCGGTTGCTGGCCACCGGCTGCAGCAGCACCGCGACCCGGACGTTCTCGCCGTTGACGCTGTCGTCGTAGAAGTCGACCAAGGCGGCGTACGGCCCCCGGTCGGGCAGGCGACCGCGCCACAGCGGCAACTCCGGCGAACCGTCGATCAGCTCGCCCTGCACGGTGGAGATGCGGTACACCATGCGGCTGCGGTTGTCGGCCTCGAAGGCCTCCAGTGCCGAGTAGGGCACGTTGGTGCGAAAGCGCGCCTGCGCGCCCTGGCCTTCGACCTCGAGCAGTTCGCCCAGCGACTTGGCCGAAGCCAGCAAGGTCCGGTCGTAGGCGGTGTTGACCGCGGCCAGGGCCTGCCGGTACAGCGTGACGGTATTGACCAGCATGAACACGCCGGTGGGCACCAGGATGCCCAGCAGCAGGTAGCGGCGCAGCGACAGGGACCGGCGCAACGCCATTCAGGCCTCGGACTTGAGCAGGTAACCCAGGCCGCGCAGCGTCACCAGCGCGGCGCCGGTGCCGGCGAGTTTTTTGCGCAACCGGTACACCACGACTTCGATGGCCTCGTATTGCACCTCGGCGGCGCCGGGGAACACCACGTCGAACAACTGTTCCTTGGCCAGCGCGCGACCGTGGCGCTGCATCAGCGCTCGCAGCAGTCGGCCCTCGCGCGGGCTCAGGTCCAGCACCTTGAAGCCGTGGTGGATCGCGCCGCTGGCGACGTCCAGGCTCAACTGTCCGCAGGCAACGGTCTCGGGCATGCCGTCGTCGGCCGAGCCGCCGGCGCGCCGGTGCAAGGCGCGGATGCGGGCTTCGAGCTCGTCCAGGTCGAAGGGCTTGGACAGGTAGTCATCGGCACCGGTATTGAGACCGATGACGCGATCGCCAACGGTGCCGCGCGCGGTCAGGATCAGCACGGGCGTGGCCAGCCCGGCCTTGCGTGCCTGGGACAAGACCTCCAGCCCGTCCAGGCCCGGCAGGCTCAGGTCCAGCAGCACGACGTCGGGCGCCTGTTGCTGCCAGTGCGCGAGCGCCAGGCGGCCGTCGGCGCACAGGCCCACCTCGATGCCCTTGCGTTCGAGCGTTCGGCGCAGGCTGACCTGCAGGTCGGGGTCGTCTTCGATCAGCAGCAGGCGCATGGCGGCAGTTTGGTGGTCTGGCCTATTGTCCGCGCAGTCGCCAATCGGTAGCCCGACACGATGGCTGGCGGTCGGTATCGGTGTTTTCCCTAGTGATTTCGGACAGCCGAATGACAGCCATGGCGCGCATCATGCCTGTGTTCATCAACCACAGGAGACACGCCATGCGTCGCGATACCTTCCTCAAATCCATGCTGGCCGCTGCTGCCGCCGGCAGCTTGCCGCTGTCCGCCTTTGCCGGCGCCAGCCTCAGAATGATGATTCCGGCCAACCCGGGCGGCGGATGGGACGGCACCGGCCGTGCACTGGGCAAGGCACTGATCGAGTCCAAGGTGGCCGATACGGTGCAATACGACAACAAGGGTGGCGCCGCCGGTGTGATCGGCCTGGCGCAGTTCGCCAATGCCAGCAAGGGCGACGAGAATGCGCTGATGGTCATGGGCGCGGTGATGCTGGGCGGCATCATCACGACCAAGCCGCCGATCGGCCTGGACAAGCTCACGCCGATCGCTCGCCTGACCAGTGAATACAACGTGTTCGTGGTGCCGGCCGAGTCGCCGCTCAAGACCATGAAGGACGTCGTGACCCAGTTCCAGAAGGATCCCGGCAGCGTCAAGTGGGGCGGCGGCTCCAAGGGCTCGACCGAGCACATCTCGGCCTCGATGCTGGCCGGAAAGGTCGGTGTCGATCCGAAGAAGGTCAACTACATTGCGTTCCGGGGCGGCGGCGAAGCGGTTGCCGCCATCCTGGGCAACAACGTCACGGTCGGTGGCAGCGGCTACAGCGAGTTTGCCGAATACATCAAGGCCGGCAAGATGCGCGCGATCGGGGTTACCTCCGACAAGCGCTTGCCGGGCGTGAACGTACCCACGCTCAGGGAGCTGGGATATGACGTGGTGCTGGGCAACTGGCGCGGCGTGTACGGCGCGCCCGGCATCACGGCTGCCCAGCGTGCAGCACTGACCGACATGGTGATCGCGGCGACCAAGACCGACGCCTGGAAAGAGGCGCTGGAGACGAACAAGTGGACGCCCGCGCTGATGACCGGCAAGGCGTTCGACGAGTTCGTCGACAACGAATTCGCCAGCCTGCGCGGCACCATGCACCTGGCGGGGATGTTGTGATCCGCCGCGGCGGCGCGCCCGGTCCGCAGACCCTGATCGGAATCGGCCTGCTCGTCGTCGCGGGCATCATCATTGCCGGCGCGCTCGACTTTCCCTCGAGCTCCGGCTATTCGGGCGTGGGGCCCAATTTCCTGCCCTGGGTCGTCGGCTGCGCCACGCTGGTGTGCGCGGTGCTGGTGATATGGCAGGCGCGCACCGGTGGCTACCGCCACATGGAGGAGCCCAGCGGCTCGGACCAGGGTGACTGGGCCGGCTTCGGCTGGATGTCGGCCGGCTTGCTGGCCAATGCGGCCCTGATCACGACCATCGGCTTCATCCTGAGTTGTGCCCTGTGTTTTGCCTTGGCGGTGCGCGGCCTGCGCGTGGCGGACCACCATGCCGGTGTGCCGGCGGACGGCGCCGGGTTCGTCGCCCGGACCGTGCGTGACCTGGTCATCGGCATGGCGATTGCCGCGCCGGTGTACTGGATGTTCACCAAGTTCCTGGCCATCAACCTGCCGGGCCTGACCAATACCGGGTGGATCTGATCATGAGCCCCCACGTTCATTTCATTCACTGCCCCCCGAGGGGGTCGTTATCGCCCTTCGGGCGGCCGGGCGGGCGATAGCATGGACTTCTGGAACCAACTCCTGCTCGGTTTCGCGACTGCGATCACACCGGTCAACCTGATCTGGTGTTTTGTGGGTTGTGCGATCGGTACCGCGGTGGGCGTGTTGCCCGGCATCGGGCCTGCGGTGGCGGTGGCGATGCTGCTGCCGATCACGACCAAGGTCGATGTGACCGCGTCGATGATCTTCTTTTCCGGCATCTACTACGGTGCGATGTACGGTGGCTCGACCACCTCGATCCTGCTCAATACGCCGGGCGAGACCGGCAGCATGATCACGGCGATGGAGGGCAACAAGATGGCCAAGAGCGGGCGCGCTGGCGCCGCGTTGGCCACCTCGGCGATCGGCTCGTTCGTGGCCGGCACCATTGCCACCGTGCTGGTGACCCTGTTCGCGCCGGTGCTGGCGAATTTCGCCGTGCGGCTGGGCCCGCCGGAATACTTCATGCTGATGGTGCTGGCCTTCACCACGGTCAGTGCGGTGCTCGGGCGCAGCACGCTGCGCGGCATGGTGGCCTTGTTCATCGGCCTGGCGGCCGGCCTGATCGGCATGGACCAGATCTCCGGGCAGGTGCGCTACACCGCCGGCGTGCCGGAACTGCTGGACGGCATCGAGATCGTGCTGGTGGCCGTGGGCCTGTTCGCGGTGGCCGAGGCCTTGTATGCGGTGTTGTACGAGGGTGGGCCGCCGGAGAGCCAGAACAAGCTCAGCCGGGTGCACATGACGCTGTCGGACTGGCGCCGTTCCTGGCCTGCCTGGATCCGCGGCACGGTCATCGGTTTCCCGTTCGGCACGATTCCCGCCGGCGGCAGCGAGATCCCGACCTTCCTGAGCTACGCAGCCGAAAAGAAGGCGGCCAAGGCCGAACACCAGAAGGAATTCGGCACCAGCGGCGCCATCGAAGGGGTTGCCGGACCCGAGGCGGCCAACAACGCGGCGATCACGGCCACGCTGATTCCGCTGCTGACGCTGGGCATTCCGACCTCGAACACCACGGCCATCCTGCTGGGCGCGTTCCAGAACTACGGCATCCAGCCCGGCCCGCAACTGTTCACCACCTCGGCCGCGCTGGTCTGGGCGCTGATCGCCTCGCTGTATATCGGCAACGTGATGCTGCTGATTTTGAACCTGCCGATGGTCGGCCTGTGGGTCAAGCTGCTGAAGATCCCGAAGCAATACCTGTATGCGGGCATCCTGATCTTCGCCACCGTCGGCGTCTATGGCATGCGCCAGAGTGCGTTCGACCTGTTCCTGCTGTATGCGATCGGCCTGATCGGCGTCGTGATGCGGCGTTACGACTTTCCGACCGCGCCGGTCGTCGTGGGCATGATCCTGGGGCCGCTGGCCGAGGCGCAGATGCGCAACGCCTTGTCGATGGGCGAGGGCAACTGGCTGGTGTTTGTCGAGCGGCCGATGTCGGCCACGTTGTTTGCCGTCGTGGTCGCCGTGCTGGTGGTGCCGCGGCTGATGCGGCGCTGGTCGGCCCGGCGTGGCGTGCTTACGGGATCCGGTCGCCGTAGCTGATGCTGGCGAGCAGGCCGGACTCGAAACGCCGGGTCGTCCGGAACTGGCCCCGCCCGGGTTGCAGGTCCATGCGTCCTGTGGGTATCATGGGCGGCGGCCACGACTGCGTCGCCGAGTCGCCCCGGTTGGGCTGCAGGTATCCGTCAGCGCGGCGCAACCCGGGTGTCAGGAATCTTTACATGTTGTGTCCGACGCCCTGGCTCGCGGCCACAAGCCCTTGATCTGCAACGATTGCCTTGGCTGGTCCGCAAATTGCGTGCCGCCACGATATTGCGTCTGCATGGTGTCGATTTCCGCGCATGGGCGCGACTCACATGAAGGGTCTCCCATGTCCATGCGCAAATTGCAGGCGGTTTTTTTCGCAGTCGTCATGTGTCTTTTCCATGGCGCTGCGCATGCGGCGGTCATCACGATGACCGTCGGCGATGAAGACTGTTTTGGCGGCCCGGTCGCCAACTGCACGGCAGGCGCATTCCCAACCATTCCCGCCGCATTCGACAACAGCACGGCCGGCGACCCGGTAGGAACCGATCGTTTCGGCACCCTCGGAACCACCAGCTTCGACTTCCATCTCGACACTTTCGGCGAAACCATCAACTCCGCCACAGTCACGGTGCGGGTTCTGGGTATCGACATCTTCATCGAGCCGGGCGGAGGTGGCGATGCGAATGTGGGAGCGACGTTCGCCATGAACGGGAGCATCTTCGGCACGTTCCACGAGCCGATCGTCATTGGAAGCGACATCAACCAACGCGCCATCACCACCGTGGAGTTTGCGCTTGACGTCTCGGCCCTGCTCAACGGCGGGATCAACACGTTGCGCATCATGCCCGAATCGAACTTCGGTCTCGCGCAATTCGAGTCCTACGCCATCGATTACGCCAGACTGTCGGTAACGACCAGCGCTCGGCAGCTGCCGTTGCCCGGCTCCCTCGCACTGGTGACGATCGGCATCGCGATGCTGGGACTGCCGTCGCGGCGCAGCAAGAAAAGCAACTGAGCTTGTTGATGGGGTCAACCGGGATCGCCTCGTTGCCTGTCGGCAACGGGATGCTGTCGGTCCTGAACTTGCCGATGGTCGGCCCGCGGGGCCAGCAGTTTGCGCTCCCGTCGCAGTGCCTGTACGCGGGCATTCTGGACTTCGCCATGACTGGCGATTGCGGCGGGCGCCAGAGCGCGTTCGAGCCGGTATTGCACCCGCGATCGGCCTGATTGGGGTCGTGATGCGCCGCCGCCCGGCGCGGCATGCCTAAGGGATCCGGTCGCCGTAGCTGATGCTGGCGAGCTGGCCGGATTCGAAGCGCAGCGTGGTCAGGAACTGGCCGCGGCCGGGGTTGTAGGTCCAGGCATCCACCGTCTCGCACGGGTTGCTGGCCACGACCGTGACGCTGGGCGCGACCGGAGCTTGGGCCGGTACCGTCGGGATCGGCACCGTCTGGACGAAGTTGGCGGCCGGTTGCGGCTTGCAGAAGCTGTCCGTCACCAGCGGCGCGCCACACTTGAGCAGCGCGGACGCCTTGGTGTCGCCCAGGTTGACGAGGTCGTTCTTGCACCGGAACGAGCGGGTTTCTGCCTGGGCATGGCCTGCCGGAGCCAGCAGTGCGGCGGCCAGCAGCAGGGTTGTGAGATGGTTCATGGCGCGCGATTATGTGGCGCGCG
>CAXBDR010000057.1:0-19919 GCA_963974265.1 uncultured Rhodoferax sp.
GTTCAGGCCCCCAATCGGCCTCCCGGCTACAGGGTAACTGCCGGATTTAGGATGATTCAAGACGTCCAGGCCGCGCCGGGATACGTGCCGCCCATGAACACCGAACTGCGTGCGTCGCCACCGCCGGTCGACGACTACGAGGGCCCGCTCAAGGCCCGCTGCATCGCGCTGTGTGATGCCCTGGAGCGCCACGACATCGACGTGGCCAGCTACCTGGAGCGCAGCCGCGAACTGCTGCAGGACCCGCAGACGATGACGGAACTCGAGGATCTGACCACCCGCGCACTGGAGCAGGGCCGGGACCAGGTCATGTACCGCCAGCAAAAGGGCAAGCACCGCATCACACTGCAGTTGCTCTACCTGTCTCCCCGGGAGGTGCATCCGCCCCACGCCCACCACAACCTAATCTCGAACCAGATGACCGTTCACGGGCGCTGCCATGTGCGCGAATACGACCGCCTGGCCCGCGTCGATGACAGCACCGTACTGTTGCGCCTGGCCCGCGATGGCTGGTCCGGCGTCGGCGATCTGATGCAGACCACGGAGACGATTCGCAATGCGCACTGGTTCGCGGCCGACGATTCCCCCTGCGTGGTGCTGAACTTCTACATCCTGGGATACCAGAGCTGGACCTTCGACCCCAAGGATGCACCGCGGCGTTCGGGTCGCCAATGCCTGGATCCGACAAGTGCATCGCAGGAAGACGGGCTGATCATCGGTCGAGAGATCGAGATTGAAGAGGGTTACCGGATGTTCGGAGGCCGTCCGCTGGCCGCTTTCCCGGCCATCCCGCCGGTGAAAACGATCGCCGCCACCTGAGCCCCGCCGTCATTGGCGCATATCTTGCTTAAATTTCTCACAGTTAACTTTTGTTGACTGGTGTGCACTTGTTTAGGGCAAGTTCTTTCACGATTCACCAGCAAAGGACCCGTTATGAAGCATTCTCTCATCCGATTCCGTGCAAAAACCGCTCTGCTGGGCGGCTTGCTCCTCTCCCTGGCACCGGGCTTCGCCGCGGCGCAAAAGCTTCCCGACTTCACCGGCATCACCGTTAAGGTCGCGACCTTCGGCGGCGGCTGGGCCCAGGTGCTGGACAAGTACGCCGGTGAGGAGTTCCGCAAGACCGGAGGCAAGCTGGAGTTCATTCCTTCGCATCCCAACGATGCGCTGGCCAAGCTGATCGCCGCCCGGGGCCGCGCCGCGCCCTTCGACGTGGTGGAGATGAGCGACTCCACGATCGAGGACTTCACCAAGGGTGGATTTATTCAGAGGATCAACCTCGACATGGTGCCGAACACGCAGTATCTCGACGCCAAGGACTTCGACTCGATGAAGGTCGCCAGCTGGGTGACGCAGGAGGGCGTCCTGTACCGTCCGGACAAGTTCAAGGAGGCCGGTGTCCCGGCCCCCACGCGTTATCTGGATCTGGCCCATCCCAAGCTCCATGGCCACGTCGGCGTCCTCGACATCAGCCAGGCCGGCGCCGTGCAGTTCCTGGTGGGTGCCGCCGCCGATGGCGGCGGCAGCGAGGCGCAGCTGGATCCCGCCTTCGACACACTGAAGAAGATCAAACCGGCGCGCTACTGGAAACTGGGAGCGGAAGCCATGTCGGCACTCGCATCCGGCGACCTGTGGGCGTCGACCATGCACTCGGGTTATTTCCTGCAGTCGCGCAAGGCCGGGCACGAATGGGCCTTCCTCCATCCCCAGGTCGGCGACAAGAAGGGGTTGCTGAAGTTCGGCTATCTGGGTGTGGTCAAGGGCAGCAAGCAAGCGGACGCCGCCGCCTACTTCATCAACACCTACATCGGTGAAGTCAACCAGCGCGCGATCTTCGTTGAACGCGGCGCAGTGGCCGTGAACAAGAAGATCCTGAACCAGTACAAGGACGACGAGAAGATCAAGGGCATCTACGTGCTGGACGACAAGGGCCTTGCCAACATGGTTCGTGTCAACTTCGACAAGCTCGACCCGGAATACAAGGACAAATGGTCGCGTGCGGCAGCGGCCGCCCAGTGACGGCACGACCCGACTGACGCGATCAAGGCCCGCGGATGCGGGCCTTTTTCATGGCCGCCGAGCGCCGGGGCTGCATCTGCCCGGCGCTTCGCGCATCGGCCGGACCCGCGCCGCGGGCGTCCGGGGTCCGGGCAAACCATGCGACGGGCAAATCGGCGGTGAGAGGTGTCTTCGGGGAGGGGAGGGCCAAGACCGCGGCGGGTGTGTTCCCCGCGCGGCAGACCTTGCGTATCGGGCCTCGGGCCGGGGCGGACCGCCAGGGTCCGGCCCGGTTCAGGGACTGTCAGAGGATGAACGTGATGTTGCCCTGTGGTCCATCGCTGTCGAGCAGGTTCAGTGTCTTGAAGCGGATCAGGTATCCGCTTCCGGCCGGATCGGGAACCAGCACGTGTTCCTGCCAGCCGACATGCGTATCGAGCTTGTTCAGACGATACGTCCAGGTCGTCAGGTTCGACCGCACCACGATCTGCTCCGGGTCCTGCTCGTCGCGCCAGACCTCCACGTTGGTGACCACGCGGCAGGTGCGCGATGGCGGAGTCTGCGCATGCAGATGACCGGTCTTGGTCAACGCGATCCGGTCGCGCAGCCGCCGCCGGTCGTCGAGGTGAATCGAGGTCGCGGTGCGCGGGTCCACCGGATCGGGCGATGCGGGAACCCAGTAGATGCAGTCGCGGGTCAGCATGTTCAGCCAATCGTCGAAACTCCGCATGTCGAGCAGGCGTGCTTCCGCGTGGATCACGCTTTCGGCGATGCGTTGCAGCGCCGGGTCCTGCTCGGGGCGGCTGGTCCGTGCCCGGGCCGCAACCGCCCGATCCAGGATTTGGGTATACAAGGTGTCGGTGACATGCAGGACGTCGTCGAGCTCGTCGTTCTCGGCCTGGACGACAGTGTCGAACGCCGGTGCTGTTTCAGTTGCGGACATGCGGGCTCCCATCGTTCAAAGTGCAACACAGGTTGTGACATTGCTGGACATGAGTTCCTTCCAGCGTTGGTAGGCGGCCCGGATGCCGGTCTCGTCGGAGATGTTGCCGCGCGTGGAACCATCGCCCTGCTTCACCTCGCGGTCGGTCCCCATACCCTTGCTGAAGTCGACCCATTCCATCTCGGGAATGTTCGCCAGCGAGGTCTGCATCCGTTCGAACACCTCGTTGTCGTCGCGATTGCCGGTGTAGACGAAATCCTCGGCGAAACGCAGGCGCAGCGTATTGACCTCCGGCGGCGCGTCGTCGAGGATCACCGTGTAAAGGTGCACCATGGTCTTGTCGACCGCGATCGGCTCGTAGACATTGAACGACCCGCCGCCGGCCACGATGATGTTGGGATACAGCACCAGGTTGATGCCGGCGCGGCCTGTCATGTGCAGGTATTCGCGTGCCTTCTCCAGGCCCAGTTCGTCGATCAGCTTTTGCGAGTAGCTTTCGCGTCCAGGAATCGGAACCGCCTGGTCCCATGGCGTCTTGAGTGACGGGCGCTGGTCGATCAGCTTGTGGCCGTGGGTCAGGTCGCTGACGTACATCGGCGAATCATCACTGCGGAAGTGGTCGAGCGACTTGCCGGAACCGTAACGCTCGCGCGCCATCGTCAGCACCGAGCGATGCGTGAACGGCACGTGATACATGTCGCCGTTGTTGTCGTTCTGCAGCTTCCAGTTGGCATGGAATACCGTGGAGGCAGAGCGCACGACACGCATGCCATGTTTCAGCGGAACGTCCATCGACCAGTCGAATACCTCGCGGCTGGGGCCGATCCAGTCGAGCAGCGGTTCGACGTCGGGATTGAGCGAACCGAAGACGAAGCCGCGATACGACTCGACACGGGGAAAACGCCCCAGGTTGTGCGCCTTGTGATCGAAGGTATCGGGGTAACCTTCGCCATAGGTCACGGCCGAGAGTTCGCCGTTGTTCTTGAAGCTCCAGCCATGGTAGGGGCATCGAAAGCGCTTGGTATTGCCATGGGTCTCGGCGCAGACCCGGGCGCCACGATGGCTGCAACGGTTCATCAACGCATGGATCTGGCCGTCGCCATCGCGCGTCACGATCACCGGGCGCAGGCCGATGTTGACGGACTTGAAGTCGTCCGGGTTCGGGATTTCAGTCTCGTGCAGCAGGAAGACCCACGACGCGCCGAAGATCTTGCGCATCTCGAGCTTGAAGATCTCCGGATCCGTGAACAGCGTCCGGTGCACCATGCCGTCGTCGCGCACGAGATGATCGAAGCGATCGTCGCGCGCAACTGGTGCCCGTGGCACCTGATGCAAGGGAATGGTCTTGTGTGCGGTTTGCATGTGGTACTCCTTGATGCAATGGCGGTGTGACTGCCGGCGCGGTGCCGGCAGGCGGCATGGCTTTACTTGCTGGAACGCAGCAGGGATCCCATCCCCATGAGCTTCTGGAACAGGAGCATGATGGCGAACGATCCGACGATGATCAGCGTGGATACCGCCAGCAGCGAAGGGTCGAAGTCGTAGTCCATCGACTGGAACAACACCACGGGGAATGTCTTGACGTCTTCACTGGCCAGGAACAGCGAGATCGGAAGATCCGAGAACGACACCAGGAACGCATAGGTCGCGCCCGAGAAGATCCCCGGGGCCAGCACCGGCAGTGTCACGCGCCGGATCGTCGACCAGGGCGATGCGCCCAGGATTAGCGCGGCCTCTTCGTACTGGTGGTTGAAACGCTGCAGCACTGCGGTCACCGAACTGACGACATACGGCGTGGTGACGAAGACGTGGGCGATCAGCATGCCGTACCAGGAGCCGATCAGATACAGGCCGGTGAGGTCGCCGATGACGTAGTAGAACTGCAGGAACGCCACGCCGACGATGACCGCGGGAAGCTGCACCGGCGCGCGCAACACCGCGGCCACCACGTTCTTGCGCGCAATGCGGCTGCGGACCAGGCCCATGGCGGCCGGCACGCCGATCAGGATGGCCAGCACGACGGATGCCAGGGCCAGAAGCAAGCTGGTTCCCACGGCCTTCACGTGCATGGGATCGATCGCGAGATACCACTTGAGCGTGAACTCGTCGGGCGGAAAGTCGATCATGCCCCGCTGCCCGTTCCCGAACGAGGCACCGACCACGACGACCAGCGGGCCGAGCAGGAACAGCATGAACAGCACCATCCACGCGATGCCGATCACCCGCTCGATGTATTTTTCCGTCAGCCATTTCATGCCGTCATCCCCCGTGAAGCCTTGAGCCGCGTGACCGCGTACATCGAAACCAGATTGATCAACAGGCCCGCCACCAGCAACACGACCGACAAGGCGCCCCCCATCCCGTACTTGGTGTCCAGCAGCACGGTACGCTGGATCAGCACCGGCAAGGTCAATACCTTGCCCGCGCCGATCAGGGCGGCCGACGTGAATGCTCCGAGACACAGGTTGAAGACGATCAATGAACTGCCGACCAGGCCGGGCAGCGCCAGCGGCACGACCACTCGCCAATAGGTGCGCAGGCGACTGGCGCCCAGGACCTGCGAGGCTTCTTCCAGCGAGCGCGGAATGCTCAGCACCACGCCGTACAGCAGAATCACGAAGAAGGCCAGCGTGAAGTACATCAGGCCAATCGTGACGCCCTCGATCTTGCCCAGGATGACGATGGGTTCGGAGACCAGGCCGATGGACATCAAGAGCGTGTTCAACTGGCTGTTGGAGCTCAGGATGATGTTCAGGCCCAGCAGCTTGATCACGATGGTCACGAACGACGCGGCCATGATGGTGGCCATCAGATACATGCTGGCCTTCGAACGCATGCGCGCGAGCATGTAGGCCACCGGGAAGCCGATGATCAGGGTCGTGGCGGTCGTGATGGCCGAGAGCTTGACCGTGAGCCACAGGCTGGAGAGGTAAAAGCTGTCCGAGAAAATGCGCTGGTAGTTGCGCAAGGTGAAGTGCTCGCCCAGCCGCCCTATGCCCAGATCGGCGAAGAAGCCGCCGCGCAGGAACACGAACTGCGACGCCACTAGCAAGCCGAACGACAACAGCAGGGGCGGGAACAGCACCCACTCCCAACGGATACGCATGCCGCCGTTGTCCATCACGGCCTCCCGGGCTTGGAGGCGGCCATGGGACGTCCCGGTGGAGCGGCGCGCCGACGCGCAGTCGTGACGGCCATGGGCGGAGCGGCGGCGTCCATGTTCAGCGATGTTTTGTGCAGCATGGGCGCAATTATGCGGAAAGATTTAATACAATGCAACAAATTTTCCTACAAGGAACTTTTGAATGCATAAAGAACACGGATCCGGTGACTAGGGCGGGTGCACCCATGTCCGTTCCGGATGCGCGGCAGCCGCAACTGCACCGCGATGGTTCGTCCGCGACCCGTTATCGCCCTCCGCCGGCACACGTACAGCCTGGACGAAGCAAGGTCCGTACCCGTGGCGGCGCAAGCGGCCGCACCTCGGATGCATGGCGTCCGCGCAGACCGCCGCCCGCAACCCGCACCACCACAAGGACACACGATGAACGTCAACGAAATGGGCCTGTACGCGATGGCCGACGCAGTGCAACAGGGTCGTCTGCGCTCCATCGACCTGGTCGATGCCTGCCTGCAACGCATTGCCGAGCGCGAACCGCAGGTACAAGCGTGGGCCTGGCTCGATCCCGCACAGGCGCGCGCCGCCGCGGCGGCGCTGGACCGGCAGGCGCCGACCGGTCCCCTGCACGGCGTTCCAATTGCGGTCAAGGACATCATGGACACGCGGGACATGCCCACGCAATGCGGATCGCCGATCTACCAGGGACGGCAGCCGGCCTGGGATGCGTCGTGCGTGGCGCTGGCGCGGAGGAGCGGAGCCCTCGTGCTCGGCAAGACCGTCACCACCGAGTTCGCGTATTTCGCGCCGGGTGCCACGGCGAACCCGCGCAATCTGCAACACACGCCGGGAGGTTCCTCTAGTGGTTCGGCCGCCGCGGTGGCCGACAACATGGTTCCGGTCGGATTCGGCACCCAGACCGCGGCATCGGTCACGCGCCCGGCGTCGTATTGCGGCGTGGTGGGATACAAGGCGAGCTACGCCGATTTCAGTCTCGCGGGCATCAAGGCTTTCGCCCCATCCTTCGATTCGCTCGGAACGCTGTCACGCGACGTGGCCGACGCCCAGTGGCTGCGCTGGGCGCTGATGGGCCAAACCCATGCCCTGGACGACATGCAATGGCACGGGCCCTTGCGCGTCGGCCTGTGCCGCACGCCTTCCTGGGAGCAGGCGGACCCGGACTGCCAGCGCGTGATCGAGTCCGCAGCGCAGCAGCTTGCGGCCGCGGGCATGGCGGTATCCGAGGCTACGTCGCCACCGCAGTTCGACCCGCTCGCCGAGCACCACAAGACCATCATGGCCTGGGAGGCGGCGCGCAGCCTGGCATATGAATACGACCATCACAAGGACTTGCTCAGTCCGCAGATGTGTCAATTGCTCGAGCAAGGCATGGCGATGGACCGCGGCACCTATGTGCAGGCCTTGCAGGCTGCGGCGCATGCGCGCCGCGTGCTCGAAGACTGGATGCAACCCTGGGACGTGTTGCTCGCACCCAGCGCGATGGGTGCCGCGCCCCTGGGACTGCAGGCCACGGGCGACCCGCTGTTCAGCCGGCTGTGGACGCTGCTGGGCATTCCCACCATCACGCTGCCCAGCGGCACCGCCGCCAACGGACTGCCGATCGGCGTGCAACTGGTCGGCCGGCTCCGGCAGGACGACCAGTTGCTGGCCATGGCGCGCAGGGCTGAGCACGTGCTCGGCACCGGCACCGGCACCGCCTCCACACACCATGCATGAAGGAATCATGATGTCGCAGACCCTCACCCCACGCGCAGGCATCCTTCGCATCAAGTCGCACATGGTTGCCGTACGCACCGGCACAGCAGGTGCACCCACCGTCGACCTCTCCAGCAACGAGAGTGCGCTGGGTGCTAGCCCGAAGGCACTGGCGGCCGCGCACGAAGCCATGCGCCACATCGAACGCTATCCGGAAGACGGGCCCGGGCAACTGGCTCACGCCATCGGTGAGGTGTTCGGTCTCGATCCGATGCCCATCGTGTGCGGACACGGATCCGACGAACTGTTGCAGCGCATCGCGCGCGGCTATCTGGAGCCGGGCGACGAAGTCATTCACAGCGTACACGGCTACCCGAAATTCCCGAACTACGCATTCGCGATGGACGCTACGCCGGTGGCCGCGCCAGACCAGGATTTCAAGGCCTCGGCCGACGGCATCCTGTCCTGCGTGACGCCGCGCACACGCATGGTGTTGCTCGCCAACCCGGACAATCCGACCGGCATCCACCTGGGCAGCCAAGACGTCCGGCGCCTGCACGCCGGCCTGCCTGGTAACGTGTTGCTGGTTCTCGATTCGGCCTATGCGGAATATGCCAGCGCATCGGACTACGCACGTCCCGTGGACCTGGTGAACGAGGCGGACAACGTGGTCATGACCCACACCTTCTCCAAGGTCTTCGGTCTTGCCGGCATGCGCCTGGGCTGGCTGTACGGGCCGGTGGCCGTGGTCGACATCCTGCATCGCCTGGGCTCGACGTTTCCACTGAGCCGGCCCGCGATTGCGGCCGGCATTGCGGCCGTGCGTGACGAAGAACACACGCGAAACGTCCTCGCATACAACCACGAACAACGCGCCCGGTTCAGTGCCGACATGGCCGGCCTGGGCCTGCGCGTGTTCCCCAGTGAAACCAACTTCGTGATGCTCGACTTCGACGGCCAGCAGGTCACGGCTGCCGCCGCTTGCGACTTCCTGGCTGCGCGCGGCATCGCCGGGCGCATGTTCGCGCAGGCCGACTACCGGAACATGCTGCGGATCACCATCGGCCTGGATGCGGAGATGCGGCAGGCCACGGCCGCGCTGCGCGAATGCCTGAAGGCCTGATGCGCCTGCGCGGCCACCGTCGGGTGAACCGCGCCGCGCACGCCGCGGTTTCATGACAGGAAACGTCGAGCCGGGCCCAGCACTGGTCAGCGCGTGGCGGTCGCGGTATCGTGAGGCCCACCCCGCGATCCCTCCACCGCAGCGAACCCGCCATGGCCCCGCACTTCGACAAGACCATCTCGACCCGTGAACAACTGCGCGCCGTGCTCGGCGAACCCAGCCCGCGCGTCGTGTCCAAGGTCATCGGCCATATCGACGTCCATTGCCGCGGCTTCATCGCCCGCTCGCCGTTCCTGCTGCTGGCCACGGCCGACGGCCAGGGCAAGGTCGACGTCTCGCCCAAGGGCGATCCGGCCGGTTTCGTGCAGGTGCTCGACGACCACACGCTGGCGATTCCCGAGCGGCTGGGCAACCGGCTCGCCGACAGTTTCCTGAACATGCTGGAACGGCCGCAGGTCGGCCTGTTGTTCATGATTCCCGGCAAGTCCGAGACGCTGCGCGCCGGCGGCACGGCGCGTATCGTGCAGGACGACTGGCTGCTGGAAAAAATGACGGTGCGCGGCAAGAAGCCGCAACTCGCCACCGTGGTGACGGTGCAGCGCATGTTCTTCCATTGCGCCAAATGCGTGATGCGCTCGGACCTGTGGCGACCCGAAGGCTGGCCCGACCAGGCCGGCATGCCATCGCTGGCCCAGGCCATCATCGACCATGCCCGGCTCGGCGATTCGGTGGAGCAGGTGCAGGCGAGCCTGGACGAGAGTTACCGGGATCGGCTGTATTGACCGCCGTGGTCGTGCGCGATCCGATGGCGCCCCGCTGCGCGGCCGGCTCGGGCACCGACGCGGCTCAGGCCGCGTCCGGCGCCTCCCCCCGCGCCAGCCGCTCGCTTTTCCAGTACACGTCGTCGCCGACCGTGCCATCGGCGCGATAGCGGTTCAGCACCCGCGCCAGCACGAACATCAGGTCGCTGAGCCGGTTCAGGTACTGGCGCGGCGTGGGCTTGAGTTCCTCGCGGCCCTGCAGCGCAATGACCGCGCGTTCGGCGCGGCGCGCCACGGTGCGGCAGACATGGGCCTGCGACGCGGCCCGTGTGCCGGCCGGCAGGATGAACTCCTGCAGCTTGGGCAAGTGCTCGTTGTGTTCGGCCAGCGCCTGGTCCAGCGCCAGCACGGCTTCGGGCTTGAGCAGCTCGAACCCGGGTATCGACAGTTCGCCACCCAGATTGAACAACTGGTGCTGGATCTCGACCAGCAGCGTGCGCACGGCTTCGGGCATGTCTTCGCACAACAGCAGGCCGATATGCGAGTTGAGTTCGTCCACGTCGCCCATGGCATGCACGCGCAGGTCGCTCTTGGAGACCCGGGTGTTGTCGCCCAGGCCGGTGGTTCCGTCGTCGCCGGTACGGGTGGCGATCTGTGTCAGGCGTTTGCCCATGGTGTGTTCCTCCTGTCGGACCTCATTGTCCTCCCGGCGCCGCGGCCGCTTGCGCATCGGCGGCAAGCGGCAGGCGCAGCGCGATGCGGAAGCCGCCGCCAGGCTGCTGTGTCACGTCGACCGTGGCCTGGTGTTTCTGCGCCACCAGCTGCACCAGGGCCAAGCCCAGGCCATGTCCGGAGCCGCCGGCCTTGCCGCTGGCATACCGCTGGCTCAGTGCGGCGAACGCCTGCGGCGCAAAGCCGCTGCCCTGGTCGTGCACCGCGATCTCGCAGCTGTCGTCGTGCAGCTGCAAGGACAGGGTCACGGTGCCGCCACGCGGCCCGTGGCGCAACGCGTTCCAGCCGAGGTTGAGCAGGGCGCGGCGCAGCAGCCGCTCGTCGCCGAGCACCAGCGCGAGGTCGGCGCCGCAACGCCGCTCGACGCGCCCGCCCAGCACCTGCGCGTCCTCCCACAGGTCGTCGGCGCACGCGTGCAGCAGTTGCACCAGGTCGACCTCGGAAAACTGGTGCCGCTCCACCGCCTGGGCGCGACCGATCAGCAGGAACTGCTCGGTCAGCTCCAGCGAGCGGCGCGCACAGGCGTCCACGCGCGCAATCATCGCCGCATGTTCGGCCGGACTGCCGACACGCAACTGGCTGGCCAGCGCACGCAGGGACACCAGCGGCGAACGCAGGTCGTGCGCCAGGTGGCGCATCATGTCCTCGCGGTATTGCTGCGCCTGGCCGGCATCGCCGTCTGCGGCCAATGCATCGGCCACGTCGTCGACCGCCTGGGTGATCGCTGCGATCCGGTTTTCCACCGGGTCCAGGAAATGCGGTCCACCGTCCGGCGCCGGCGTACCGGTCCGGTTGCCGGGTTGCAGCAGGCCGGCGATACGCTGCGTCTCGCGCGTCATCGTGGCCAGGCTGGACTCGAGCCGGCGCCAGCTCCACAGCGGATAGGCCAGCATCACGGTGACCAGCACCGTGGCTGGCGGCCACCACCAGCCGGCCAGTCGCATGGCGAGCCAGGCCGCCAGCGGCAGTCCCAGCACCAGCACCGCCGTCAACATCAGCGCACGCCGGGGCGTCAGCAGCAGCAGCGCCACCAGGTAGGCCAGCACCAGCGCCAGGCCCAGGCCCCATTGCCACGCGGCGCCGGCCACCGAACCCCGCAGGCCGGCACGTTCGGCATCGAACACGTTGGCGACGAACTCGACGCCGGGCATGGCGCCATTGACGCCGGCCAGCGGCGTGACCACGGTGTCGCCCAGGCCGGTGGCGGTGGCGCCGATCAGCACCGTCTTGCCACGCAGTTGCGTGGACGCCAGCGTGCCGTCGAGCACGTCGATCACGGATCGCCGTGCAAAATGTCCGGCCGGACCCGCGAACGGCACCAGCCGTTCCGGCTCACCGGCCAAGCGGTTTGCCGCGGCGTCGTTCCCCCCGGCCGCCAGCATTTCCAGCGCCAGGTGGGCAAAGGTGGATGCGCCGTCGGACTCGCGCGCAAGGAAACGCCTCGTGACGCCATCGCGGTCGACCAGCGCCTGTGCGTGCCCGAGCCGGGCCGCGCGGGCGAACGCCGGCAACGGACGCACGGCCGGCGCGCCGGCACGGGGCATGAAGACCGGCAGCACCACACGCCCATGGGCCGCCATCGCGGCGGCCAGCCGCGCATCGGCCTGCGGGTCCTGCTGATGCGGCTCCGCCAGGATCACGTCGACCAGCACCGGACCCGCACCGGCCTGCGCCAGCAGCTCGAGGACCTGCGCGAGCACGTCGCGCGACCAGGGCCAGCGCCCGACCCGCGCCAGGCTGGCCTCGTCGATCGCCAGGATCAGGATGTCGTCCGCGGCCGGCCGGCCGCTCCAGGCCATGGCGCTGTCGTACAAGCCGTTGTCGGCGCGTTCGAACCAGGCGCCGCGTTGCGCCGCCACCAGAAACACCAGCAGCGCCAGTGCCAGCAGCAGCCATTCGCGCAGGTGGCGCCCCGCGGCCGTGGGATGGATCATGGCTGCCGCACGCCCAGGCCAGTCCGGTCGCTGCACGATGGGCGCGGCACCCGCCATGCGGCAGCGATCACAACAGCGGCAGCAGCAACAGCAGCAACAGGTACCACGGGTGGGACGGCGGCTCCGGCGGCGCCGGCACATCGAATTGCTGGGTGGACGACCAGGGGCCCTGGCTGCCATCGGGCAACACCAGGCGCGTGCGCACGTGATAGCTGCCGGGGGCCGGGTCGGGCACGGTCAGGCTCGCACCGGGCACCTGCCGGTCCAGCAGGGGCTGCGCAAAATCAGGGGTGCGCGCGACCTGTACCTGGTGCTGGAACCCGGCCGGCCCGGACCACGCCAGGCGCAAGCCGTCGGTGCCCAGTTGCGGTGGCTCGACGGAGCTGGGTTCGAGCACGGTGAAGCTGGACGCATCCCCGAACGGCCCGAGGCTGCCGTCCGGCCGCTGGGTGGCCAGGCGCCAGTGGTAGGTGCCCGGTGCCAGCGCGGGTTCCGGCACCAGGCGGCCGGTGGCCAGATCTGCCCGGTCCAGCACCATGTCGCCGAACTGCGCATCACGCGCCACCTGCAACCGGTAGGCCGGCGCACCGGCGACCTGCGCCCAGCGCAGTTCCGTACCGGACACCACGCGGGCGCCGGCCGGCGGCGACAGTTGCAGCGGGGGTTCGGGCCGCGCGCGCAGCGCAAACATCACCTGCGCGTCGTTGCCTTCGATCGCCTGGGCGTCGGCCGCCCGCACCCGGAGCTGGTAGTCCCCGTCGGGCAGGCCGGCCAGCAACCAGCGCGGCTCGCGGGTCTGCACATCCTGCACCCGCTGCACGAACGCGCCGTCGGTGGCCACCTGCCAGCGCCAGGCCACGGCGCCGGGCAGCGGCGGCACCTGCAACAGCTGCGAGGTGCGCTCGATGCGCGCGGGCACCGCCGAGAGGTCGGGCGGCGGCAACAGCGGCACGACCGCCCCGAGTTCACCGCCTTCGGCACGCAGGCCGGAACCCTGGGCGATCTCGACCGGCTGCGGCGCGGCACCTTGCGCGGCCACGCGGCCTTCGAGCACCTCGTGCCGGCTGGCCTGGGATTCCTGCGCCACGCGGAAACGGGTGCCGCGCACCGCGGTGACGACCCGCGGTGTCTTCACGTCGAAGCGCGAGTCGGGCGTGGCCAGCGGCTGCACCGTGGTCTCGACCGCACCCTGGTCCAGGTCGATGCGGGTGGCCCGCACGCCGCCCAGCGGCGCCTCGCGCGATGCGCCCAGCGCGGCCCGGGTCTGCGGCGCGAACACGGCGGTCGCGCCCCCGGCAAAACGCAGTGTCAGGATGCCGTCGGCGCCGGTGTCGAATCGATCACCCTGGCCCAGCCGCATGCCCGGAGCCAACGGACCGGCGGGCCCCCGGACCGTTCCATGTACGTGTACCACCTCGACCGGCAGAGCCATCCAGCGCATCCAGTCGAGCGGGATTCGCAGTGCCGAGCCCGGCCGCAGGCGACGCGGATCGCGGATGCCGTTGAGCCGCGCCAGCTCGACCCAGCGCCCGGGCTGCTCCAGGTAACGCTGGCCGATGCCGATCAAGGTGTCGCCGGGGCGCAGGGTCAGGGCCAGCGTGGCGGGCGCGTCGTCCGCGGCAACCCCCGGCACCGGCGCCGTGGCGACCAGCAGCCCCAGCACCACCGCGCCGGCACCAGCCGCCAGGCGATCAGGCCAGCGTTTCGAGACGATAACCATGGGCGTAGACGGACTGGATGCGCCAACCGTTGTCGGCCAGTTGCAGCAGGCTGCGCAGCTGGCTGATGTGGATGTCCAGCGTACGGGTCTGCACCGCGTCGTTCAGGCCCCAGACGGCCTCGAGCAGATACTGGCGCGACAACAGGCGTCCGATGTTGCGGAACAACACCACGGCCAGCTCGAACTGGCGCTGCGTCATCTCGACGATCTCGCCGTGCAGCCGCACCACCGACTGGGATGGATCGAATTCGTACGGACCGACGACGACCGCGCCATTGCCGGGGCCGTCGGCGCGCCGCTTGAGCGCCTGCAGGCGTGCCAGCAATTCACCGGCACGCGGCGGCTTGACCAGGTAGTCGTCGGCACCATGGGCCAGCGCCCGGACGATGTCTTCCTCGGCATCGCGACTGGTGACGAAGATCACCGGCGTATGGTTCTCGAGCTGGCGCAACCAGTCCAGCACTTCCAGGCCGGTCATGTCGGGCATCATCCAGTCCAGCACCAGCACGTCGAAGGTCTCGCGCACCATGGCCTGGATGAACCGGGCGCCGGTGTCGTACACAACCCAGGTATGCCCGCCCTGGTGCAGCGCCTGGGTGACCAGGGCCGCGTGATCCGCTTCGTCCTCGAGTACTGCAACCCGCACCGTGACTCCTTGCTTGTTCGTCCGCCCGCATGCCGACACGCACGCTGGCGCAGACACCCGCATTATTGCGCCAGCTTCCGGTGGCCGGCACGGCCCGGTTGCAAATGCGCCCACCGAACGCCTCCGGTCATCCGGACAAGCCGGGAGTGTGTCAAGCCGGGAGTGCCCGCGCGACGTACACTTGGCCACAGCTACCGGAGCGACACCATGAATGCACCCGCCAACACCCACCACCTGTTGCCCGCCATTGCGCAGCGCGACGTACCCCAGGCCCTGATCGACGCGCTCAAGGCGCGTTTCGCCGAACGCTGCTCGACCGCACAGGTCGTGCGCGAACAGCACGGGCGCGACGAATCCTCGTTCGATGCACCACCGCCCGCGGCCGTGGTGTTCGCCGAGAACACCGCCGAGGTGGCGGAAGTGGTCGCGCTGGCCGCCCAGTACAAGGTGCCGGTGATCCCGTTCGGCGTCGGCTCCTCGCTCGAAGGCCACCTGCTCGCGGTGCAGGGCGGCATCAGCATCGACCTGGGCCGCATGAACAAGGTGCTGGCCGTCAACGCCGAAGACCTCACGGTGACGGTGCAACCCGGCGTCACGCGCAAGCAGCTCAACGAGGAGATCAAGAGCACCGGACTGTTCTTCCCGATCGACCCGGGCGCGGACGCCACCATCGGCGGCATGAGCGCGACCCGCGCCAGCGGCACGAACGCGGTGCGTTACGGCACCATGCGCGAGAACGTGCTGGGCCTCGAAGTGGTCACCGCCAGCGGCCAGGTGATCCGCACCGGCACCCGGGCCAAGAAGTCGTCCGCCGGCTACGATCTCACCCGGCTGATGGTGGGCAGCGAAGGCACACTGGGTGTCATTACCGAGGTCACGCTGCGTATCTACCCGCTGCCCGAGGCGGTATCGGCGGCGATCTGCTCCTTCCCCAGCATCGAGGCGGCGGTGCGCACGACGATCCAGGTGATCCAGATGGGCGTGCCGATCGCGCGTGTCGAGCTGATCGACCACAACACGGTGCGCATGGTCAACAAGCATTCCAAGCTGTCGCTGCGCGAGGAGCCGATGCTGCTGATGGAGTTCCACGGCTCGCCGACCGGCGTCCAGGAGCAGGCCGAACTGGTGCAGGAGATCGCCAGCGAACACGGCGGCAATGCGTTCGAATGGGCCAGCACGCCGGAAGAACGCACCCGGCTGTGGACGGCCCGGCACAACGCGTATTTCGCCGCCGTGCAGTCCAAGCCCGGCTGCAAGGTGATCTCCACCGACACCTGCGTGCCGATATCGCGCCTGGCCGATTGCCTGCTCGATTCGGTGGCCGAGGCGGACGCCTCGGGCATTCCGTATTTCCTGGTCGGGCACGTCGGCGACGGCAACTTCCACTTCGGCTACCTGCTCGATCCGCACAAGCCCGAGGAACGGGTGGCGGCCGAGCAGCTCAACCACCAGCTGGTATCGCGTGCGCTCAAGCTCGGCGGTACCTGCACCGGCGAACACGGTGTGGGCCTGCACAAGATGGATTTCCTGGTCACCGAGGCCGGCGACGGCGCGGTCGACATGATGCGCACGATCAAGCGCGCCCTGGACCCGGACAACATCATGAACCCGGGCAAGATCTTCACCCTGTGATGCGGCGCCGGCGCAAGCCCGTGTACGCATGTGCGGCTGTCCGGATCCGGCTCCATCACCCATGAACCGGGCCGCGCCGCCACTGGCATGATGTGCCGACGCCGAGCCGCCAGGGCCGGTTGGCCGGTTGCGCTGCTGTCGATGCTGCTGTGCCTGGTGCTCGCAACCGCCGGGGGCATGCCAGCGGCCCGGGCGCAGCCGGCGCAAAACGGCGCCGAGCCGCCGGACGCCGATTGCAGCGGCGCCCGAAAAATTACCGAGGTGCGGCGCATCGTCACGCGCGAGGGCGTCGTGCTCGAGGACCGCGAAGTGACGCTGCCCGACACGCTGCCACTGGCCTGGCGCAACGAACATGTCCGGCTGCGTTACCAGGTCGACGTGTCGGCCTGCGCGACATCGTCCAGTGCCGCGCTGGAGTTTTTTCGCGTGGGAGCGCCGTTCGCCGTGCATGCGCAAGGCATGCCGCTGCAGTCGCTGCTGTCCCGGCGCCTGTTCGCTTCTTCAGCCACACCGGATGCCGGCGCTGCGGCATCGACCCGCGCGGCCGATGCCGCGGTCTTCAATGGCCGCATCCCCAACCTGATCGGACTGCCGCCCGGGGTGCGCACGGTGGAGATCCGCTTGCTGACCTTGCCCTACATCCCGTCGGGCCTGGTGCCACTGGGCCTGGGCCCGACCAACGCCCTGATGCCGATGGCGGTGGCCGACATGGGGCGCGTGGTCGGCTATACCGACGCAGCCGCCGGCCTGATGCTGGTGCTGGCCCTGCTGGGCGGCATCCTGTGGCTGCAGCGGCGCCACGACCTCGGTTTCCTGTGGATGATGCTGGCCTGCGTGAGCTGGAGCCTGCGGGCACTGGCCTACTACGATCGCAACGTCTACCTGCCGCCGATCTGGTACGAACAACTCAACCCGTTCAACATCCTGCTGACCGCCGTCGCCTTGTGCGCGGCGACACTGGCCACGCGTGCGCCCGGAGGGGCGGGCAGCGCCGTGCCGCTCGCGCCGGCTGACTGGCGGCGCCGGCCCCGCATGGCGCTGGTGTTCGCGGTGGCCAGCAGCGCCGTCGCGATCGGGCTCAGCGCGTGGATGGGCAGTGGCGCGATGCTGGCACGCGGATATGCCCAGTTGTGGGCGCTGGGCCTGTCGCTGGCCACGATCTGGTGGATCTGGCGCAACCGCATACCGTTGCCGCGCCTGTATCGGCTTGCCACCGTGGGGGCCTACGCCGGCCTGATCGCCTGTGCGGCCCACGACATGGCGCTGGTGTTCGGCGCCCTCGCGCCGTCCAGCCCGAGCTACCTGTTCTGGGGCTTCACCGTGGTGCTGCTGGTGTATGCACTGATCACCGGCGACTACATCATCAAGACGCTGAACCGGGCCGAGAACAGCAACCTGGAACTGGAGCAGCGTATCGCCAGCAAGTCCGCCGAGCTGGAACAGAGTTACCAGCAGCTGCGCAGGACGGAGATGGCGGGGGCCTTGTCGTCGGCGCGGCTGCATGAACGCGAGCGATTGCTGCGCGACATGCACGACGGCCTGGGCGCACAGCTGATGACCGCGCTGCGCGGCATCGAGCGCGAGGCACTCAATCACGACCAGATCGCGCAGTCGCTGCAGGACGGCATCGACGAGCTGCGCATGCTGATGGACAGTGCCGACATGGGGTCCGACCTGTCTGCCGCGCTGGCCGCCTGGCGCAATCGCTGGGACAACCGGCTCGGAGCCGCCGGCGTGCAGCTGCACTGGCACCTGGACGACAGCATCGACGGGCTGCAGCTCGACAGCGACGTGCTGCTGCAGATCATGCGCATCCTGCAGGAGGCGGCGACCAACGTCGTCAAGCATGCGCAGGCGCACAACCTGCACGTGCAGGCCCGGCTGGTGCAGCAGAGCGACCAAATCTGGCTGCTCATCGTCGCGCGCGACGACGGTTGCGGACTGCCCCGCCAGGACACCTTGCGCAGCCAGCGTGGCTTGCGCAACATGGGGCACCGCGCGGCGCAGATCGGCGCGCAGCTCGATGTGGCCAACGGCGACGACGCGCAAGGCGGTTGCCAGGTGCTGCTCGAGTTGCGCCTGCAGCCGCCGCCCGAGCGCCCGGAGCGCCGGCGCCATGCCCGGACCCCGTCGCCACCGGCCGCGACGACGCCCGCCGCCGTCAGCTGACCAGGCCGCGCCGGGCCGCCTCGACCGCGGCTTCGGCGCGCGAGGAAATGTCGAGCTTGCGGTAGATGTCGCGCACGTAGCTGGTCACCGTGTGTGCACTGATGCCCAGCAACCCGGCGGCCTCCGGGACCTTGTAGCCCTTGCCGATCAGGCGCAACACGTCGACCTCGCGTTCGGTCAGCTGGCGCTGCGGTTCTTCGACATCGGTTCCGGCGTCTGCCGGTGGCGGCCGGCCCATGGGCCCTGGCGGCGCCGCGGTGTCGGGCAGGTCGCGGAAATGCTGCAGCAGGCGCAGCGCGATCGACGGCGACAACGCCGGCTCGCCGAGCCGGATGCGTTGCAGCTGCGACACCACGACCGCGCTGGGCTGGGACTTCAGGATGTAGCCGGTGGCGCCAGCGCGCAGGGCCGGGAACACATGCGTGTCGTTGTCATGGATCGTGGCCACGATGACGGCCGCGCCCGGCCGGGCCGCGACCAGTTCGCTGATCAGCTCTTCGCTGGTGCCATCGGGCAGGCCCCAGTCGACCAGGGCCAGGCCATAGGCGAAGTCGGCCATGCGTTCGCGCGCATGGGCCAGCGATGCGGCGGTGTCGACCTGGCGCACCTCCGGCAAGGCCCGTGGCAGCAACTCGGCCAGCCATTGGCGCGGTTCGTCCAGGTCCTCGACGATCAGCGCACGCGCGAACAAGGCTTCCGTCGGTGCGTTGGCATTGCTCATGGTGCGGGATCGCCGTTCATGGGGCGCTGGCGCCTATTTCTGCATGTCGCCGAGCTTGCAACCCTTGGCCAGGAACATCGTGGTCAGGTGTTCCTTGCGGCCTTGCGCCTGTTGCACCAGCACCGCGCCTTGTTGCGCCTGCAGCGCCGCCTGTTGTTGCGCCACGGCTTGTTGCTGGGCGTTGGCCGTGGCCGCCTGCTGCGCAGCGCCCCCGAGCAGGCCACCGAGCAGGGAGCCGCCGCCGAATCCGGCAAAGCCGCTGCGCACGGCACCATGGGCGATGGCCGTCTGGGCCACGGCCCCGGCGACCTGGGTGCCGACGTTGACGTTGTTGGCATCGGTGGCCGCAGCCACCGGCGCCGCGGATGGTTGCGATGCACGCGCAACCACTGCGTCCATCTGCACCGTCTCGTTGTAGATCTGCTGGCAACTCAGGTCGTTGTCGGTCATGCGCACCCGCTCGATGGTTTGCGCATGTGCAATGGCGGTTGGCAGCAGCAGTACGGCGGCGGCGGCAGCCCAGGCAGATGAACGCCCGGGAAAGACAGAGGACTTCACGGATGGATCCTTGAAAGAGGTCGAACAACGGCGAGCCGGAAGAAGCGACCACGCCACCGTCGGTGCGGGCGCACCGAAGGGGCGAAGATACCACCGCGACCGACAACGCGGAACCCCCTGTGACGGGGGGGGTGTCCGGCGAGGGCCT
>CAXBDR010000058.1:0-19834 GCA_963974265.1 uncultured Rhodoferax sp.
GAACTGCAGCGCCAGGCCGCCGTGGGCCCGCACGGCCTGTTCCATCTCCGTGAAGTAGGCGTTGAGCCCCTCGACGACCTCGGTCGCCGGGCTGGCTTCGACCCAGGTCGTGAAGCCGCGCAGATCAGCGAACACAATGGTCACGTCGCGCTGGTCGCCGGTCAGGTCGGTCCGGCCGGACAGGATCTCATCGCGGATCTCGGGGCTGACGTAGCGCCCGAAGGCCTCGTGGACCCGTTCCCGGTCGCGCAGTTCGGCGACCATGTGGTTGAACCCGGCGGTGACGGCGCCAATCTCGTCGTTCGACACGACCGCGCAGTGGGCTTGCAGGTCACCCTGCTCGACCCGCACCATCGCGGTCTGCAGGCCCCGCAGCGGCTCCGACACGCTGTCGGCCAGGAAACGCGCCAGCACGATCGCCAGCAACAACCCGGTGGCAACCAGCACGCCCTGGACGACGATCAGGTCCTGCAGGTGCTCCGCCGCGCTGCCGACATCGGCGCCACGCATGGTGCGCACCCGGACCGTCGTGGCCACGGCCATCACCAGCAAGGGCACGATGCTGGCGAACAGAAACACGACCAGCATGCGGGTACGCACGCGCCAGTTGCGCGCGCCGCTCGCGGCGAGGTCACCGCGGGGGAACAACAGCGGCAGGCGTTCGCGCCAGATGCGTTCGGTGGCCAGAAACACGAACAGGCCAACGGTCGGGCCGGCCACCAGGGCCATGCCGAAAGCCTGGCGCGCCGCGGCCTGCAGATTGAAGCTGCCGATCAGCCACGGCCAGAAGAAACCCCATACGATGGCCGCCAGCACCCACAGGGCCATCGACAGGGCGGCCAGGAACCCCGGCAGTTGCACCGCGCGCCGCCGTGCCCTTGCATGCGCCGGACCGTCGGGCAAGGGGCCCGCGGCCCGCAATACCGTCGAAGCGTAACGGCGCGCCACGGCGCGGCCGCCGAACAACAGCGTCGAAAACGCCACGATGAAAAAGACCACCTCGCGCCAGCCCAGTGGTGCCACCTCGTCTAGGGCAAACGGGTCGAGGAATCGCAGGTGCACGAACACCAGCAAGGCACCCCCCAGGTTACCCCCCAGCAGGACGAGGAAGATGCGCAGCTTGGAAGACATGGGGGGACGGGGCGGCGGCGACGGCATCGGGCTCGATGGCACGCGCATGCGGGACGGCGCGACAGGCCGGCATCAGGGACTCCCGTCGCGGGAGACCCCGGCCGGTGCACGATCAGCGCAACTGGATCGAATTGAAGACCTGGGTGACGCCGGGCACGTCGTTGGCGATCTTGACCGCACGATCGCGCTCGGCGGCCGTCTTGACGAAGCCGCTCAGTTGCACGGCGCCCTTGAAGCTCTCGACGCTGACGTCCAGCGCGCTGACCATCGGATCCTTGACCAGCGCGGCCTTGACGCGGGTCGTGATGACGGTGTCGTCGAGGAACTCACCGGTGCTCGCTTCATTGCTGGTGCTGGCACAACCCGCCAGCACGGCAGCCATGAAGAGGGCGGCAAGCATCTTGAGAAATTTTCCGGTCAGCATGAAATATCTCCTGGTGAAAAGCAGTTATCGGCCGCAGACCGGAGGCCTGCAAAGCCCGTGACGATTATCCCGAACCACCACCATTCTCCGGGAGCCCGGATGATCGTGGAACCCGGCACACCGGAAATCGCAGTGCAGTGTTGGGAATTCGCACAAACCGTGCGCCGAGGCAATCAATCCAGGTCGCGCAGCGGATGCGCGTGGGCCGGCCAAGGGCTGTCGAAGAACGGCGCCACCATGCCCGGCACCACCGCATCGATCTGCGCCGGGTTCCAGCGCGGCTGGTGATCCTTGTCCACCGCCAGTGCACGCACGCCCTCGACCACTTCCACGTCGGCGCCGTGCCGGCCCAGGTGCGCCGGATGGAAACAGCGGCGGACCAGGTCGCGCTCCATGCGCAACTCGCAGGCCAGGTCCATGCCGCGCGCCCGACGCAACTGCTCCAGCGTCACATGCAGCATCAGCGGGCTGCGTCGTGCCAGCACGGCAGCCGTCTGGGCGGCCCATGGGTCATCGGCCACCGCCGCCTGCAGGGCCTGCATCATGGCCTGTACGTCGGGAAGGCCGAAGACGCGGTTGACGCCCGCCTCGGGCCAGGGCGCCGCCGTCGCCGGGGCGCCGGCGGCCTGGGCACACCGGGCCGCCACGGACTCGGCGTCCGTCAAGCCGCCAGCGGCGATATCGGCCCACAACCCCGGCAGCACCGCCGATGCCACGGCATGGTCGGCCAGTCCGGCGGCCACGGCCTGCGCGCCGTCGATCACGATGCCGGTCAATGCCAGGTATTCGCCCAGATGCCCGGGGCAACGACTGAGGAAATAGCCGCCACCGACATCCGGGAACAGGCCGATGCCGGTCTCGGGCATGGCCATCTTCGTGCGTTCGGTGGCGATGCGCACCCGCGCACCCTGGGCCACGCCCATGCCCCCGCCCATGACGATGCCGTCCATGAACACGACGATGGGTTTCGGATAACGGTGGATCAGGTGATTGAGCCGATACTCCTCGGTGAAGAAATCCTCCAGCGTCGGATCGCCGGCGAGCGCGGCCTGATGAAAGAACCGGATGTCGCCACCGGCGCAGAAATTGCCGAACGGCTCGTGGGCCGACGGATCCGACGCATGCTTGACGCTGCCGCGCAGCGCGACGATCCGCACCGTGTCGTCGTCGCGCCAGCGCAGCAACAGCGCCGTCAACGTGCGGATCATCTCCAGCGTCAGTGCGTTGAGGGCCCTGGGCCGGGCCAGGGTGATCAGGCCGGCCGATCCGGACTGTTCGGTGATGACATGCTGCATGTGACTCCTGCTCCTGCCCGATCACACGCCAGACGTGGCAACGGGTCGAAAAAAATGCCCTGACAGGGCGAGAAGCTGACGAATGCGAGCAATGAATTCAGCAATTTGCCCACAATCCGTCCGACAAGGCGCATGATACGAGACAGGCCACCGGGACTGCGCGCGCAGTCTGAGCAGGATCACCCCACAACCCGCGCCTGACATCGGAGGCCATCACATGTCGCTGCACTGTTCCGTCTGCAGGGCGCCGGTGCTGCGCAAGGATTGCCACCGCAACCGTTACGACGAACTCATCTGCCGGGCCTGCCAGGCCTCGGGCATCCGGTTCAGCTGGCCCCGCCGACTGCAGCATGCATGGGGCAAGCTCGGACTGGCCATGTGGGTATTCCTGGGCGCGATGGCCACGCTTTTGCTGCTGGCCTGGTTGTTCGAGTTGCTGCGCGTATGGCAGCCCGAAAAGCTGCTGCTCGGTTGAGGCGCCGTGTCGCGTCAGTCCTCCTCGTCCGAGCCGTAGCTGCTGTCCCAGCGTTCGGCCAGCGGGTCGATCTGCGGCACGCAGCCGGGTCGCACCGCTTCGGCGCGGAATATCCACCACAGGCGCCGGTTCGCAAAACCGACGACCTGCGCCCGGTCCTCGATCACGCATGATTCGACGGCGTCGCGCAATGCAAAGATCCAGCGCTGTTCGGGCGCCTCGGCCTGCCAGCGCACCGCGGCGGCAAATTGCGCTTCCCATTCGCGCTTGAAACCGAAGGTCGTGACCGGGCGATCAGCCATCAGCAGGTTCTGCTCCTTCCACGCGACCAGCCCGATCTGCGCCTGCGGCCCGGCGATCTGGCCCGCCTTGCGCATCACGCCCACGGCCGAATTCGAGTCATTGAACAGTACGGAGGCCCAGACGCCCCAGATGATCCAGAAGCCGGCCATGCCGGCCAGCAGGGCATGCACGCCGCGACGCGGCCGGAAGGCCAGGGCCGACAGCAGGAACACGCCGCCCATGCTGATGCCCATCCACCACAGGCCCCGACCGCCGTCGGCCAGGCCACGCTCGACGATCTGCTGCTCCATGCGGGTCCAGTGACCCTGCATGGCCCAGATGCCGCCCAGCAGCAGGAACCCGCCTGCCGCCAGTGCCGCCAGCCAGGCCGTGACTCGCATCCAGCGCGCGCCGACACTGGCCTGCAGCGACGGCCCCAGCGCCAGCGCCAGCATCGGCAACATCGGCATCAGGTAGACCTCGCGCTTGCCTCCGGCCAGGCTGAAGAAAAACACCACCAGCACCGACCAGCCCAGCAGCAGCAGCAGCCGGGCGTCACGCTGGCGCAGGCCGTGCCACCAGCCGCGCCACGCCCCCAGGTAGGCCAGCGACATCGGGAAGAAATGCAGCACCAGCACCGGCAGGTAATACCAGAACGGTTGCGCATGGCCTCCGACGGAGCCGCCATAACGCTTGGCGGTCTGGCGCAGCAGGATGTCGTTGACGTAGGCGTCGTATTCCGCCGTGCCGCGCGCGTGCGCGACCAGCAGCATCGGCACCAGCCACAAGGCGATGGCCGCCAGGAAGGCCAGCGCGCCACCGGCCCATTGCCATGCCGAGCCGGGTGTGCGGTTCACACCCTCCCAGCCGCGGGCCCGCGCGAACAGCCAGGGCAGCAGCATCAGCAGTGCCAGCACGCCGACGCCCTTGGTGATCACCCCCAGGCCGGCGGCAAAACAACCCAGCCAGTAGGCGCGCCAGTTCGGCCCCTTGAGCAGGTGCAGCAGCAGGCCCCAGTTGGCCAGCGTGATCCACATCATCACCAGCGGATCGATCTGGGCCCGCTTGACCTGGTAGACAAACTGGAACGTCACCAGCACCGCCGCCGCCGCGAACAGGCCGACCCGCGGATTCCACAGGCGCCGGCCGAGATCCCAGGTCAGCACCAGCGTCAGCATGCCGGCCAGCAACGAGGGCAACAGGAACGCGATGCGCCAGTTGCCGACCACCTGGTAGGCCACCGCCTCCAGCCACATCAGCATCGGCGGCTTGTCGGAATACAGCTCGGTGCCGCGGTGCGGGAACAACCAGTCGCCCGACTCCACCATGTGCTTGGCCACCAGCGTGAAGCGCGGTTCGTCGGACGGCCAGGGGTCGCGCAGCCCGATACCGGCACCCAGCACGACGAGTGCGGCCAGCATCAGCCACCAGAACAACCGGCGCTCGCGCGCGGCATCGGCCGGGGAGGAGGACGGCATGGTCGTCACGCCTTGCGTTCGGGCGCCGCCACCCGCGCGATGCGCGCACGCCGCTGCAGCCACATCACGCCCAGGATGTCGACCAGGCCGACCCACAGGCGGTTGCCGACGCCGTAATGCGATTGCCCGTGCGCGCGGTTGCGGTGTCGCACCGGCACCGACTCCACGGTGCCGCCCGCGCGCCGGAACAGGGCCGGCAGGAACCGGTGCATGTGGTCGAAATACGGCAGATCGAGAAAATCGTCGCGCGCGAACAGCTTGAGCCCGCAACCGGAATCCGGCGTCGCATCCCCCAGCAGGCGGCTGCGCACACCGTTGGCCACCCGGGACGAAAATCGCCGCAACGGAGTGTCCAGCCGCTTGGCGCGCCAGCCGGCGATCAGCACCGGGCCGCTGTCGCTCGCCTGCCGCAGGCTGCGCCAACGGGACAACAGCGCCGGAATGTCGGCCGGATGGTTCTGCCCGTCGCCGTCCAGCGTGGCGATCACCGGGGCCCGCGCAAAACGCACCCCGGTGCGCACCGCCGTGCTCTGGCCACAGTTGTTGACGTGTTGCACCACGGTCAGCCAGGCATGGGCCTGCGCATAACCCTGCAACACGCCAGCGGTGTCGTCGCTGGAACGGTCGTCGACAAACACGGCCTCGAACGCGGCTACGCCGGTCAATGCGGCCTCGATTTCGTCGAGCAAGGCTACGACATTGCCGGATTCATTGTGCACCGGCACAACCACGGATATTTCAGGGGCACGAGGGGACATGGACACAGGTTTGCAGGACGGCCGGGCATTGTCGCACCGGCGGCCGGCGTGCCCTTCCCGGCCGCGAGCCGCTCAGTCCCGCAACGGGCCGTAACCGGTATCGACCGACATGTGCAGCGCCAGGCCGTCGTCGACCGACTTGGCACGCTCGACGTAAAAGCCGATGCCCGGCATGGCCCGCAGGTTGTAGGCAATGTCGGCCTCGGCGCAGTGTTCCAGCACCACCCACAAGGTCGATCCCCGGCCGCTGTGGTTCGAATATCCGCTGGCATCGAAGTTCTGGCACATCAACCGCGCCTGCGCCCGGCTGATCGGCTCCGGGTGGGTGCCCGGGTAGCCGCCGCACGGCTCGAGCTGCTCGTCGCCGGGGCCTTCGAACCGGGCCGATGTGCGGAAATGGCGCGCCGGCGGCGGCGCGCCGTCGCGGCTGGAGATCTTGCGCAGGTGTTTTTCCCGTACCGGTCGCACCGGCGCCGTGGGGGCCTCGACCTGGGCAGAACTCATGTAGGCCACACGGCCGGCCAGGAATTGCGCCAGCGCCTTGTCCCGCGCCTCGTCCTCGGAATCGGCTTCGACCAGTTGCAGCTGGTATTGCTCCAGCACCAGGCGCTCGACGAACACAAAAAACCGGCCCGGTACGATCGGGCTCACGCTGGTGTCGGACTTGCTCACGGCTTACTCCTTGCTGCCCCCGGTGCCGCGGGAGCCGGATCGATCTGCTGATGGCCTTGCCACATCCCGGAGCGCGCGGCATCAGAAGCCACGCAAATCGTCCACCGGGTTCGGCAACGCACCGCCGATGATATGCATCAACGTCTGGCGCAGCGTGTCGATGTCGTTGTCGAAGCTGCCGTGGGCGGCGCGGACATGGCGATCGGGCAAGGCCGTCAGCACCGTGTCGCGGTCCAGCACCGTGGTGCGTCCGGCCTTGTGCAGGCCGGCACTGCGCGCCGCCTGCTGCCAGGCGCGCAGCGTTTCACCGGCGCTGGAGGTTCCGTCCCAGCCCTTGTAGTCCGGCCTGAACGCATTCTCCAGCCCCAGGATCGGCGTGCGCAGATCCATCTCCAGCGCATTCGACACCAGGTACAGCAAGGACTTGCGATAGATCGACGCCACCGTGTCGTTGCGCTCGACCCGGTCCGACAGGATACGCAGGTACAGGCGCCGCATCAACGCGACATGGGGCGTGTAATGCCGATTGGCGAACTGCACGGAACACGCCGGCGCAAACAGATGCATGCTGCGCACGCAGCCGCTCATGCCGCGCGCCGCCAGCGCGCTGAGCATGTGGCCGAGCATGATGGCGCCGGCCGAATGGCCGACCAGATGCAGCTCGAAGCCGTCCCCCCAGGTACCGGCCAGGCGTTGCAGCGCAGTGATCAGCAGGTCACCGCCGCGGCCGCCGCCGAAGGCAAGTTCGGCGTTCTCTTTCATCTCGCTCCAGATCGGGCGCGCGATCGGACGACCGATGGATTTCTCGACCATCAGGTCGGTGCGTTCCGCGATCCACTCCCCTGCGCCGCCGGCCATGGGCACCTGCTGCCGCATGGCCTCGCTGAAGATGTTGGCCAGCGACTCGAACAAGCCGGTCTTCCAGACCAGGAACAGCGGATAACAGCCATTGCCGATGAAGTGGCGTCCCATCGCGCGCGCCCGTTCGATCGCCGCATCTTCGCTGTTGAGGCCGCCGTGCGCATAGATCACCAGCCGGCGCGGCTGGTTCGCCGTCTGGCTGCGGAACCACTGGTCCGGCAGGCCCGCCGCCTGGTGCAGCAAGGTACGGCTGAGCTCGTCTTCGGTCAGGTAGCGCTTGACGCGACCGTCGTTGCCCAGCACCACGCTGTGCCGGTACGCCTGGTCCTGGCTCCACCACAGGTTCTGATGTGCACCGCCCCCCGCGGCGCCAACCGGTGCCGAGCCGGTGACACTGACCCGCCCGACCACCACGCCGGGCACACCCATGGCCACGACCCAGGCATCCATGCAGTTGGCGAGCCAGTCGCCATAGGTCAGCAGTGCGAATCCGCCCGACCCCCAGGACGTGCCCCAGGAGTTCTGCACGATGAAACCCCGGTTGTTGAAACCGACCAGCGCGAATGCATGCCCGCCGGTTTCGGACGGCCGCCCGTCGAACGGGATCTCGGCCAGGCTGTCGTGCCCGCTCGGCGCACGGCGCTGGTTCGGCAGGCGGCTCCAGCCGTCATGGGTGAAGGCCGAGACATACACGGCGCCGACCTCCTGGATCGCCGCCTGCATGTCGGTGATCGACTTCTTCTCGACGCGGTAATACACGCCCAGCGTGGTGGCGCTGGCGCGCTTCGCATAGCCGTAGCGCGGTTGCGATTGCGGCCCGCTGTAGGGCCAGTCCGCCTCCAGGCACACCCCATGGTTGAACCAGCCCTTGAGTGCGCCGCGGCAGCTCGATCCGTCGTAGTCTTCGCCCGCGTATTCGTCGTAGCGCCGTGCGAAGTTGTACAACATGCGCGGGCTGACCGACTCCATGCGTTGCGGCCAGCCGGCCTTGCGCCAGCGCAGGTAGTTGACCACGCAGGCCAGGCCGAAACCGGTGCAGGCGCCCTCCTGGCCCTGGTCGAGGATCAGGCCGGCACGGCTGTATACCGGCAGGAACTGGCGCACCTCGTCATCGGTCGGAAACGCGTCCTGCAAGCCACGGGGTGCCGGCGTGTAGGCGCGGTCGCGCAGGTCGACCGGATCCTTGCCCGCGGTCAGGAAGCGGCTCGTTGCCGCCACGTGCGCACCCGCCGCCACCGGCTGCCTGCCGCGCCGGCGCCGCGCCGCGCCGGACTTCGCCGGGGCTGCCACCGGCCAGACCTGGTCGGCCAGACGGAACACGTCCTTGAACCGTTCGAGCCCGTGCACGCCACCGTTGACGAGACGACGCGCCTGCGCGAACTTGCCGGACGCGATCGCGCTGCGCGTGGCGTCGGCCCGGTCGGCCAGGAACAGCGCCAGCAACAGCGCCGCGATCTCGGGCGCGTTGGCCAGGTCGGGGTTGGCCTCGAGATCGACACCGAGCCGCTGCCCGTATTGCCGGTAATTGGCACGCCCGGTCAGCTGGATGAAGCCGCGCCCCTTGAATCGGGCGCCGTCGCCGGGTTCGGTGTTGCCCAGTGCGCGCCGGCCGTCGTACGCACCGAACGGGGCCTCGCCCGCTCGCGTGTTGAACTGCGACTGCATTTCGGAGATCGGCAGGAAGCCCTCGCTTTCCGCGCGGATCGTGCCCAGCGCCGCGCAGATCATGGTGCGATCGCGCAGGCCGCAGCTGTCCAGTGCAGCGGCCAGATACGGCAGGTAACGGTTGATGTTGGCCGGCTTGGTCGCCGGGAACAGGCGGCGCACGGCGTCGAGTTCGAGTGGCACGGCCAGGGTGCCGGAACGGCGCAGGCCGAGCGCACATTGGCAACGCGGCCCGATCACGCCATCGGCGATCAGGCCCACGCCCGATTGCCAGCGCCGTGCCGCGGCTTCCACGTCGGCATCGAGCACGTCGCCCTGCGCCAGTTGCGCGTACGGACGGGCATCTTCACCGAGCTCACGGACCAGCTCGCGGCGCAGACGCTGCACATCCGCACCCTGATGACCCCGGACCAGTAATTGCTGTGCCATGTTGCCTGTCTCCTGCGGTATCGTGCCGCTGTTCGGCCACCGTAACGCCGCGTGGGCGCATCGTCAATGACCCGTTTGCGGCATGGCGTCAGCCTGCACCGGCGACACGCGTCCATGGCCCTGCCTACAATGATCCGATCCCGGCTGGCACCCGCCGCGCCGCCCGCGCCGACCGGGCCGCCCGCCCGGCCGCAACCATCGGAGGCACCGGATGCACGCTGCAACGCCCACGACCGACATCACCCCGGCATGCCCATGGCCCTGCGCTGGATCCTCGTCTTGACCACGCTGCTGCAGCTGGCGGCCTGCACCAAGCCGCCCTGGCCACGGGGCAGCGTCGAGGAGCTGTTCCCGCAATCGGCCAGCCGCCCGCAACTGCAGACGGTCCGGGTCCAGGGCATGGACATCGGGGTGGCGCGCATGCCGGCCGGGCAGCCGGGCGCCCCGCCCATCGTGTTCGTGCATGGATCCCCCGGCGGCTGGACATCCTGGGCGCGTTTCCTGGACACGCCCTCGCTCAAGGGTTTCGGGCCGCGCATCGCCATGGATCGTCCGGGTTTCGGCCGCTCGGGCGCCAGCGGCGTGGTGCCGGACCTGCGGCGCCAGGCCGCCTTGCTGGCCGAACTGATCCCGCCCGGCCCGCCGGCGGTGCTGGTCGGCCATTCGCTGGGCGGACCGCTGATCGCGTGGATGGCGATCGACCATCCCGAGAAGGTCTGTGGCGCCGTGATGCTCGCCGGCTCGATGGCGCCCGCACTGGAACAGCCGCGCTGGTACAACCTGATCGCCGACAACTGGCTGGCAAGCCAGTTGCTGCCAACGGCGATGAGCCGATCGAACCGGGAAATGATGGTGTTGCAGGCCGAGTTGCAGCGCCTCGATTCGGCGCTGGGCCAGTTGCGCCGGCCCATCATCGCGATGCAGGGCGACCAGGACCCGCTGGTGGACCCGCGCACCGCCGACTACCTGGAGCAACGCCTGCCCAGGGACTGGATGCAGGTCGAGCGGCTGCCCGGCAAGGACCACTTCTTCCTGTGGACCGAGCCGGAATCGGTGCTGCGCCAGATCGAACGGCTGCAGTGCAGCCTGTCGTGAACCGCCTCGGGGACGCGTGACGCAGACGGCAATGCCGTCCAGGCACGCGCTCACTCCCGTTCCGAGCCGATGCCTCCAGCTGGCGCGGACTGGAAAACAGTCTGCAACACGGTCGTTAGCCCCGCTTGCAACTCCTTCACGCTGCCAGGCGAGTTCAGGCTGATGCGCAAGGCCTGTGGAGCCGGATTGCGTCCCATCCGGAAATGATCCGCGGTGCGAACGAGCACACCCTTGCTTCTGAGAGTATTCGCCAGCGCTACCGCTTTCCACGGCGGCGCCAGGCGCAGCCAGAGGAACGGGAACACCGGGTCGCTGTGGAAGTCGAGCGATGCGCCGGCTCGCCGTGCCAACCGGTCCATCAACGCCAATGCGCTGGTCAGGCGCTGCGTCGTCAGCATGCGATGCGCTTCGATCAGTTCCTCCATCCGCCCCGACTCCAGCCACCGGGTGACAACCTCCGGGCCGAGCGGAGCGACCATGAAGCTGTCGGCGCGCATCGTCGCCGCAAACTTGTTCAGCCACTTCGGGTCTGCCTCCAGGAAGCCAACCCGCAGTCCGGCAGCGACGACCTTGGAAAAGCTGGCCAACAGAAACGATTGGTCTGGCACCAGCGTCGACAACGCGGGCAGGGGCGCACGATGCGCCATCACGTGAACGCAGTCTTCGATCAGCAGGAGGCGACGGCGACGCACCACGCGTGCGATCGCGTCCCGCCGCGCGATGAACATGGTGCTGCCCACGGGTGTCTGCAAAGTCGGCATGCAATACAGCAGCCGGGCCTTGTAGGTCGACGCGGCGCGGTCCAGTGCATCGGGTAACAATCCCTGGTCATCGGTGTCGACGCCAACGATCTGCAGGCGGAACTCCTGGGCCAGCGGAATGATCCCGTGATAACTCAAGTTCTCCGTCAGGATCACATCGCCGGGCCGCGCGAAGATGCGAAGCACGAATGCCAGCGCATGCTGCACGCCGTTCGTGACCATGACCCGATTGCTGTCGCCGGTTGTGGCCAATCGGCGCAACCATCGCGCACCAGCCTCCCGGTGCCGCTTGTGCCCCAGCTCGGGCTGGTAGTCCAGCATCTCGCGCATCACTTGCGCGTCCGACCCCAGCGCCGTCAAAGCCTGGCGCAATGCATCCACGTCCGACTGAGCGGTCAACGGCACGTTGTGGGCAAGGTCGATCGGGGTCCGGTGCGCGAACTCGGGTTCACCGCAGGACACATAGGTCCCGTCGCCGACACGCGCAACGACCAGTCCACGCCGTTCCAGCGCGGCATAGGCACGCGCGATCGTCACACCTTGTTGTGCCGCCAACTGGCGTTGCGGGGGCAACCTGTCGCCATTGGCATATTGGCCGATACCGATCGCCTGCGCAAGATCGTTCGCGATCGCCAGGTACTTCGGAATCGCACCACGTTCATCAGGTCTGCCAGCAGATGAGCGGTCGACTGCCATCGGTTGCGTTCCCAGGAGGCAAATGAAACATGCCGGACGCGGAAGTTCGCCATGGCCCGTGTGTCCGGTCGCAACACCCAGGTGCATCGAAAGAACGCCTGGCCACGCATGCACCGGATACAAGTTCACAAATTGTACTTAGGGTTTGCGATGGCAGGTCATGGATCGACGTCGGCAACACTATTCCGAGTCAAGCCCCGTCGCGTGCCGCACCGTCCGTCCAAGACGTCACGTCGTCGTGTTCCGGGCTTCAACCCGTCAACCAACCGCCTGTCCGTCACCATGGAAAAACCTCTGATCGAAACCACGTCCCTCGCGCAAGTCTTCAATGCTCCATCGATGCCAGACCGGCGACGAATCCTTGCCGGCGCATCGGCCCTCGGTCTTTATGCAGCCATGCATCCGGGCAACGTCCTTGCCCAAGTCACTCCGAAAAAGGGCGGCACCTTGCGACTGGGCATGGCCGGGGGTTCGGCTTCCGACAGCCTGGATCCACGGACCTATGCGGACTCGATCCCGATCGCCTACAGCCTGATGTTCTGGAACAACCTGGTCGAGATCGATGCCAAGGGCAACGCCGTGCCCGAACTGGCAGAGAGCTGGGAGTCCAAACCCGGCGCCGCCGACTGGATCTTCAACATCCGCAAAGGCATCTCGTTTGGCTCTGGCAAGACACTCGATGCCGATGACGTGATCTACTCGATCAACCTGCACCGCGGCGAAACAAAGTCTCCCGCAAAAGGGCTGCTGTCGGCGATCAAGAATATCGTCAAGACATCGCCCAACCAGATCCGGATCGAACTGTCTGCGGGCAATGCCGACCTGCCGTTCGTTTTGTCGGACTATCACCTGGTGATCGTGCCGGCCGGTACGACCGACTTCTCCAAACCCGATGGCACAGGCGCCTACACGCTGGCCGAGTGGCAACCGGGCGTGCGCGTCGTTTCCAAGCGCAAACCCGGCACCTACTGGAAACCCGATCGCGGCAACTTCGACACGGTGGAGCTGCGCTACATCGTCGACTCGGGCGCGCGCATGCAGGCGTTGACGACCGGACAGGTCGATGCCATCAACCGCCTCGACCCCAAGACGGTCGGGTTTCTGTACAAGAACCCGGCCATCAAGGTGTCGCGTACCCGCGGCGCGGGCCGACGGTTTGCGTTCGTGGCGCACACCGACACCGATCCGTTCAAGAACCGGGACCTGATGCTGGCGCTGAAATACGGCATCGACCGCAAGAAGATCGTCGACAACGTGCATTCTGGCTATGCATCCGTCGGCAATGACCACACGCTCGGCGCCCTGAACAAGTACTACGATGCCAGCCAGGTGCAACGCGCCTACGACCTGGACAAGGCCCGCTTCCACTACAAGAAGTCAGGTCATTCCGGAGCCATCGAGTTGCAGGTGTCCGAAGGTGCGTTTGGCGGCGCCACGGACTCGGCCGTCATCTTCCAGGAGTCGGCAGGCAAGGCCGGTATCAACATCGCCATCAAGCGTGTCTCCGGAGACGGCTACTGGTCCAACATCTGGCTCAAGGTGCCGTTCTGCGCGGTCTACTGGGGCAACCAGCCCACGGCCGATCAGCAGTTCTCCACGACCTTCATGTCTGGCGCCGCCTGGAACGACACCCGGTACGCCAACCCCGTGTTCGACAGGATCCTCATCGCGGCACGGGTGGAACTGGACGAAACCAAGCGCAAGGGACTGTATGCGCAGGCGCAAGCCATGTTGTCCGAAGAGGCCGGCATGATCTGCTTCGCGGTCGGCGATCACCTCGATGGCTGCTCGACACGACTGCAGGGGCTCGAACCCAGTGGACGCTTCGACATGAACGACCAGCGCCTGGCGGAAAAAGGCTGGTTCGCGTGATCGCGCGCAACACGGCACGCGCGAGATGACGATGTTCGATCCGACCGCCAGCACCATCACCGAACCCGCGCGCGCGATCGACATCGTGCATCGCACCGAGGTACTGGTCGTCGGCTCCGGCCCGGGCGGCCTGGCAGCGGCGCTGGCCGCGGCCCGTTGCGGCGCGAGCGTCACGCTTGTGGAGCGATTCGGTTGTTTCGGCGGCAATCTCACCGTTGTCGGCGTGGAGGGACTGGCCTGGTACCGGCACGAAAAAACGGTCGAAGCCAACGGTATCGGACGCGAGTTCGAGGAACGCGCCAGGTCCATGGGTGCGGCCGTCCCGGAATCACAGTCGCTTTCCTACGAGATCGACTCCGAAGGCTTCAAACTGGTCGCCGACCGTCTCGTCGAGGAAGCGGGCATCCATGCCATGCTGCATCGCCAGTTCGTGGCACCGATCATGGACGGAGACACGATCCGTGGCATCGTCGTCGAATCCAAGGCCGGCCGCGAGGCCATCCTGGCCGAACGGGTGATCGATGCCACGGGCGACGCGGACATCGCGCACCGCGCCGGCGCGCCAACGCACAAGACGCCGGTAGAACACATGCAGGCGGCATCCGTGATGTTCCACCTGGCCGGCGTCGACAAGAAGGCCTTCCTGGCCGGGGTGAGTGCCGACCCGCAAACCTACAAGGACTGGTCCACCGGCGAATGGGAGATCGAGACCGCGGGCAAGGAAGACGCCATGTTCTCCCCGTTCCTGGCCAAGCCTTTTGCCCAGGCGATTCGCGATGGCGTTATCCCCGCACACCTCAACACCATTGCCGGCACCTGGGGCGCGGTGCACGACACCGGCGAACTCACCTACATGAACCTGGTGCATCTGGCGGGCTGCGATGGCACCGACCCGGACAGCCTTACGCGCTTCGAAATCGAAGGGCGTCGCCAGGCCATGCTGGCGATCGAGGCGCTGCGCCGCTACACGCCGGGTTGCAGTGGGGTGCGCCTGCGCAACTTCGGCATGACCATCGGCATCCGCGACACACGCAAGATCGACGCCGTCTACAACATGACCGAACACGACGTACGCCACGAGGCGCGTTTCGACGATTCGGTCGGCATCTATCCGGAGTTCATCGACGGCTACGGCGTGTTGATCATTCCCACCACCGGACGCTACATGCACATACCGTACCGCTGCATGCTGCCCAAGCGGGTCCGGCATCTGCTGGTGACCGGTCGCGCCATCGGCGGCGATCGACTGGCGCATGCCGCCACGCGCAACATGGCTTGCTGCGCCGTCGCCGGGCAGGGAGCGGGCATTGCGGCCGCGTTGTCGATCAAGACCGCAAAAGCACTTGACGCGATCGAAATCCGCGCGCTACAGGCCGAACTGGCGCGCCAGGGCGCGCGTTACCACTGAAGGCACTGATGGCGTGCCTGGATGGCACAGGACAATGACAGGAACCTCCATGAACCCGCAACAACGCCCGAACGTCATCGTGATCCTGGCCGATGACATGGGATTCGCGGACCTCGGCGCCACCGGCTCCGAGATCCGTACGCCCCACATCGATGGCATGGCCAGGCGCGGCGCCTTGATGTCCGCGATGTACAACTGCGCGCGCTGCTGCCCGACCCGCGCATCGCTGCTGACCGGCCTTTACCCGCACAAGGCCGGCATCGGTCACATGGGAACACACCTTGGCGATCCGGCCTACCAGGGCTTTTTGCGCGACGACGCAGCCACCATCGCCGAGCGGCTGAAGGCGGACGGGTACCGCACGCTGATGTCCGGCAAATGGCATGTGGGCGGCGACCTGTGGGCCACCCGCGTGGCGAACTGGCGGGTCGGCGATCCGGATCGACCGACCCCGCTGCAACGCGGGTTCGACCGCTTCTACGGCATTCTGGACGGGGTCACGCACCACTTTTCGCCGCATTGCATCTTCGAGGACGACCGGCCGGTCTCGGTATCTCCGACCGACTTCTACTTCACCGACGCCATCACCGACAAAGCCATCGGGATGATCGACGAGAGCGTGTTGCTCGACCAGCCGTTTTTCCTGTACCTGGCGCACGCCGCGCCGCATTGGCCCATGCATGCGCACGAGGAAGACATCGCGCGGTACGACGGCGTCTACAACAAGGGCTGGGACGCCATCCGCACCGCGCGCCACGAAGAGATGTTGTCCAAGGGGGTGTTGCAGCATCCGTGGACGATTTCGTCGCGCGACGCCAGCGCGCCCGCGTGGCGGGACGCGGCCCACCACGACTGGGAGGCGGCCCGCATGGCGGTCTACGCTGCCATGGTCGACCGCATGGACCAGTCCATCGGACGCCTGCTCGAGGCGCTCAAGCGGCTGGGCCAATACGACAACACGCTGATCATGTTCCTGTCGGACAACGGTGGCTGCGCCGAGTTCATGGCAGAGGACGGCTGGGCGCAGTTCTACCCGGATGTGCACAACGACGGCCGCAGGATCCAGTTGGGCAACCGGCCCGATCTGCTCCCCGGCGGTCCGCTGACATTCATGAGTTATGACCTGCCCTGGGCGAACGCATCGAACGCGCCGTTTCGCTTGTTCAAGCACTGGGTGCATGAAGGCGGCATATCGACGCCGCTGGTCGTGCAGTGGCCGGCGCGTATCCGTGAGACCGGCGTGGTCCATACGCCGGGCCACGTGATCGACCTGTTGCCCACCATCCTGGAGGCCACCGGGACGGCCACTGCCAACGAGGTCGGCGGCCGCAACATGCTCGCGCCGGACGGCGAAAGCCTGCTGCCCCTGCTGACGGGCAGGAACTGGTCTCGCGCGCAGCCGCTATTCTGGGAGCACGAGGGCAATTGCGCAGTGCGCATCGGCAACCTGAAGCTGGTGCGCAAGTTCCAGTCGCCGTGGGAGTTGTACGACATGGAGGACGATCGCACGGAACTGCACGACCTTGCGCCAGGCAACGCGTCCATCATTCGGCGCATGGAGCGGGACTTTGCCTCCTGGGCGAACCACGCTGGCGTGATGGACTGGAATCTGCTGGTGCCCAGGCTGCTCGCAGCATGGCAGATGGGCGATGTGTCCGGATGACGGGCGGGCTCGCTTTCGACGCGCGGTGCCCGTCGGCCGTCAGGCGCCGATCGTCTCCTGCCCGCCCATGTAGGGCCGCAAGGCCTCGGGCACGGTGACCGAGCCGTCGGCGTTCTGGTAGTTTTCCAGCACCGCCACCAGCGCGCGCCCGACCGCCAGGCCGGAGCCGTTGAGCGTGTGCACGAACTCGTTCTTGCCCTGCGCGTTCTTGAACCGTGCCTGCAGCCGGCGCGCCTGGAAGGCTTCGCAATTCGACACCGAGCTGATCTCGCGGAAGGTGTTCTGCGCCGGCAGCCAGACCTCGAGGTCGTGCGTGCGCGACGCGCTCGGTCCCATGTCGCCGGTGCACAAGGCCATCACCCGGTAGGGCAGGCCCAGGCGTTGCAGGATGGTCTCGGCGTGGCGCGTCATGTCTTCCAGCGCCTCGTAGCTGGTGTCCGGGTGCACGATCTGCACCATCTCGACCTTGTCGAACTGGTGCTGGCGGATCATGCCGCGGGTGTCGCGCCCGTAGCTGCCGGCCTCGGAGCGGAAACACGGCGTGTGGGCGGTCAGGCGCATCGGCAGCGCCGACAGCGGCACGACCTCGTCGCGCACGAAATTGGTCAGTGGCACCTCGCTGGTCGGGATCAGGTACAGGGCCGCGGTGTCCGGATGGTCTTCGGCTTCCTGGCCGCCCTTCTTCGCCGCGAACAGGTCGCCTTCGAACTTGGGCAGCTGGCCGGTGCCGCGCAGGCTGTCGGCGTTGACGATATAAGGGGTGTAGCACTCGGTGTAACCGTGTTCGAGCGTCTGCACGTCGAGCATGAACTGGGCCAGCGCGCGGTGCATGCGCGCAATCGCACCCTTGAGCACGGTGAACCGGGCGCCGGTAAGCTTGACGCCCAGGTCGAAGTCCAGGCCCAGCGGCGTGCCGATGTCGACATGGTCCTTGACCGGAAAATCCATCACGCGCGGCGTGCCCCAGCGGCGCAGTTCCACGTTGTCGGCTTCGCCGGCCCCCACCGGCACACTGGCATGCGGCAGGTTGGGCACGGCCAGCAGCAATGCCTGCAGGTCGTGCTGGATCTGCTCCAGCCGGGCCGCCGAAGTCTCGAGTTCGTCCTTGATCGAAGCCACGTCGGCCATCACCGCGTCGACCTCGGCCTGGCCAGCGGCACCTTGCGACTTGAGCTGGCCGATACGCTTGCTCTGGCTGTTGCGCCGCGCCTGCAGTTCCTCGGTACGGGTCTGGATGGTCTTGCGTTCGGCCTCGAGCGTGCGAAAACGCTCCACGTCGAGGAAGGGTTGCGGGTCTTTGCGGGCTTGCAGGCGCCGGACGGCTTCGTCCAGGTCCTTGCGCAGGAAATTGATGTCGAGCATGGCGCCATTCTAGTGACGCGGGCGCGTCCCGGCCGCCGGCCATGCAGCGCTGGCGGCGCCTGCAGCTACTCCAGCTTGAGCCCCTTGGGCAGCGGAAACTTGGTGGTCTCGGCGATGCCGTCGAGCCGGCGCACCGATACCGCGCCCAGAGCCTTGATGCGGTCGATGACCTGGCGCACCAGCACCTCGGGCGCCGACGCGCCGGCGGTCAGCCCGATGCGCTGCTTGCCCTCCAGCCAGGCCGGCTGCAGTTCGTCGGCGTTGTCGATCATGTAGCTGTCGGTGCCCAGCTTGTGCGCCAGTTCGCGCAGCCGGTTGCTGTTCGAGCTGGTCGGGCTGCCGACGACGATGACCACGTCGACCTGCGGACTGAGCAGCTTGACCGCATCCTGCCGATTCTGCGTCGCGTAGCAGATGTCCTGCTGCTTGGGTTCGCGCACACTCGGAAAACGCGCCTTGACGGCGGCGGCGATCTCGGCCGCGTCGTCCACGCTGAGCGTGGTCTGGGTCACGACGGCGAGCTTGTCCGTCTGCGCGGGCCGCACCCGGGCCACGTCGGCGACGTCCTCGACCAGGTGGATTCCGTCGTCGAGCTGGCCCATCGTGCCCTCGACCTCGGGATGCCCCTTGTGGCCGATCATGATGAATTCGTAACCTTCCTTGTGCAGCTTGGCGACCTCGACATGCACCTTGGTCACCAGCGGGCAGGTGGCATCGAAGATCTGGAAGCCACGCGCGCGCGCCTCCTCGTGCACGGCGCGGCTGACACCGTGGGCCGAGAACACCAGCGTCGCGCCGGGCGGCACATCGCCCAGGTCTTCGATGAAGATCGCGCCCTTGGCCTTGAGGTCGTTGACGACATAGGTGTTGTGCACGATTTCGTGGCGCACGTAGATCGGCGCGCCGAACTTGCGCAGCGCGCGTTCGACGATCTCGATCGCGCGGTCCACGCCGGCGCAAAAACCCCGCGGTTCGGCCAGCACGACCTCTTCGATTGCGGCAACCGGCTTCATAACACGCCGATCACATGGACTTCGAACACGACCGGCTGGCCCGCCAGCGGGTGGTTGAAGTCGAACAATACGCCTTGCCCATCCGCCTCGTCGCCGACCTGCAGCACGGCGCCGGCATAACTACCCTGGCCGTCCGGAGTCGGGAACTGCACCACGTCGCCAACCTGGTAGCTCTCGGCCGGATCGCCGAGCTGGCGCAGCAACTTGCGCGCCACCCACTGCTGCATCTCGCCCTGGCGCTCGCCAAACGCCACGCCCGCAGGCAGCTCGAACGTCGCCCGGCTGCCCTCCTCCAGGCCGATCAGGCATTGCTCGACCGCCGGCGACAAGGCGCCGGTGCCCAGCGACAGCGTCGCGGGCTTGCCGCCGAAGGTGTTGATGATGTCGCCGTGCGGTCCAGCCAGGCGGTAGTGCAGGGTCAGGAAGGACGCGGGTTCGACGCAGGGTAGTGTGGAAGTCATGGTGCTTGTCGGGGAATGCCCCATTGTAGAAAG
>CAXBDR010000059.1:0-19828 GCA_963974265.1 uncultured Rhodoferax sp.
GGAGCCGTTCTGGAAACTGCTGGGTTACACCCGCAACCACGCCAAGACGCCGTATGCCTCGCTCTTGTTCGGCGACGACGCACAGCAGACGCTGGCGCGTGCGCGCGACGCGATGGCGCGGGGCTTCACGGCGGTCAAGTTCGGCTGGGGGCCGATCGGGCGTGGCAGCGCCGCGGACGACGCCGCGCACTTCATGGCCGCACGCGAGGCCATCGGGCCGGACGGCATCCTGCTGGTCGACGTCGGCCAGATCTTCGTCGACGATGTCGCGCGCGCCGCCGAACGCCTGCAGGCGCTCGAGGCGGCCCGTGTCACCTGGCTCGAGGAACCCTTCCATGCCAGCGCACTGGAGGAATACGCCGCGTTGTCGCGCCAGTGCGCCTCGGTGCGGCTGGCCGGCGGCGAAGGTGCACACAACTTCTCGATGGCGCGCCACCTGATCGACTACGGCGGCATTGGCTACGTGCAGATCGACTGCGGTCGCATCGGCGGCATCGGCCCGGCCAAGCAGGTCGCCGACCATGCCGTGGCCAAGGGGGTCACCTACGTCAACCACACCTTCACCTCGCACCTGGCACTGAGTGCGTCGCTGCAACCGTTTGCCGGCCTGGCGGACCACCGCATCTGCGAATACCCGGCGGCACCCAAGGCGCTGGCGGTGGAGCTCACCGCCAACCCTGTCGAACGCGACGCCAGCGGCGAGATCCGGGCACCGGACGCGCCGGGGCTGGGCATCGCGATCGACGCGGCGGCCGTACGCCGCTACCAGCTCGACACCGAGTTGCGCGTGGCCGGTAGAACCCTGTATCGCTCGCCAGCATTCGATACCTGAGCCGGCCCGAGCGGGCAGGGCGGGTGCGGGCCCGGCTTGTTCCATGCCGGCGTGCTGCCGTTAGTATTGGCGCTTGCCACACGGGCCGGCCCGTTGGCGGCCACACCCCGTTCCCATCACCTCAGGAGTTGCGATGCCTCATTGGTCGACACGTCTTCCCTTGGCCGGCCTGCTGCTGGCGGCGGTGTTCTTCATCAGCGTGGGTGTCCGCACGCTGGGCGACACCACCACGGCCATGCTGGTGAGCTCTTTCGTGATGTTTGCCGCCTGCCTGGCCAGCGCCGCCCATCTGCTGGGCCTGCGTGCGGCGCTGCTGTTCGCCGCGATCGCCATCGTGCTGGGCTGGTTCGCCGAGCAGATGGGTTCGTCGCACGGCTGGTTCTTCGGCAGCTACGACTACACCGACGTGCTGGGGCCGCGCGTGGGCGACGTGCCCCTGGTGATTCCGCTGATGTGGTTTGCGCTCACCTACATGGGGTACGTCATCGCCAACCTGATCATCTGGCGTGCACCGGCGGACGGGTCGACGCACCTGGGCGAGGCCATGGCCATGTCGCTGCTGGCGGCCATGGTCGTGACGGCCTACGACCTGGGTGCCGATCCCTACATGGTGTTCGTGCTCAAGGCCTGGATCATGACCAAGAAGGACGGCGCCTGGTTCGGCGAGACGGTGCAGGGATTCGTGGGCTGGATGTTCGTGGCCTTCTGCATCGTGCTGGTGTTCCGCCTCGTGGTGCGCAAGTTGCCGATCCGGCCGGCAACCGGTGTCGACCGCCGCCATGCGCTGCTGCCGGTGTTGATCTACGCCGGCCTGATGGCGTTCCAGATCGTGGCCGGCTTCCCGGTCGAGACGCGCTCCATCGCGGTCTTCGCGATGGGTTTCCCGGTGTTGTGTGCGCTGGCCGGCTGGCGCTATTGGAAGACCCACGACGGGACCAACCAGGGTGAAACGGCATATGCCGACCTGCCTGCCACGCGGAGGGCCGGCTGATGCGCCCCGCCCGAACCGCCTGCGACTGGGAACTGCTGCTGGAGCGCCTGCGGCACGTGGCCGACACACCCGCCGACGACGCCGTGGCGGCCATCGTCGGTGACTGGCAGACCCTGGCGCCCGATGCCGATGCCGACGCCCAGGCCCTGCGCGACGCCCACGGCGAACAGTGGAAGAAGCTGGGCCGGGCCACGGCCTTGCTGAACACGCTGGGCAGCAATGGCTCGCTGGCGAGCTGGCCCGGCCAGGAGCCGGAGGTCGATGACGACGTGTTCCGCGCGGTGCAGCCGTTCGTGCATGCGCAGCAGGCCCTGCCCGACTGGGCCGACACCGCCAAGCTGCAGCGGGCCGAGACCCTGTTCTACGAATACGGCCCGCTGTCGTGCATCCTGCTGTTCTGCGCCAGCTTGCCGGAGTGTTACGTGCTGCCCGACCTGGCCATGGTGCTGCACCGTGCCGGGCAACTGGAGCAACACACCGAATACCGCATCCGCAGCACGGCGGCGATGATCTTCCCGGTGATGATGCGCGGCGGCCTGTCCGATGCGTCCGGCACCGGGCGCGGGCAGATCCTCAAGGTGCGGCTGATCCACGCCACGATCCGCAACCTGATCCTGCATGGTCATCCGGAACAAGCCTTCGGCGGGCCGGACGCGACCGAACCCCGGGTGGTGCCCGCACATCCGGCGCTGGCGGCCGAACCCGGCATGCATGCGGCGATGTTCGCCGGCGGCTGGGATGCCGGCCGCAGCGGCGTTCCCTGCAACCAGGAGGAACTGGCCTATACCTTGCTGACTTTCAGCTACGTATTCCTGCGCGGCCTGCGGCGGCTGGGCCTGGGCCTGGATGCGGCCGACGAGGAGGCCTACCTGCATTGCTGGAACGTGGCCGCCAGCGTGCTGGGTGTCGACGACGCGCTGATGGCGCACACGATGGACGAGGCGCAGACCCTGTTCGACTGCATGCAGGCCCGCGCACGCGGCCCCGCGCCGGTCCCGGATCCGCGTCCGCCGCTCGGACGGGCGCTGGTGAACGCGATGGAGCAGACGATACCGATCGGATGGCTCAAGCCCTTCGCGCCGTTGATGACGCGTTACCTGTGCGGTCGGCGCACCGCCGACCTGGTCGGTATCGACCAGCATGTCCCGGGGTACTCGCGCGTGTTGTTCGAGCTGGTGATCTCGACGACCCGGCTGATCGACACGCTGGCACGGAACATCTGGCCGCATTTCTCGTTGTCGCGGCTGCTCACCCGCGTGCTGGGTTACCGCCTGGTCACGCGGCTGCTGATGGACCAGACCCGCTCGTTGCGCCTGCCCACGCAGCTGCTGGGCCAGGCCGACGCCATGCTCGACCACTGGGGCGAGGATGTGCATGCGCCGCGCTGGGTCAATGCGATCGAAGACCGGTTGACCACCTTCGGCAGCTGGCGCGACTGACGGCTCTGCGCCGCGCCGTCAGGCCAGCGCGCGCGCCCGGGCCGAACCGGCCCGCGCGCCAATGTGCTCGAAGATGGCGATCGCCCGTTGCGCATGCTCGCGTCGACGCGGATCGTCGGCGCCGACATGGCGCGCCAGCTCGAGATGGGCCTTGGCGGTCTCGTACGGGATGCCGCGGTCCTGTCCCTCGCCGATGGCCAGCTGCCAGGCCGCGATGGCCTTGGCGGGCCGGCCCAGCAGCCACAGGTGCAGGCCCCGGTGGCGCGCCGCCATCGGGCGGCCGATGGCGAACACCCGTGCATAGGCGTCGGCACGGCGCGTGGCCACCGCAGCGCGATGGGACCACTGGTGCCATGTGGTGCTGCCCTGCGGCGGTGCTTCGATCTCCCACAGGCGCAGGATCAACTCGCTGTAGGCGTCCAGCCCGTTGAGCAGGTGGTGCGCCGTCGCCACGCGCGGCAGCGCCGCCATCAGGGCGACGCCTTCGTCGACCCGCGCGCGGGCCTGGTCCACATGACCCGATTCGAGCAGGCTGAGCGCCAGCAGCCCGGTGTCGGCCAGGTAGGAAACCGCCTCGCCGGTGCTGCGTGCCAGTGCGATCGCGCGACGCGACTGCTCCGTGGCCTGCGCATGTGCGCCGCGCCGGATCGCCAGCATGGCCAGGCCGCCGGCGCTCCAGCATTGGCCGACCTCGTCGCCCACCTCGATCGCAAGGCGATCGAGCAGCATCCACAGCTGCTCCGCCCGGCCGAAGGCACCGTGCAACTCGGCGGTGTTGGCCAGGATGGCGAGGATCACCATGCGACCCTGGCGCTCGCCGAGCCGGTGGAAGATCCGCTCGGCATCCAGCGCGCTGCGTTCGCATTGTTCCCAGCGCGCCTGGCCCATGTAGGCCAGCGCGACCGTGAGGTTGGCATCGGCATACGCGAGCGGGTCCTGCAGCCGGCGGTGCAACTCGCCGACGTGGGCCGCATGGCGGTCGGCCCAGTCGTGCCGGCCCAGCATCGTGCACAGGTACATCATGCCGCCGTGGGCCCCCATCTGCTCCGCGCAGGCTGGATGGGGCGCGAGCAGGTTGTGCCGGCGCAGGATGGAGAACACGGTGTGGTGCGGACGTTGCGTGAGGTGGTAGATGCGTCCGAGCGTGCTGTAGATCATGGCCACCTGGCGTGCCCGTGCGGCCTGGGCCTCGCCGGAGCCGGCGGGTCGCCACCAGCGTTGCGTCGCCGCGCCCAGTGCCTCGCGCGCGACCGCCAGTGCGACCAGGCGTGTGCCCGGCACGGCCTGGCCGAGCATGCCGGCCGCCGCTTCGAGTGCGTTGCGCGCCCGCTCGAGCTCACCGAGGTCGTAGCTGGCCAGGCCCAGGTTCGCCTGCCAGCGCGCGACCTGCTCCAGGGGGGCGGCGATCGCCGTCGTCGACTCCTCGCCGAAGCCGCGGGTGGTGATCGTGACCAGGCGCGCGAACAGGTTCTGTGCCTCGCGGTAGGCACCGGTGCGCAGGGCATGATCGCCGGCAGCCTCCAGCGCACGCAACGCGCGCACCGGGTCGTGGGCCTGGTCCCAGTGCCAGGCGATGCGGCCCAGCCACTGGCGGCCGTCGCCGGCCTGGCGTTCGTACCAGGCACCAAGCGCGGCGTGGAACTCGCGCCGGTCGGCCAGCGGCAGCAGGCTGTAGACGGCATCGCGTACCAGCGCATGGCTGAAACGATAGGGGGCATCGTCCGTCCCGGTTTCGACCAGGCCACCGGCCACCAGGGCCTGCAGATCCTGGCGCAGCGTCTCGCCGCTGCCGTGTCCGGCAGCGGCGATGGCCAGGGCCTCGAACGAGAAGTCCCGTCCGACCGCGCTGGCGGACTTGAGCGTGGTCTGCTGGCGCGGCGTGAGCTGGTCGATGCGTGCGATGACGACGCCCTGGATGGTGTCGGGAATGGTGAAGCTCGACAAGCCCTGGGGGTCGTAGCGGATGGTGCCACCCGCGCATTGCACGACCCGGCCCTGCACCAGCGCTGCGACCACCTGGCGCACGTACAGCGGCAGGCCCTGGGTGCGATCGGCCACGGTGCGCCACACCGGCTCGGGCACCTCGGAGACGCCGAGTTCGGCGGCGATGATGTCGCGCACCGCCGATGCCTGCAGCGGCGCCAGGCGCAGGTGCAGGTTCGCCGGGTCGCGCAGCAGTTCGGCGCACGGCGCGTCGTCGCGCAGCGGACGCGTGCTGAGCACGACCAGCAGGCCGGGACAGCGCCGCACGGCCTGCTCGAGCACGCCCCACGAGGCCGAATCCAGCCAATGCAGGTCTTCCAGCATCACGATGCGCACGGCCCGGTCGGCCGTGGCCACCAGCAGCCGGACCAGCAGGTCGGTGGTGGCCTCGATGCGGCCGCGTCCGCTCATCTGCTGTTCGGTGGCGCTGGGTGGCAGCGCCAGTGCCAGCACGTCGCTGAGCAGGCTGATGCGTTCGCGGGTCGCGTCGTCGTCGGGCAGCAGGGCAAGGACGCGCGCGCGCCGCGTCGGGGCATCGGGCACGCCGCGCAGGCCGAGCAAGGTGTCGAACACCGGGCGCAGCGGCTGGTAGGCCGCCGAATGGTCGAGCGGATCGCTGGCGCCGCTGGCCAGCACCAGGCCGCGCTCGCGCGCGGCCTGCACGAATGCCGCGCACAGGTGCGACTTGCCGATGCCGGCATCACCCTCGACCACGACCAGCCGGCTTCGGTCGGGATCGTCGACGAGGTGCTGCAACTGCGCCAGCAACTGCTGCAACTCGGACTGGCGTCCGACCAGGGCGCGCGTGTTCGCATCGTCGATGCGGCGTTGCCCCAGCGACTCGAACACCCGCGCGTCGCCGATGCCCTTGAGCACCACGTCGGGCCGGGCCTCGAAGGCCACCGCTGGAACCGCATGCGCGGTGGCTTCGTCGCAATAGACCTGGCCGCGCGATGCCTGGGCCATGCGCGCGGCCAGGTTGACGACGCGACCGATCAGCGCATATTCGGCGCGTTCATGGCTGCCGCGCAGGCCGGCGAACAGCCGCCCGCTGGCGATGCCGCAGCCGATCGGCCGCCCGTCGGTCGTCGCTGCACCGACCGCGGCGTGTGCGGTGCGCATCGCCCGCTCCGCGTCGTCGGGATAACTGCTGCCGGGGATGCCCCAGGCGGCGATGAATACCAGGCTGGCCTTGTCGTCGACCAGGTACTGCAGCACGCTGCCGCCGTTGTCGTAGGTGGCCTGCTGCAAGGCGAGTGTGTACGACTGCAGTTCCGCCAGTGCCTCGGGCAGTGGCGCGATCACGAACAGGACGCTGGCGGTGCGCAGTTCCGCCAGCCGGTCGTCCGGATCAGCCCGCAGGCGGCGCAGCAGGTGGCGCGGCACGAACGGCGCCAGCGGGGCCGGCGCGGCGGGAGCGTCGGGAGCGTCGGGCGCCGCGGGCCGCGGTACCGGCGCCGGCGCAATCGCTTCCAGCGCATGGCCGCCGCCTGCGAGCACGGTGGCATTGCAGTCGGTCTGCACCAGGGCATAGGCCGGCGGCGACAACACGACCTGGCCCGATTCCAGCATGGGTGTGTCCGCGACCTGCCGCAAGGCGTCGCCGCCGAGCAGGGCTTCCCACCGGCCCTGGTGGCCCCCGACGATGGCGCTGAACAGGTTGCCGGCGCCGATGCCGATACGCAGGCGCAGCGGCGTCTGCAGGGCCCGGGCCAGTTCCGGGATCAGTGCCTGCAGCCGCAAGGCCGTGGCGGCTGCGCAGTGGGTGGCGGTGCGCAGGCCGTGGGGCTCGCGACCGGCGGGCCAGCAGGCGATGGTGGCGTCGCCGGCAAAGCGGCAGACCTCGCCGCCGCCATGGGTGAGCGTGGACACGATGCGGTCGAAACAGCGGTTGAGCAGGTTCTGCATCTCCTCGATGCCAGCCTGCCCCAGCCGCGCCTTGCGTTCGGTCAGGGCCGAAAAACCGGCGATGTCGGCGACCAGGATGGCACCGCTCAGGCGGACATCCAGGCACGAGGCGATGGTGTGCGACCCCGCGACCTGGGCGCGCGCGAACTGCGGCACGAATCGCGCGATCGCACGGGCCGCGGCAGGCGCGTCGTCGGCATCGGGCGTGGCGTCCTCAGCCACGGCCGCGTCAGGCATGGGGTCCTCCCGCGGTTGCATCGAGCACGCCACGCGCCCGCCGGCACGGGCGAGGCACGGCCGGCAGGCGGGCAGCCGATGACGGCGGCAGGTGATGGTACAGCGGCATCCGGATACCCAGGTTCGGCAGCGGGCGGCGGCCAGGCTGCCAGATCGTGCAGGGATGCATCGTCGCTGTTATACCCGGCGGCGCGGCCGGCGTCGAGTGTCCCGCGCCCGGTGTCGGACTTGCTTGACCCGGGTCAGGAATCGATGGCATCTGCTATCGTGCCGGCTCATGGCCGAGGCTGGGCGCGACCCCGACACACGCGCGGTACGGGGTTTCCCGCCGCTGGCGGATGCGCGCGCCCGGGTGCTGGTGCTGGGCAGCATGCCCGGCGTCGCGTCGCTGCGTGCGCAGCAGTATTACGGCCATCCACGCAATGCGTTCTGGCCCATCATGGGCGACATCTTCGGCTTCGATGCCGCGGCGCCATATGCGCAGCGGGTCGAGGCCTTGCTCGCGCACCGGGTTGCCGTGTGGGACGTGCTGGCCGCCTGCGAGCGACAAGGCAGCCTGGATGCGGACATTGACGCGGCCAGCATCGAGGTCAACGATTTCGCGGGATTCCTGGCCGGCCATCCGCAGTTGCGGCGCCTGTGTTTCAACGGCGCCACGGCGCAGACGATGTTCCGGCGCCATGTGTTGCCGAGGCTGGCCGCGCCCTTGCCATTCGACTTGGTGCGCCTGCCGTCGACCAGTCCGGCCCACGCCGGCATGCGGCTGGCCGACAAGCGGCGTGCCTGGCAGGCGGTCGCGGTGGACAGACCCGGCCGCCGCGCGCAGGACGCCCAGGGATGAGCGATACCGATTTTTCGTTGCGCCGCATCGCGGTCACGGCGTTTGGTCCGTCGCTGCTGTTCGGGATCGGGCTCGGGGCGATTCTGCCGGTGCTGCCGCTGACCGCGCGCGCCATGGGCGCGTCGGTGCCGCTGACGGCGCTGCTGGTCGCGCTGATCGGCATCGGTTCGCTGGTGAGCAATGTTCCGGCCTCGCTGATCACGCTGCACCGCGGCGAACGCTGGGCCATCGTGGCCGGCGCCGTGTGGTGTGCGATTGCGATGGCGCTGTGCGGCTGGTCGGGCCACCTGGCCGGGTTTGCGCTGGGCAGCTTCATGGTCGGCATGTCGCAGGCCGTCTTTTCGCTGGCACGCCAGAGTTACCTGACCGAGGTGGTGCCGGTCGCCTACCGGGCCCGGGCGATGTCGACGCTGGGCGGCACCATGCGCATCGGCATGTTCATCGGCCCGTTCGTCGCGGCCGCGGCCATCCATTTCCTTGACCTGGTCGGGGCATATGGTGTCGGTATTGCCGCGCTGCTGCTGTCGGGCGTCGTGGCCGCGCGCATGCCCGACCTGCCGGTCGAATCGGCCCGCGCCGACCCGGCCAGTACCCCGCGCGCAGCGCCGACCATCTTGTCGACCTTGCGCGATCATCGCCATGTGTTCGTCACGCTGGGCCTGGGCATCGCGCTGGTCAGCGCCGTGCGCACCACGCGCCAGACCATCATTCCGCTGTGGGCCGATCACCTGGCACTCGATCCGGCGGTGACCTCCCTGATCTACGGGTTGGCCGGCGGCATCGACATGTTGTTGTTCTACCCGGCCGGCAAGGTGATGGACCACATGGGCCGGCGCTGGGTCGTCGTGCCCTCGCTGGTCATCATGGGCGCCGGCCTGCTGTCCCTGCCCTGGACCTGGGATGCGACCAGCCTGCTGATCGCGGCCATGGCGATCGGATTCGGCAACGGCATCGGCTCGGGCATGGTGATGACCCTGGGCGCCGACCATGCGCCGCGCCCGGGGCGCGCCCATTTCCTGGGCGCCTGGCGACTGATGTCGGACATCGGCGGCACCTGCGGGCCCGGTTTGTTGTCGCTGCTCGCCGCCACGACCACGCTGGCGGTCGGGATCGGGGTGACCGGGCTGCTGGCATTGCTGGCGGCCGGGCAGCTGGCGTACTGGATTCCGCGGGTGGGGGCGCGTGGCGACGGTGGGTGACGACGCGTGTCGACCCCCCCCGTCGGCCGCCCCCGTCAATCCTCCAGGTTCTCGTGGAACTCCTGCGCCCCGTGTTTCCAGTAGGCCGCCACCCGCATTGCGGTGCGCGGATGCTGCTTGTCGTCCACCATCAACTGGCGCAGGCGTTTCATCAGTGCCGCTTCGCCGCCGGCCCAGACGAAACCCTCGCCGTCGGGCAGCGTGAGCGCATCGGCCGCGGCCAGGAAGGCCTCGGGCGACCGGACCCATGACACGTCCAGCCGGGCCGCGCTGCGCAGCGGCCGGTGGTCGGCCACGTCCTCGGCCAGCACCAGCACCCGGGCCGACACGTTGGCGGGCAGTTCCCGCAGGCGGCGCATGATGGCCGGCAGCGCGGTGGTGTCGCCGGCCAGCAGGTGCCACGGGTAGTCGGCGGGAATCACCATCGAGCCGCGCGGGCCGGCGATCACGGCGTGGTCGCCGACCTGCGCCTGGCGCGCCCATTGGGTGGCGGCGCCGCTGTCGTGCAGCGCGAATTCGATCGTCAGTTCGCCCTGGGCCGCGTCATGGTGCAGCGGCGTGTAGTCGCGTCGCACCGGTTCGCCTTGCGCGTCGGTGAAGATGAACTTGACGTGGTCGTCGAACGAGGCCGAGACGAAACCGGCCAGCGACGGGTCGGCGAAGGTGAGGGCCACGAAGTTCGGGCTGGGCCGCTCGATGCGGCGCACGACGACGTCGCGGCGGTGCAGTTCGTGGCGGATACGTTCGATGCGGCGGGGGGCGAGGGTGGTTTCCATGATGGCGCTTGATGGTTGATAATGTCATCTATTATGGAAAAAGAAGTTGACCATGTCAACCAAAGTGGCTTTGCCCCTGATGGTGACGTGCTGGAGGCCATCCACGATCTCATGCACCGCGTGCGGCATCGGCAGCTGGACGCGGCGACGGGTGAGCTCAATCCGATGGAAGCGCGGGTGCTCGGATTCTTCGCGCGCCATCCTGGCGCGACGCAGAGCGCACTGGTGGCGTATTCCGGGCGCGACAAGGGTCAGCTCGCACGGCTGGTCAACGGTTTGAAGGAAAAAGGGCTGCTCGATGCGCAGCCGGATGATGCCGACCGCCGCGTGATGCGGCTCACGTTGACGGAGCAGGCGCACGTTCTGCATGCGCAGGTGCGGCGCCAGCGCAAGCGGCTGGCCGCCGCGGCGGTGCAGGGGTTCAGCGCCGAGGAACGCGCGCAGCTGATGGCGATGCTCACGCGCATCCGCGCCAACCTGGACGCCGGGCGCTGACGCGGCCCGGCCGCGGGATCAGGCCGCGCCGGCCTTGACCTTCAGCCGCCAGGCGTGCAGCAGCGGCTCGGTGTAGCCGCTGGGTTGCTCCAGCCCCTTGAACACCAGGTCGGTCGCCGCCTGGAATGCCGCGCCCTGCGGATTGCTGGCCATCGGCGTGTACAGCGCATCGCCGGCGTTCTGCTTGTCGACCACCTTGGCCATGCGCTTGAACGTCGACTTGACCTGCGCCTTGGTGACGACGCCATGGTGCAGCCAGTTCGCCATGTGCTGGCTCGAGATGCGCAGCGTGGCGCGGTCTTCCATCAGGCCGACGTTGTGGATGTCGGGCACCTTGGAGCACCCCACGCCCTGGTCGATCCAGCGCACCACGTAACCCATGATGCCCTGGGCGTTGTTGTCGAGTTCCTGTTGGCGCTCGGCGTCGCTCCATTTCGGCGTGCGCACGACCGGGATCGTCAGCAGATCGTTCAGGATCGCCTCGCGTTGCTGGACAGCGTCGCCGGCGGCGGCCTCCTGTTCCATCTGCTTCTGCACGTCCGACACCTTGACCTGGTGGTAATGCAGCGCATGCAGCGTCGCGGCCGTCGGGCTGGGCACCCAGGCGGTGTTGGCGCCGGCCTTGGGGTGGCCGATCTTCTGGCGCATCATGTCGGCCATCAGGTCGGGCATGGCCCACATGCCCTTGCCGATCTGCGCCTTGCCGCGCAGGCCGCAGGCCAGGCCCACCATGACGTTGTTCTTCTCGTAGGCCTGGATCCAGGCACTGGTCTTCATGTCGCCCTTGCGCAGCACCGGCCCGGCCTGCATGCAACTGTGCATCTCGTCGCCGGTGCGGTCCAGAAAACCGGTGTTGATGAAGGCCACCCGGCTCGCGGCAGCCGCGATGCAGGCCTTGAGGTTGACGCTGGTGCGGCGCTCCTCATCCATGATGCCGAGCTTGACGGTGCTCGCCGGCAGGCCGAGCAGCTTCTCGACGCGACCGAACAACTCGTTGGCGAAGGCGACTTCGGCCGGGCCGTGCATCTTGGGCTTGACGATGTAGACCGAACCCTTGCGCGAGTTGCGGATGCCGTTCGTGCCGTGGCCCTGCAGGTCGTGCAGCGCGATGGCCGTGGTCACGACCGCGTCCATGATGCCTTCGGGAATCTCGTGCTCGGCGCCGTCGGGCCCCGTGTACAGGATGGCCGGATTGGTCATCAGGTGGCCGACATTGCGCACGAACATCAAGGAGCGGCCGTGCAGCGTCACGCTGCCGCTGCCGCTCGGTGCGGTGTAGATGCGGTCCGGGTTCAGGCCGCGGGTGAAGGTCTTGCCGCCCTTGCTGACGTTCTCCAGCAGGTCGCCCTTGAGGATGCCGAGCCAGTTGCGGTAACCCAGCACCTTGTCCTGCGCGTCGACCGCGGCGACCGAATCCTCGAGGTCGAGGATGGTGGACAGCGCCGATTCCAGCACCAGGTCGCTGACGCCGGCTGCGTCATGGGCGCCGGTCGTGCTGGTGTGGTCGATGCGGATGTCGATGTGCAGGCCGTTGTGCTGCAGCAGCACCGACGACGGAGTCGCAGCCTGGCCCTGGTAGCCGACGAACTGGCGGCTGTTGCGCAGCCCGGTGTTCTTGCCGCCCTTGAGCGTGACCACCAGCTTGCCGCCGAGCACGGCGTAGGCGGTCGCATCCACGTGCGAGCCGCGTGCCAGCGGCGCGGTGCGGTCCAGCACGTAACGCGCGTATTCGATGACCTTGTCGCCCCGCACCGGGTTGTAGTCGCCACCCCGGCTCGCGCCGCCGGATTCGTCGATGGCGTCGGTCCCGTAGAGCGCGTCGTACAGCGAGCCCCAGCGTGCGTTGGCGGCGTTGAGCGCATAACGCGCATTGAGGATGGGCACCACCAGCTGCGGGCCAGCCTGTTGCGCCAGCTCGGCGTCGACGTTTTTCGTCGTCGTGCGCACCGCGGCGGGCTCGGGCACCAGGTAGCCGATCTTTTCGAGGAACTTGCGATACGCCTTCATGCTGCGGATCGGGCCCGGATGCGCCTGGTGCCAGGCGTCGAGTTCGGCCTGCAGGCGGTCGCGTTCGGCCAGCAGCGCCTGGTTTTTCGGCGCCAGGTCGGACACGATGGCATCGAAGCCTTGCCAGAACGCGGCGGGATCCACGCCGGTGCCCGGCAACACCTGGTTGTCGATGAAGTCGTGCAGTTCGGTGGCGATGTTCAGTGCGTGCACGCGGGTGCGAGAGGTCATGGGTCGGTTTCCTTCTTCAATGTCGATATGCAAAACTGGCGGGCGGCCTCACAGGAACACGCGCACGTCGCGCAGGCTGCTGCCGACATGGTGGGGCTGGGTGCCCAGTTCCTCGAACGGCAGCTGGTAGCGGTTCACCCACAGGGTCTGGTAGCCATACCAGGTCGCGGCCAGCGCATCCCAGGCGTTGCAGCTGACGAAGCCGATCTGGCGTGCGCGCAGGCCGGTCGCCTGTTCGCCGAGCGCATAGGCCTCGGGGGCGGTCTTGTACAGGCGCACCGGGTCGACGCTGATCACATGGTCGAGCAGGCCGCCCAGGCCCGCCGACTTGATCGCCAGGTCGAGCATGGCCGGATCGCCGTTGCTCAGGATGCCGGTCACCAGGCCGGCATCCTTGATCTGCTGCAGCACGGCGCGGTTTTCGGGAAATGCGCTCAGGCTGCGGTACTGGTTCATCAGCTGGTCGATGCGGCTGTCGAAGTCCGGCCTGCCGGCCTGCGCGGGCACCAGGCGCTTGACCGCATAGACCAGCGCGGCGCGCGTCAGGTCCCAGAACGGCCGGTAATGCGCGCCATGGTTGCTGGTCGTGACCAGGCGGGAGTACTCGATCTGCTTGTCGCGCCAGACCTGGCTCAGGGCCGTGCCATGGCCGGGATAGAGCTGCTCGGCCAGCAGTCCGACGCTGTACACGTCGAACAAGGTGCCATAGGCGTCGAACAGTATGGCTTTGGGTTTATCCATGGACCGACTGTATTCGAACCTTTTGAGATGATTAAGCGCCTGATGGTTGGTATATATATGACTCTTGCGTATGTAATAGGTGGCTGGAATACGTCGGTACGCGACAAGGAGTGTGCAGCGCGGTTCGATGACACCTGCAACCGGGGCCAGGCCGCGCGTGGCCACGGGCTTCAGTGTGGCGCCAGCATTCCGATGAAACAGGGAAGCGCCCTGGCTCAGGGCGCACAATGCGGGATGTGGGTGCGTTTCGGCCCAAATAATGCACAGGCGGTGATGGCGTCATCGGCAAACGGCCAAGGGGTTTCGTGTACAAACAGATGAACAGGGTTCTGGCGAGGGGCCCGGCGAGCGCATGCGCGCTTGCCGGGCCCGATGCCGTGTCGCGTTATTGATGTCCGCACCTTCCTTTTATTCGCTCGATGCCGCCACGCGCTCCATGGTGCTGCGCCATGTCGCGGCCATGATTGCCCGCGTGCAGTCGTTTTTTGCGCAGCACCAGGACGATCATCTCAAGCGCCTGCGCGGGCATTTTTTCGAGCAGGTCGACAGCCGCCCGCACACCTCCCAGGCGCAGAACCTGCGAACTGCGGGTGTCATGCTCGACAAGCAGGCGGCTATCTTCAACCGCGCTTTCCAGGCCGCGCTGCGCGAGTCCATCGAAGACGAGGTCGAGGCCGTCATGCCAGGAGCGCTGCGGGTATTGCGTCCGGCGGCGGACTCCGACGAGCTGTCCGGGCCCAGCAGCATGGCCCTGCTCGACGTCGACGAGATCGAGCGCCATCTGCTGGTGGATCGGGTTGCCCAACGGTTCAACAACCGGTATGAAGTCCCGCTCAAGGCCTTGACCGTGAGCATCGGGGCCTTGTTGCGACAGGATGAGTTCACGCTGGCCGACAACCCGTTTCGCCCGGCCAGCCTGGTCCGGGCCTTTCTGATTGCCTGGCACAGCAGTGCGTTCGACCCCATGGCGGCGGAAGATTTTGTCTCCGCCCTCGAGCCCCAGTGCAGCATCGACTGGACCGCGCTGTACACCGACCTGACCGCGATGCTGGTGCGGGCCGGTTATTCCGCCAAGCCGGTGCACCGGATCAAGCGCGGTGCCGCGGGGGGTGGCGCCGATTCCGCATCCGCGCCCCTTACGGGCGACTCCGGCATGCCGACCGGCCACGGCTCCGGATACGCCAGCCTGCAACCGCAGTCGGGTGGTGTCGATTTCGGTGAAACCGGCGCAGCGCAGGCCACGGGCGGCGCGGGTGGACAGGGTGGCCACGGCACGCAGGGTATGCAAGGCATGGCCCGCTCGATCGCCCACCGTGCGCGCCAGTTCCTGCAGAAGCTCGGGTTTGGTGGTCCTGGTGCTGGTGGTGACGGAGGCGACGGGTCAGGCGGCGGCGCCGGCGGCTTCGGCGGGGGCGGGGGCGCCCATGCCCCGGCCGACCCCGAGCTGATGGGATTCCTGGGCGGCCTGCAGGCCGGGGCCGGCGCTTCTCAGTTTCCCGCCTGGGCGCAAGGGCAGGATATCGCCGGCCAGAACGTGCTGCGCCAGATGCGCGATCACGAGGAGGTGCAACGCGCCACCGAGATCGACCGCGGCACGGTCGACGCATTGGCCGAGGTGTTCGACTACGTGTTCGCCGACAAGGCGATCCCGCTGCAGCTCAAGTTCGTGATCGGTCGGCTGCAGATTCCGGTGCTCAAGGCGGCACTGATCGACCGCGACTTTTTCCTGTCCGGTGAACATCCGGCCCGCCAGCTGGTCGACGCACTGGCTGCGGCGGCCGTGGGCTGGGTGCCGGAGTCGGGCGAGACCGACCCGTTGTACCAGCAGATCGACGGCACGGTGCGGCGTGTCGTGGCCGAGTTCGAGGCCGACCTGGCGCTGTTCCGGTCCTTGCTGGCCGAACTCGAGGCGTTCGTGCAAGCCAACCAGCAGCAGGCCGAGGTGCGCATCGAGCCGGCGGCGAACGACGAGCAGTCGAAGGAGGCGCGCGAAGCGGCGTTGTCCCACGCCGACGGCGTCGTGCACCAGTGCATCCATGCCTTGCCGATCGACGAGCCGCTGCCCCCGTTCCTGCTGCCCTTCCTGACCGTGCAGTGGCGCGAGGTGCTGGCCCGGGCCTGGTTGCTGGTCGACAGCGAGCCGGCGCGCTGGGATCTCGCGGTCAAGACCATGGACGAGGTGATCTGGTCCACCCGCCCGCGTTTTCTCCCCGACGAACGCGGCCGCCTGATGGCCTTGTTGCCCGATCTCGTGCCCCGGCTCGACTCCAGCCTGGACGCCATCGGCTGGACCGGGCCGGAGCGCGACGAGTTCACCAAGCGGCTGATCGCCTGTCACATGCGGGCCATCCGTGTGCCAAAGGCCGGGCCTGCGCCGGTGGACTCCGGTCCGGGCGAACTCGAGGCCCAGGTCGGGCGCGAGGCCATCCAGGCCCTGGACCAGCGCGTGGCGCCAGGGCCGCAACACGCGCCCGACGCGTTCGATGCGATCGCGCAAGGGCTCGAGCGCGGCATGTGGTTCGATTTCGAACATGAAGCCGACCAGACGCGCCGTTATCGCCTGGGCTGGATCAGCCCCCAGCGCAGTCGCATGTTGTTCACCAACCGCGACGGTTTCGAGGCCTTCGTGCGGTCGCAGAAGGAGGTCGCCGCGATGTTGCGCGAGGGCCGTTTGACCATCCTCGACCAGCAGCCCATTGTGGAGCGTGCGCTGGAGCAGATCATGGCGCAGGACGACGAAGGGGAACCCGGCACCGGCAGCGCGCCGACGCTGGACCTGCAGCTGGGTTGACGCCCGCGCTGCGGGCGCGGATTGCCGGCCGTGCTCAGGCCCCCGCCGTGCCGGCCGCCTGCTGCGCAACGGCCTGCAGGTGCTGCACCAGCAAGGCCGCCGCCGGCGACAGGCTCGCCGCATCCCGGAAATAGATCCCGAACCGGCGTTCGGCCCAGGGCTCGTCCAGCTCGACCAGGCACAGCTTGCGTTCGGCCATGCTGGGGGCGGCCACTTCGCGCGGGATCACGCTGACGGCCAGGTTGGCACCGACCACCCGCTGCACCGCGTCCAGGCTGGTGACCACGACCCGGACCCGCATCGCCTTGCCGAGTTCGGCGGCGGCGCGGTGCAACATCAGCGGCACCGCGCTGTTGGCCGGCAGGCCGACGAAATCGTGGTCCAGCGTCTGTGCGAAACGCACGGATGGCCGGCCGGCCAGGGGATGGTCCCGATGCGTGACCAGCACCAGGTGGTCGCTGCGGTAGGGCTGGCAGGCCAGGTCGAGGCGGGGCACGGCGTCCCAGCAGATGCCGACCGCGGCTATGCCGTCGCGCACGCCGCGCACCACGTCGTTGCTCGAGCGTTCCTCGATATGCACCTGGATCGCCGCATGTTCGGGCCTGCGCAGAAAGGCCGCCACGTCGTCGGGCAGGGATTCGGCCAGCGCCGACGCACTGGCCAGCAAGCGCACCTGGCCCTTGACGCCCGCGGCGAAGGAGCCCATGTCGTGGGTCAGCCGCTCTGCGTTGCCCAGCAGCAGGCGTGCGTGTTCGAGCAGCGTCTCGCCCGCCAGCGTCGGTTCGACGCCGCGGCGCCGGCGCACCAGCAAGCGGGTGCCGAGCATGTCCTCGAGCTGGGCCAGGCGCTTGCTGATGGCAGAACCGGCCAGGCTTTCGCGTTCGCCGGCGCGGGCGATGTTGCGGGTCTCGCACACGGCGACGAACAGCCGCAAGGTCGTCAGATCGAGGTCGCGCATGGTGTTCCTGTCTTTTGGCCGTACCCGGACTGGTCAAGGTTTTCCGTTTCGGAATCATAAAGCTTCCAAATGGCTTCAACTGATCCGAACTGGCATGCCTAGAATGCGCCATGCACCAACCATCCCCGTCTTTTCCGTCCCAGGTCCAGTTGCGCGAAGTCGGCCTGCGCGACGGGCTGCAGAGTATTGCCACGTTGCTGCCGACCGAGCACAAGCGGGCCTGGATCCGCGCCGCCCATGCGGCCGGCCAGCGTGAACTCGAGGTCGGCTCATTCGTGCCGGCCCGGCTGCTGCCGCAGCTGGCCGATACCGCGGAGCTGGTGGCGTATGCCAGGACGCTGCCGGGCCTGGTGACTTCGGTACTGGTTCCCAACCTCAAGGGTGCGCAGGCGGCCATTGCGGCCCGGGCCGATTCGCTGCTGGTGCCGTTGTCGGTCAGCCATGCGCACAGCCTGGCCAATGTGCGCAAGACGCCCGACGACATGGTGGCCGAGATCGCGCGCATCCGGGCCGAGCGGGATGCGGCCGGATCGAAGACGCGCATCGAGGTTGGCCTCAGTACGGCATTCGGATGCACCTTGCAGGGCACGGTCGAGCTGTCGGAGGTGCTGCGGCTGCTGCAGGCCGTGCTCGATGCCGGCGCCGATGCGGTCGGCCTGGCCGATACCGTCGGTTATGCCGATCCGCGCATGGTGCGCGAGCGCTTCGAGGCCGGCCGGCGTATCGCCGGCGACCGGCTCGATTGCGGCCATTTCCACGACACCCGCGGCCTGGGCCAGGCCAATGTGTTTGCGGCGCTGGAGACCGGTGTCACCCGGTTCGACGCCTGCCTGGGCGGTATCGGCGGCTGCCCGCATGCGCCGGGCGCCAGCGGCAACGTGGCGATGGAAGACGTGGTGTACCTGATGCGCAGCATGGGTATCGCCACCGGTATCGATTTCGATGCCGTGATGGCGCTGCGCGGCCAGCTGGCGTCCTGGCTGCAAGGCGAGACCTTGCACGGCAGCGTCTGGAAGGCCGGGTTGCCGAAGACACTGCTGCCGGCGCCGGCCGAGGCGGCCGCGGCATGAGCACGGTCCAAGAGGCAAGCCAGGCCGCGGCGCCTGCGCCGCACCAGCCGCTGACCGGCCTGCGCGTGGTCGAGTTCAGCCACATGGTGATGGGCCCGACCTGCGGCATGGTGCTGGCCGACATGGGCGCCGAGGTGATCAAGGTCGAGCCGATCGACGGCGACCGCACGCGCCACCTGCTGGGTGCCGGCGCGGGGTTTTTCCCGATGTTCAACCGCAACAAGAAAAGCATCGCGATCGACCTGCACAAGCCCGAAGGTGCGGCGGTGGCGCGCAAGCTGGCGGCCAGCGCCGACGTGGTGGCCGAGAACTTCAAGCCCGGCACGATGCGCAAGTACGGGCTCGACTACGCCAGCCTGTCTGCGGTGAACGACCGCATCATCTATGTCAGCCTCAAAGGGTTCCTGCCCGGGCCCTACGAGAACCGTACCGCGCTCGACGAGGTGGTGCAGATGATGGGCGGCCTGGCCTACATGACCGGCCGTCCCGGCGATCCGCTGCGAGCGGGCACCAGTGTCAACGACATCATGGGTGGCATGTTCGGCGCCATCGGTGCGCTCGGCGCGCTGATCCAGCGCGGCATCAGCGGCAAGGGCCAGGAGGTGCAGAGCGCGCTGTTCGAGAACAACGTGTTCCTGGTCGGCCAGCACATGCTGCAATACGCGATCACCGGCAAGCCGGCCGCGCCGATGCCGGACCGCATCTCGGCCTGGGCGGTCTACGACGTGTTCACCGTGAAGGACGACGGCCAGATATTCCTGGCGGCGGTGAGCGATGCGCAGTGGAAGACCTTCTGCACCGCCTTCGGTTTCAACGACCTGCTGGCCGACCCGGGGCTGGCCACCAACAACCAGCGCGTGATGGCACGTGCGGCCATGATGCCGCTGTTGCGCGAGCGCCTGGCCGCCTTCACGGTGGCGGAACTCTCGCAGCGGTTCGAGCAACTCGGCCTGCCATATGCGCCGATTCGCAAGCCCGAGGAACTCTACGACGACGAACACCTGCGCCAGACCGGCGGCCTGGCCGACATCGTGTTGCCAGACGGCGCGCGTGCGGGCCAGACCGCCGGCACCACCTTGCTGCCGATCACGATGCACGGCGAGCGCCTTGGCGTGCGCGCGCAACCGCCCCGGGCGGGCGAACACTCGGATGCCCTGCTGGAGCAGCTGGGGTATTCGGCCGACGCAATCGCGTCACTGCGTGCTGCGCACGCCGTGGCATGATGTTTTTTTTTCCCACAACGACCAGGAGACACCGACATGAACAACAAGCCCTTTTCCATCCACAGCCGCCGCCAGGTGCTGGTCGCCGGCATCGCCCTGGCCCTGG
>CAXBDR010000060.1:0-19793 GCA_963974265.1 uncultured Rhodoferax sp.
CTTCTTCGCACCGCAACGCAAATTCTTCTTGCTACCCGGGAGGCATCCATATAAGGACACCATGGCACGTCTGAATGGACAAGTGAACGGGACGGTGGTCTATCGCGAAGGCGATGGCGTCCTGATGGAGATCCCGTGCGGACCCTGCGAAATCGAGATCGAGGACCTCGACGTCACCCTGACCTGGTTCGAGGACGATGTGCATTGCTCGACGGCCATGCCCCGCTCGGACTATGAGCAATATGTGGCGGATGGGGCCTTGGTGCTGGAATGACGCCCGTCAAACCCGCCGGTTGCGGGGCTTGGACGGCTGTGGTCGCGCGCGGGCGGTGTGGTTTGGCCCGCCCTTGCTTGGTGCCGTGGGGACGTGCTACACCAGACTCAGCCGTCCGTCCGCCGGCCGTGCCGGCAAGGCAACGCCGAACCTCTCCAGGATGATGGCGGCCTGCTGCTCGAAGCAGCCACCCCAGCGCAACACGCGCCAGCTCGGCAATTCGATGATGGTGCTGCCGATGGCATGGTCGTTGGCGTAGCGTGACCGTCCATAACCGAGCACGACGTCGCAGCCGTTCCTGAGTGACTCCTGCACGTCGGCCAGCTCGAACTTGCTGCCGGTCAGCGACACGTTGGCGGACGAGCCCATCAATGGCGCGGCAGCCTCCCAGCTCATGCGGGCCAGTTCATTGTGCAGGCGGCCGGCATTGAGCAGCAGGTCCATCGTGCCGTCCTTGGTCGAGCGGCGAAGCCCGCCGTATTCGACGGTACGCAACCAGTCGTGGTCGGTGCGAAACGGTGCGATCACGGACAGCGGCAGGTCGTGCTCCTGCGTGATGCAGCGAACGAGATCCCGGTCGCGCTGCGTGGTCACCATCACATCGGCAAAGATGTCCCAGTTTCCGATTACGCCGTTGGGCTTGGTCTGCGCGCGCTGCTTGAGTTCGTAGATGCGTTCGACGCCACGCGCGGTGTGGGCGAAGATCGCATAGGACACGCTCAGCGGCAGCACGGCGACGCCGCCGGCGCGCATGCTGCGAAATGCAGTGCGCGCGTCGGCGGCGACGGTGTCCGCATCGGGTTCGTGGCCGCGGTCGATGCATTCCATGTCAGGCTCCGGCGTCGGTGTCGAGTACGGCGGCGACGCTGGCGGCTACCTGCAACAGTCGCGCGTCTTCGTATCGGCGCTGCACCAGTTGCATGCCGATCGGCAGGCCATTGGTGGCGCGCATGCCGGGCACATTGATGCAGGGCACGTGCAGCGCTGTCCAGATGCGGTTGAAGGTGGCCATGCCTTGCGAGGCGATGCCCATCGGTGCGACGCCCGGCGCACTGAGTGTGAGTACGGCGTCGACATCCGCGCTGTCGCGCTCGAAGTCGATGCGCCGCAGTGCCGCGGCGTCGAGCACATAACGCATCTGCTGTGCCGTATGGCCGAACTGGTTCTCGACCTTGCGGCGGAACTCGGCATGCAGCTGCGCCGGATGCGCCAGGTACTCGGGCAGGAAGGCGCCGCGCCCCCCGTCCTGCATGATAGTGTCCTGCTGCTGCGTCAATGCGTCGAACGCGGGGTCCAGCACCAGCGTCGTCACGCGGGCGCCGGCCCGCGCCAGCCTGTCGGCTGCGACATGCAGTGCCGACTGCGCCTCGGGGTCGGCCTGGTTCCACATCGGCGTCTCGCATACGGCAATGCGCAGGCCGCGCACCGGCAGCGGTGCAAGCTCCTCTTCGCTTGCCAACCGGTACAGGCGCCCGAGCAGGGCGAGGTCGCCGGCGCAGCGCGCCATCAGGCCGATGGTGTCCAGGTGCGGCGAATAGTGCTTGGCGCCGGCGAACGAAAGGCGACCGAAGGTCGGCTTGAAACCGTAGACGCCGCAAAACGCCGCGGGCCGGATGGTCGAGCCGCCGGTCTGGGTGGCCAGGGCCAGCGGAACCATGCCGTCGGCCACCGCGGCGCCGGAGCCGCTGGACGAACCGCCCGGCGTGCGTTCCAGGTCGAGCGGGTTGCGCGTGGGCGGCAACTGGCCGCCACAGGCGAACTCCAGTGTCGTGGTCTTGCCCAGGATCACGGCGCCGGCGGCGCGCAGTACCGCGACGCAGTTGGCGTCCTCTGCCGGTTGATGGCCCTGGTACAGCGGCGAATTGTGCTGGGTCGGCTGGTCGCAGGTGTCGATCACGTCCTTGACGCCGACCGGGATGCCGTGCAGCGGGCTGCGCCGGGGCTCGCGGTCCCTTGCCCGGGCCTGCGCCAGCGCGCGTTCCGCGTCCAGATGGGCCCAGGCCTGCACCTGTGGCTCGCGCCGCGCAATACGTTCGAGCAAGGCCTGTGTGTAGGCCTCGCTGGTGAGTTGCCCCGCGGCCATGCGCCGGGCCGCTTCACTGGCTGTCAATTGCCACAACGGCATGTTGTTTCCTTTTCATGTGTTTTGCAGAATTGTATGCATTCTGTTCCCTGGCACAACATGCGGATTGGATGAGACGCAACATATGAAAATAATTTATCTATATAAAACAAAGACTTAAACTTAACCTTTGGTGTGAGTCAGAATTTTGTGAAGCTTGCTCGTTTGATTTCCAGTATTTATTGTGTACATTAGACACAACTCCTGACTCCGATCACCCACGAATCCGGTTTTCTTCCATGGTTGCTCCCCTGACCGAAACCTATGCACGGGCACTTGCCGGTTGGCAAGGCCTGCAAGCCCCGCCAGAGGCGCTTGCGGTCGCCCGGCTCGGTTTCACCGATTGCGCCGGCGTGATGCTGGCGGGTCGCGCCGAAGACGCGGTGCGTTGCCTGCAGTACTACGTGCGGGCCCAGGGTGGGCACGGCCGCGCGCGGCTGGTGTCCGGGGCCGACCGGGTCGGCATGGTGCAGGCTGGCCTGGTCAACGCCACGGCCGCGCACGCGCTGGACTACGACGATTTCGCGTTTTCCAACCATCCCAGCGCCGTCCTGGTGCCGGCGGTGCTGGCGGCCGCCGATGCCGCGGGTGGCGCCAGCGGGCGTTGCATGGCGATGGCGTATCTGCTCGGTTACGAGGTGTGGTCCGACCTGATGGTGCGCGAGCAGGACCTGTTCTACGACCGTGGCTGGCACCCCACGTCGGTGCTCGGTCCCATCGGCGCGGCGGCGGCCGCCAGCGTGGTGCTGGGGCTGGACGCCGTGCGGACCCGTCATGCACTGGCGCTGGCCGCATCCGACTCCGGCGGCGTGTTCGAGAACTTCGGCACCATGGCCAAGCCCTACCACGGTGGGCGTGCGGCGGCCGCGGGCCTGAATGCCGCGGCGCTGGCCGCCGCCGGGCTGGCCGCCAGTGCCACCGCGCTGGAGGGGCGCCACGGCCTGATGCGCGCCTTGTCCCCCCAAGGTCGGGTCGACCTGGAGACGCCGGCCCAGGTGGGCCAGCTGTGGCGCAGCGCGGCGATGCGCCTGAACATCAAGAAACATCCGACGGTCGGTTCGTCGCAGCGGGTCATCGACGCGGTGCTGGCCCTGAACCGCAACCAGCGCCTGGATCCGGCCCAGGTGCGGTCCATCGACGTCCACATCAGCGAGCGCCATGCGGCCGTCATGCCTTACCACCGGCCGCAGGACACGCTGCAGGCCAAGTTCAGCATCGAGTTCGCGATTGCCTGTGCGCTGGTGCACGACGCGGTCGGTTTCGAGCAACTCACCGATGCAGGCGTACGCGACCCGGCCTTGCAGCGACTGATGGGCCTGGTCACGATCCACACCACCGACGCCTTCGAGCCGGACTGGCGCGACGCCGCACCATTCGACATCGTGCATGTCACGTTGACGGACGCACGCACGGTGTCGTCGCCGCAGGTGCGGCGCGCGGCCGGCCATGCCGACACGCCGCTGACCGACGCACAGTTGTGGGCCAAGTTCCTCGGTTGTGCGACCCATGCCGGCGTGACGCGGGATGCGGCACGCGCGCTGTTCGATGCCATGCAGTGCATCGACAGCCTGTCCGGGCCCGACGCCATTCCCTTGCCCGCCTGACGGGTCCAACCAGCGCCATCGCAGCCCCTTCGCACCATGCCCTCGATCCAGGACTTCGTACGTTATGCCCCGGTGACCAGCCGCCCGCCGGTGCAATGGCCCGGCGGCAAGCGGCTCGCGTTCTGGATCGTTCCTAACGTCGAGTTCTACGAATACACGCCGCCACCGGCGCGTGGCCGCGAGACCTGGGACCGCGTGCCATCACATCCCGACGTGCGCGAATACGGCTTTCGCGACTACGGCAATCGCATCGGCATCTGGCGCATGAGCGCACTGCTGGGCCCGTATCCGGTGCGGCCCACCGTGTCGCTGAACCTGGCCCTGCTCGACCATTTTCCGGAGATCGCGCAGCTGATCCGCGACAAGGACTGGGCCGTCATGAGCCACGGCATCTACAACACGCGTTTCCTGTACGGCATGGACGAGGAGCAGGAGCGCGCCTTCTATGCGGACAACGTGGCCTCGCTGGCGCGCCACACCGGCGCGCAGTTGCAGGGCATTCTCACGCCGGCCATCACCAACACCGCCCGCACGCCGGCACTCATCGCCGAGGCCGGCCTGAGCTACCACGCGGACTGGGTGCACGACGACGTGCCGGTGCCGATCATCGTGCCGGGACGGCGCCTGATCTCGATGCCGTATTCCTACGACCTCAACGATGCGCCGCTGTTCGACGGCCGGCCCTACGGCGGGCGCTACTTCGTCGACGCCTGCAAGGCGGCGTTCGACCGCCTGTATGCGGAAAGCGCCGACGGCGGGCGGGTGTTCTGCATCGCACTGCATCCCTACCAGATCGGCCAGCCGCACCACATCGGCCATCTGCGCGAGATCCTCGATCATGTCTGCAGCCACGACGGCGTCTGGCATGCGACCGGCGACGAGATCGCCGCGCATTTCCTGGCCCATGACTACGACGCCCATCTGCGCCATGCCGAGGCCGTGGCGCAAATGGCTGCCGATGCGGCCGCCGCGCGGCCGGCGATCGTGGTGCGCGAACGTCCGTCGTCGGCCGTGCCCACCGCCGCGTCGCCGGCGAACCGGACGGCCGGCACGGATCATCCGCATTTCCGCTGGAACCCCTATCCGGCGCGGCCGGTCCTGCGCTGGCCGGGCGAACGCGCGCTGGCCGTGGTTCCGCTGATCAACCTGGAGATGGTCGAGGACCCGCTGCCCGAAGGCTGGCCGCAGATCCACAGCGTCGGGGGCGGCCTGGTGCGCGACTTCCCCAACATCTCGCGGGTGTCCACCCGCGAATACGGACACCGGGTCGGCATCTTCCGGCTCGTCGAGGCCTTGCGCCGTCACGGCATCCGGCCGACGGTGGCCATCGACGTGCTCAGCGCCGAGAGTTATCCGGGCCTGGTGGACTACCTCAGGGATGCCGGCAGCGAATTCGTCGCCCATGGCCTGTCGGTCACGCGGCCGATCACCAGCGCGCTGACGCTGGCGCAGGAGCGCGACTACATCGCACAGACACTCGAGCGGCTGCAGGCCTGCGGCATCACCCCAACCGGCTGGTTCGGCATCGAATACGGCGAGTCGACGCGCACGCCGCAATTGCTCGGCGAAGCCGGCCTGTCCTATCTGTGCGACTGGGCCAACGACGAGCAGCCCTATGCGATGACCACTCCCGGTGACCTGGTGTCGTTGCCGCTGTGGGCCGACTTCGACGACCAGACCGTGCTGGTCAACCGCATGTGCAACCTGGACATGTTCGAGGACCATTTCTGCAAGGCGCTGGATCAGCTGTCTCTCGATGGCGCGTCAAGCGCGCGGCTGCTGCACTACTGCGTGCGACCCTGGGTCAGCGGCGCCTCGCTGCGCATCGCGATGTTCGAACGGGTGCTCGCGCACGCGATGCGCCAGCCCGCGGTATGGACGCCGACCGCAGGCGAGGTTGTGGCGGCCTGGCGCAATTCGGCGCAGGCCCGCGACACCACCGTTGCCGGAGGAGCGACATGATCGAGTTGACGCAGGTGTCCAAGCGTTTCCAGGTCGGCGGGCGCACGATCGACGCGGTACAGCCCACCGATCTGCGCATCGCATCGGGCGAGGTGTTCGGCCTGCTGGGTTTCTCCGGCGCCGGCAAGAGCACCTTGCTGCGGCTGATCAACCGGCTCGAGGAGCCCAGTTCGGGATCGGTGCGGGTGCATGGCCAGGAGATGGTCGGCCTGTCGGGCGATGCCTTGCGCGAGGCGCGCCAGCGCATCGGCATGATCTTCCAGCAGTTCAACCTGTTGTCGCACCGCACCGCGCTACACAACGTCGAGTTCGCGCTCGAGGTGGCCGGCATGCCGGCCGCACAGCGCCGCGCCAAGGCCCGCGAGGCGATGGCGGCGGTCGGCCTGTCCGATCGCGAGCAATCGTACCCGGCCCAGCTCTCCGGCGGGCAACGCCAGCGCGTGGCGATCGCGCGCGCACTGGCGACCTCGCCCAGCGTGTTGCTGTGCGACGAGGCGACCTCGGCGCTGGACCCGCACACGGCCTTGTCGATCCTGCGCCTGCTGCAGCAGCTCAACCGCGAGCGCGGCATGACCATCGTCATCGTCACGCACGACATCAAGGTCGCCAACTACCTGTGCCAGCACTGCGTGGTGCTCGAGCAGGGCCGTGTCGTCGACCGCATCGCGATGGATGACCCGCAACCGCAGAGCCTGCTGGGCAGGTTCTTCTTCGAAACCGCCAAGGGCTGGACCGACCAGACGGTGCTGCCGCAGGAGCAGACATGACGGAACTCTTCCAAGCCCTGGTCGAATTCGGCCCCGACCTGTGGAAAGCCACGCTCGACACCTTGCTGATGGTCGGCGCGACCATGGTCAGCGCCTTGCTGATCGGCACGCCGCTGGGTGTGCTGCTGTTTACCTCGTCGCCGGGCGGGCTGTACCCGAAGCCTCTGCTCAATCTGGTGGCGGGTTATGTCGTCAACGTGTTGCGCTCCTTCCCCTTCATCATCCTGCTGGTGATCCTGATCCCGTTCTCGCGCCTGGTCGTGGGCACCAGCATCGGGCCCAAGGCTGCGGCGGTTGCCCTGTCGTTCGCGGTGATCCCCTTCTTCGCGCGACTGGTCGAGCAGAACCTGCGCGACGTGCCGCGCGGCATCATCGACATGGCGCAGGCCTGCGGCGCCTCGCGCACCACCACCATCTTCAAGGTGCTGATCGCCGAGGCCCTGCCGGCCATCGTCGGCAGCTTCACCGTCACCGCCACCGGCTTCATCGCCTATTCGGCCGTGGCCGGCGCGGTGGGGGCTGGTGGCCTGGGCGACCTCGCCATCCGTTATGGCTACTACCGCTTCGAGACCTCGGTCATGGTCTGGTGCGTCGTGGTCATGTTCGTGCTGGTCCAGCTCACGCAGATCGCCGGAGCCTGGGTGGCGCGGCGACTGGACAAGCGCTGAGATGAAAGACGCCCCCTGTCTGTCCGGTCGCACTTCGTGTCGACCGGCCGAACCCCCCACTGGGGGGCGCCCCCTACGGCCTGGCAGAGCCAGTTCCGTGGGGGCCTGGACCGGCTTGTCGTGCGGCTGCTTCGCCTTTGATGATTGGTGGGCTGCGCATGGACATGCCGCGGCGCACCGACGCTCCCCTTTCTTCCTTCCCAACCACCCCTGGAGACGATGATGAACAAGCGCATCCTGATCAAGACCCTGCTCGCCGCCGGCGTCGCCCTGGCTGGCGTCGCACACGCCCAGCAAGTGCTGCGCATAGGCTTTTTCCCCGGCCCCTACGCCGACCAGTTCAAGCGCGGCGTGCAGCCGGCGCTGGAAAAAGCCGGCGTGAAGGTGCAGGCGACCGAATTTTCCAACGTGATCCAGCTCAACTCGGCGCTGATGGACGGCAACCTCGATGCCAACGTGTTCCAGAACAGCGCCTACATGGACAGCTTCAATGCCCAGTACAAGGGCGATCTGGTCGAGGTGCTGCAGGTGCCCAGTGCGCCGCTGGGCCTGTATTCCAAGAAATACAAGGACTTGAAATCGCTGCCCGATGGCGCGCGCATCTCCTTGCCGAACGATCCGACCTCGATGAACCGCGCCCTGGTGTTCCTGCAGTCGCAGGGCCTGCTGACGGTGGACCCGAACACGCCGGCCGGCAAGGCGACGGAGAAAAACATCACCGCCAATCCGCGCAACTTCAAGCTGGTGCTGCTCGATGCCCCGCAGATCGCGCGTTCGCTCGACGAGGTCGATCTCGCCGCGATCCTGGGCAACCACGTGATCGCCTCGGGCATGTTGTTGTCGTCGGCCATTGCGCTGGAAGATCCGGCGCCGCAGTACCGCATCATCCTGGTGGCGCGCAAGGACGTGGCCAAGAGCCCGCTGATCCAGCAACTCGTCGACGGCTACAAGTCGGCCGAGTACCGCAAGTTCGTCGAGAACGATCCCAAGGCCAAGGGCTTCTCGCGCCCGGCATACTGGCGTTGAACGGCGCAGGTCTGCGCCACCCACGGGGGCGGATGTGATGGACGAAAAATTGGATGACGGGCACGCCGTCGCGGGGGAGGACGGCGACGACAACGGTGCTGGCGCGGCGAGCACGGTCGACATCGCCTGCGAGGTGATCCGCGAGGCGATTCGCAGCGGCCGCTTCGCCGGTGGCGACCGCATCCGCGAGCTCGAGGTCTGCGAGATGGCCCAGGTCTCGCGCACCTCGGTGCGCCATGCGCTGGCCCTGCTCGCGGCCGAGGGTTTCGTCGAATTGCGGCCCAACCGCGGCGCCGTCGTGATCGACTGGACCGACGAGAACCTGCTCGAGATCTTCGATCTGCGCGCCATGCTCGAGGGATACGGAGCGTCGCTGGCCGCCTTGCGGGCCACGGCGCAGGAGACGGCCCAGATGCGCGCCGAGGCCGAACTGTTCGCGTCCCTGGTCGCAGCGGTCCCGGCGCCGGACATGCGGCTGATCGCGGAGTCCAACAACCGGCTGCACCGACTGATCCTGGACGCGGGCAAGAACAGGCGGCTGGCGTCCATGCTGGTGGCGGTGGTGCACATTCCGCTGGTCAAGCAGACCTTCGGCCGTTATTCAGCGGCCTCGCTGGCGCGCAGCGCGGCGCAGCACCTGGACCTGGTCGCGGCCATCGAGGCGCGCGACGCCGTCTGGGCCGAGGCAGCCATGTGTGCCCACATCCACGCGGCCAAGCAGGTGATCTTCGGCGCGCCGGCGCAACCTGGCACAAGCGAGCGCGAGGCGCCGGCGGCATGAGCGAGGCAGCGGACATCGGCGCGGACGACGTGCACCTGGACCATGTCGGATACATCGTGCGCGACCTGGAGGCCAGCGCGGAACTGGCACGCCAGCTGGGGTTCGTGCTGACGGCGCGGGCCGACCACACGCGCACGGACGCGCAGGGACGCAGCGTGCCGGCCGGCAGTGCGCAGCACTCCATCATGCTGCACAGCGGCTACGTCGAGCTGATGCAGATCACCGACCCGGACGCGGGCCACCAGCTGGCCAGCGCACCGTCGCAGCGCCACGGCCTGCATGTCGTGGCGTTCGGAACCGGCGATGCCGTGGCCTGCCATGCGCGACGGACGGCCGACGGTGTGCAGGCGGGCGAGGTGCCGTACTGGTCCCGGCCCGTGCACGAACACGACCTGCAGGGCACGGCACGATTCGCCTACTTCGGGTCCGCCTGGACGGCGCGGGACCCGTCCTACCTGTGCTGGGTCGAGCATCGGACACCCGGGTTGTTGCGCAACGCACGCCTGCTGGCTCATGACAATCGTGCGCGCGCATTGCTCGGCATCCGCTACGCCGGTCCGGCCGCGGCGCTGGCGCCGTGGGCGGAGCAACTGTGCGCGGCCGGTGCACGGCTGGTGCACGACGAGGCGGGGCACAAGCGACTCGCCTTGCCCGACGCCTCCATCGAGGTCGTTGCCGATGCGCGATATGCCAGCGTATTGCCGCAGGCCCTGTTATGGGGCGGCGCCGACCTCGACTGGTTGCACGCGCAGTGTGCGCGGCTGGATTTGCCATGCCGCCGGCATGAAGACGGCACGCTGGAGATCGATCTGCAGTCCGTGCTGGGAATGAACTGGCTGTTCCTGCCCGCGAGCACCGCGGCCTGAACGGCATACGAAGAGAACCATGCAAGAAGCCACGCAATCGAATGCACCCGCGAGCGCCGCGTCGCTTGACGGCCTGGTCATGCTCGACCTGACCCATATGTTGTCCGGGCCGTACGGCACCATGCTGCTCAGCGATCTCGGGGTGCGCACGATCAAGATCGAACCCCCGGGCGCCGGCGAAGGCACGCGCCAGCTGCTGGCCGCAAGCCGCGACTATGCCCGCGATGGCATGGGCGCCTATTTCCTGACACTCAATCGCGGCAAGGAAAGCGTGGCACTGGACCTGAAATCCCCCGCGGGATTGGCCGTGTTCCATGACCTGGTCCGCCAGGCCGACATCGTCTTCGACAACTTCAGCGTCGGCGTGACGCAGCGCCTGGGTATCGACCACGCCACGCTCAGTGCCATCAATCCGCGCATCATCACCTGCAGCGTGACTGGTTTCGGCGAGACCGGTCCCGACACCGGCCGCCCGGCGTTCGACCAGGTGGTGCAGGCCATGGGGGGAGGCATGTCGATCACCGGCAACGCCGACGACAGCCCGATACGCGCCGGCATCCCGATCGGCGACCTGGGTGGCGGCATCTTCGGCGCCCTCGGCGTGCTGGCTGCCGTGGTGGCGCGCGAGCGCACCGGCCGCGGCCAGCATGTGGACGTCGGCATGCTCGACGCGCAGATCTCGCTGCTCAACTACATGGCGACCATGCACCTGATGTCGGGCCATGTGCCTGCGCGCATCGGCAACGGACACTTCGTGCACGTGCCCTACAACACCTACCCGACCGCGGACGGCCATGTCGTGGTGGCGTGTATCGGCGATGCGTTTTTTGCCCGTTTCGCGGAGATGCTGCCCTTGCCCGAGTTGCTCGACCCGGCACTGCGCCAGCAACCTGCGCGCCTGGCGGCCAAGGACCGTATCGATGCGGCGATCGCGTGCGCCTTCCGCGAGCAGCCGACCGCGGTCTGGCTCGAGCGGCTGCGCGCGGCCCGGATTCCCTGCGGACCGGTGAACGACTTTGCGCAGGCATTGTCCGACCCCCAGGTGCTGGCGCGCGAAATGGTCGTCGAGGTGCCGTTGCCCGGCGGGACATCGGTGCGCATGCCGGGCAACCCGGTGAAGTTGTCCGACGCAGCCCGTCCCGCCTATGGCATGCCGCCCGGCGTGGGTGCACACACGCGTGCCGTGTTGTCGGAGATGCTGGGTTATCCGGCGCAGAAGATCGACGCCCTGCGCGCATCCGGCGCGGTCGCGGCGGCATGACACAGGCCCTGGTCATCACCGATGTCGGGCCGCGCGACGGGCTGCAGAGCCAGTCGGCGATGCTGGCCACGGCGGACAAGCTGCGTTTGATCCAGGCCTTGTTCGACGCCGGACTGCCCAGTGTCGAGGCGACCAGTTTCGTCGCGCCCAAGGCCGTGCCGCAGATGGCGGACGCCGACCAGTTGTTGCCGCGCGTATCGCCGCCCGGCCAGGCCCGCGTATCGGCCCTGGTGCCCAATCTGCGCGGCCTGGAGCGCGCCATGACCGCCGGGGCGCGCGAGATCGCCGTCGTGTTGTCGTCCACCGACACCATGAATCGACGCAATATCGGCATGGACTTGCGTACGGCGACCGACGTCAGCATCGCGACCCTGCAACGCGCAAGCGACGCGGCGCTGCACTGCCGTGCCTACCTGGCAGTGGCTTTCGAATGTCCGTTCGAGGGTGCCACGCCGATGGACCGGGTGGTGCGACTGGCACTGGAAATGGAGCAGGCCGGTGCTCGCGAGATCGTGATCGCCGACACCATCGGGGCTGCGGCGCCGGCGCAGGTGCAGCGGCTGACGGAGCAGTTGCTGCGCGCCGGCATCGCGTCCGAGCGCATCGGCATGCACCTGCACGATACCCGGGGCATGGCACTGGCCAATGCCTGGGCCGCGCTGCAACTGGGCGTGCGGCGCTTCGATGCCAGCATCGGCGGGCTCGGCGGTTGTCCGTTTGCACCGGGTGCAGCCGGCAACCTGGCGACCGAGGATCTGGTGCTGATGGCGCGACAGTGCGGATTCGACACCGGCGTCGACATCCAGGCGCTGGTCGACACGGTCGACATGGTGGAGCAATTGGTGGGATATCCGGTGGGTGGCCGTGGCGCGCGCTGGTTGCGCAGCCGTCGCGGGCAGTCTTCGGTCGTACAGGAGTGAGGAAATCGATGGCAGTATTGAATCTCCGCGCCGACGCGGAAAAGGCAATGGATGTGATGGCTGGTGGCGGTATTGCCATCCTGCCCAACGACGTCGGGTATTCGTTGATCGCTGCGCATCGTCCGGCGCTGCGTCGCATCTTCGATACCAAGAAGCGCGCGCCGAGCAAGCTCAACGCCATGCTGGGCGACGATGCGCTGCACCGGGAACTGCATGTCGTCAGCGAACGGGGCCGCGCCATCGTCCAGGCCATCACCCAGGACTACGACCTGCCGCTCGGGCTGATCGCGCCCTGCCGCACCGACCATCCGCTGCTGTGCGCGCTCGACGCCGACACCTTCGAGCGCAGCACCAAGGGCAATACCCTGCTGATGCTGCTCAACGCCGGCCCGTTCCACCGCGAGATCACCCGGCTGAGCCGGGAGCGCCAGACGCTGCTGTTCGGCTCGTCGGCCAACCTGTCCATGCACGGCACCAAGTTCCGGGTCGAGGACATGGAGCCCGAGATCACCGCCATTGCCGATCTGGTGGTCGACTACGGCCTGATGAAATACCACAACTGGCAGGCATCGTCGACGCTGCTCAACTGCGAGACGCTCGAAGTGGTGCGCCACGGCTCGTGTTTCGAGAACATTGCCGACATCGTGCAACGCCATTTCGGCGTGGCGCTCGCGCCGCGCCTGCAACACTGACGCGCTGGCCATGCGCCGCCACGAAGGTGTGGCCGCGCTGACCGGTACTAGACCAGCTTGCGCCTGATCTTCTTGTCCCAGTCCCGGCTGAACACCAGCGTGTCGCCCTCGTAGGCTTCCAGGCGGCCGGTCACGTGCCAGTGGGTCTTGCTGGCCGTCATGGCCGACCAGGTCTCGGTGCGGACCTTCCAGTCGCCACGTGCGCGCTCTTCCGTCCAGTGGCATTCCTGGCGTGCCGACAACGGGTCGTCCGGATGGATGCGGTAGGTCTCGCGTCCGACGGCGCCGAAGGTCAGGCCGTGTTCGACGATGGTGCTGGCGCCGAAGTCGTCGACGATGCTCAGCGTCTGTTCCCCGGTCTTCTGGTCGATCGTCAGTTCGCGCCGATTCGACGGCGCCCGCACCTCCATCTGCTTGACCGGCGGCGCGGCTTCGGGGGGCGCGAACGTCGGTGGTTTTTCCTCGCTGCGGATCTTGCGCAGCGGCAGGTCGACGAAACTCGTGCCCAGGTGCAGGCTCAGCGTCGGCGCCTCGGGCGCGGGCCAGATCAGCGGCCAGTAGCTGGTCGAGACGCTGATGCGCAGGCGCTGGCCCTTGCGCACCTTGACCGCCACGTCGTCGAGCTGCATGCGCACGGTATAGGCCTTGCCCGGCTCCAGCGGCTCGGGGTGTTCGTGGCTGTCGCGGTGGCACAGGTTGAGCACGCCGTAACTCAGGCGCGATACGGCGCCGTCGGGCCAGACGGCGTTCAGCCGCACCGCGATGTTCGCCACCGGCTTGTCCGAGCTGAGCTTGAGCTGCACCTGGGTCGCGCCGACGATGTCGATGTCGCGCGCCAGCGGCGCGCTGTCGAAGGTCACGGAGCCGGAATCGTCGCGCCGCTGGTCGCCGGGGAACTCCGGTCCGAGCCAGATGATGCAGTATTCGCCCGCGTCGGCGCCAGTGGTCTGCGGCGAATGGATGATGCGCTTGTCGGGCATGCCCTTGACGCCGCCCAGGCCGTTGGTGTTGAGGTACAGGCGCTGCAGCGCATGGATGTCGGACGGCCAGTTGCGGTCGCTGACCCAGCGCCCGCCGATCTGCGCCACCGACGCGCCGGGCTTGCCGGGCTCCATGATGTAGGTGCGGTAGGCCGGGTCCGACTTCACGCCGGTGTCGATGTCCTTGAGCCACTGGTCCCACCAGCGCAGCATTTCCTGCAGGAAGCCGATGCGCGGCTCGGGTACCGCGAAATGCGGGTACTTGTGTGCCCACGGGCCGATGATGCCCCGGGCCTGCGCCTTGAGCGAGCCGACCAGGCGCGGCACGGCATTGGTATAGGCGTCGTTCCAGCCGCCCACGGCCAGCACGGCGGCCTGGATGGCGCCGATGTCCTCGCACACCGAGCCGTGTTTCCAGTAGGCGTCGCGGTGCGGATGCTCCAGCCAGGGGATGGCCAGCAGCGGCTCGTTTTCCAGCCGTTGCAGCCACAGGTCGCGCCAGGCCTCGCCGACCAGCGCCGGATCCGGCGGCCGCGACGAATACGCGAACATGGTGGCCGACCAGCCCAGGTTTTCATTGAGCAGGCAGCCGCCCTTGTAGTGGATGTCGTCGCTGTAGCGGTCGTCGGTCGAACACAGCGTGACCACCGCCTTGAGCGCCGGCGGTTGCAGGGCTGCGACCTGCAGGCCGTTGAAGCCGCCCCAGGAGATGCCCATCATGCCGACGCTGCCGCTGCACCACGGTTGCTCGGCCAGCCAGGCGATGACCTCGACGGCGTCGTCCATCTCCTGCTGCGTGTATTCGTCTTCCATCAGGCCGTCGGAGTCGCCGCTGCCGCGCATGTCGACGCGCACGCAGGCATATCCGTGCCCGGCCAGGTAGGGGTGCGTCAGCGCATCACGCACATGGGTGCCGTCGCGCTTGCGGTAGGGCAGGTATTCGAGGATGGCCGGCACCGGCTTCCTGTCGGCGTCGACCGGCATCCAGATGCGCGCGGCCAGCTTGCAGCCGTCGGCCAGGGTGATGAAGGTGTTCGGGGTTTCCCGGATCTTGCGGGGAAAGGACTTGATGGTCTTCATGGCGGTTCTTTCGAGGGCACAAACGACCCTCGACGACTGTAGCAGGGCAGGCGCGTCAGCCGCGCGGCTGGCTGGGCCGGAAGATCGCGTAGGTGCCGTTGGCCTTGGCCACCAGCAATTCGCCGCAGTGGACCACCGCGTCGAGGTTCGCCAGCGTCTTGCCCCGGTTGACCAGCGTCGTGGTGCAGACCAGGTCGCCTGTGTGCACCGGCTTGAAGTAGTTGATCTTGATCTCGACCGTGGCGCACATTTCTCCGTCGGCCAGGGTTGGATGCACGGCCGCGCCCATGCCGGTGTCGGCCATGGCGAAGAGCACGGCGCCATGCACGACCTTGTTGGGGTTCAGGTGTTTTTCTTCGACCGTCAGGCGAAACCGGTTGCTGCCTTGGGCGTGGTCCAGGTAATGCAGATCGATCAGCTTGGCGAAGGGGTGGCTCATGGGCAGGGCAGGGCATGGAACGGTGCGGTGCCGGCATTGTCGCCGCGCCCGCGCGGGGCGTCAGAACGCCCGCGCCAGCAGCGGCATCAGCAGCGCTGCCAGCACCACCTGCACGCCCAGCGCCAACCCGGCATAGGCGCCTGCGTCCGGATTCACCTGCAGTGCCCGCGCCGCGCCGATGCCGTGCGACGCGGTGCCCAGCGCGAAACCGCGCGCCGGCATCGACAGGCCGCCGATCGCGTCGAACAGGTATTTGCCGCTGACCGCGCCGACCAGCCCGGTCAACACCGCGAATACCGCCGCAAGCGCCGGTATGCCGCCGATCTGTTCGGCGATGCCCATGGCCACCGGCGCGGTGACGGACTTGGGGGCCAGCGAACGCAGCAGTTCTTCGGGCAGGCCGAGCGCCCAGCCGATCGCCACCGCGCTCAGGCTGGCGGCGGCGCCGCCGGCCAGGCCCGCCAGCACGATGGCGCCGGCCCGCCGGCGCAGTTCGGCCCGGCGTTGCCACAACGGCCAGGCCAATGCCACCACGGCCGGTCCGAGCAGGAAATGGATGAACTGCGCACCCGAGAAATAACGCGGATACGGCGTGCCGCTGAGCGTCAGCAACACCGCCAGCACCAGCACCGTCCACAACACCGGGTTGGCCCAGGGTGCCTGGCCGACCCGCAGATAGACGGCCTGTGCCAGTACGTAGGTCACGATGGTCGCGGTCAGGCCGAACAGCGGCGTCGTCGACAGGTAGACCCAGAGCTGGACGAATTCCTGCATGGTGTGTCGGCCCCGCTGCCAGTCAATCGCCCGCGGCCGGTTGCCGACGCAACAACACGCGCAGCACCACCGCCGTCACCGCCAGCCCGATCCAGGTCGATACGACGATGGCCACCAGCATGCGCAGGCCGTATTGCGACAACAGTCCCAGGTGCGTCATCACGCCCACGCCCACCGGCACGAACAGCAGCGACAGGTGGGCCAGCAAGGCGTCGGCCACCGCGCCCACCGGCGTGCGCACCCGCGACCAGCGCAACGCCACGAGCAGCAGCAACATGCCCAGCACCGGGCCGGGCAGCGGCAGTTGCAGCAGACGCGCCAGCAGCTCGCCGGCGGTCTGGCACAGCAGCAGCCAGGCCAGGCCGGTCAGCAGCGGCATGTCGTACGTACCCGGTCGATGGACGGTCGGAGCAGGTGCATGGATCCGGTCATTATGGGCGGTCTGCGCGCCGTCACGCAGCGATCGTCGCGGCCGTTGCACAGTATGCTCGGGCTGCGACCTTTCGCGAGCGCCCACGACCATCCCGCCATCGAGTTTCCATGAGCACTCCCACCTACCTGATCGGCGTCGACACCGGCGGCACCTATACCGACTGCGCCGTCATCGAGGCCCAGGGCCATCGCGTGCTGGCGCGTGCCAAGGCCATCACGACCAAGGGCGACCTGGCCATCGGCGTGACCGAGGCGCTGAACCTGGCGGTGGCGCAGCTGCCGCAGGGCCTGTCGCCGCAGGACATCGGCCTGGTGTCGGTGTCGACGACGCTGGCCACGAATGCCGTGGTCGAGGGCCACGGAAGCCCGGTGGCCGTGGTACTGGTCGGCTTCGACGATCGCATGGTCGAGCGCACCGGCATCGCACAGGCGTTCCCGGGCCTGCCGGTCATCCGCATCGATGGCGGCCATGACCACAACGGCGAGGTGGTGCGCGCGCTTGACCTGCAGGCGCTGCAGCAGGCCCTGGATACCATCGCCCCCGCGGTGGACGCGTTCGCCGTGGCCTCGACCTTCGCGGTGCGCAACGCCGCGCATGAGCAGGCGGTGCGCGAGCATATCGTCGCGGCCACCGGCAAGCCGGTCACGGTGTCGAGCGAGTTGTCCTCCAACCTCGATGCGCCGCGCCGCGCGTTGACCGCCGCACTCAACGCGCGGCTGATCGGCCGGGTTTCGATGCTGATCGACGCGGTGCACCGCGCCATGGCGCAGTGGCAGATCCACTGCCCGCTGATGATCGTCAAGGGCGATGGCACGCTGGCACTGGCCGAGACGGTGGCGCTCAAGCCGATCGAGACGGTGTTGTCCGGGCCGGCGGCCAGCCTGGTCGGCGCGCAGTGGTTGTCCGGCCTGCGCAGCTTCATCCTGTCCGACATGGGCGGCACGACGACCGACCTGGGCATCCTGCAGGACGGCCGGCCGCGGGTCAGCGAGCAGGGTGCCGAGGTCGGCGGCTGGCGCACCATGGTGCGTGCGATCGACGTGCGCACCATCGGCCTGGGCGGCGACAGCGAAATCCATATCGGCGCCAACGGGCGGCTCGCGGTGGGCCCGCAGCGCATCGTGCCGGTCGCCCTGCTCGGCAGCCTGTATCCGGAACTGCTCGACCTGCTCGAGGCCGACATCGCCGACGTGGACGGCGGCTCCGCGCTGCATGGCCGGTTCGTGCTGCTGCCGTTCGGCGCGCGCACCGGCGCCGCCACGGCCGAGCTGAGTCCGCGCGAGCGCGAGATGCTGGCGCTGGTGGGCGAGCGCCCGCAATCGCTGCGCAAGCTGGCGCGTTCCTTTGGCGCCCAGCGCACCGTGTTGTCGCTCAAGCGCAAGGGCCTGGTGCAGATCGGGGGCCTGACGCCGTCGGACGCGGCCCATGTGCTGGGCCTGCAGCACAACTGGTCGACGCCGGCGGCGATGCTGGCGGCCCACCTCGGTTGCCGGCTGCGCGAGATGAAGCTGCCCACGCCCGAGCGGGTGCAGCAGTTTGCGCGCGACGTCTGGAGCGAGACGGTGCGGCTGAGCGCCCGCGCCATCCTGGACACCGCCGTCGGCGAGCATCTGCAGGAGGACAAGCTGGTGCAGGCCGTGTGCGCCGGCGACGGCATGCTGGGGCTGGCGCGCATCAGCATCACGCCGACGATCCCGGTCGTCGCGGTCGGCGGGCCGGTCGGTGTCTATTACGGCGAGGTCGGGCGGCGCCTGGGTTGCCAGATCGTGTTCCCGGAATTCGGCGACGTTGCCAATGCCATCGGTGCCGCCACCGGTGTCGTGGCCCGGACCGTCTCGGTGCATGTGGCGGGTGACGGCAGTGGTTTGTTCGTGCTGCATTCGCCGGTGGGCACCCGCCAGTTCAGCGATCCGGCCCAGGCCATCGAAGCCGCGATGGGCCTGGCACGCCAGGCGGCCACCGATGCGGTGCTGGAGATGGGCGCGGTCAATCCCGAGGTGCGCATCGTGCTGCGCAAGCAGTTGCTGCCCAATGCCACCGGCGACGCCGGACTGCTCGAGGCCGTGATCCGGGCCGAGGCGATCGGACGGCCGAACACCGCAACTTGACCGTTTGGTAAGCCCGTACATATCGCGCCGCGCGTGGCGAATGTCGCTGCAGTGACACAATCGGGCTCTTTTTCGCCCGTTTCATCCGTCGTCCCGCCCCATCTTTTCCTGCTCTTTTCCCTTTCCATGATTTCGCAACCCGCATATCCTGAAGACATTCAGGCGCTTGCCCGCGCCGACCTGGAAACCGCCCTGGCCGAAGACGTCGGCCCGGGCGACCTGACCGCTTCGCTGGTACCCGAGGGCCAGGCCGTGGCCCGCATTACCGCGCGCGAAGATGCCGTGGTGTGCGGCGCGCCCTGGGTGGATGCCGCCGTGCACGCGCTCGACCCGGCGGCCTCGCTGCAATGGTTCGTGTCCGATGGCCAGCGCTGCGCGCCGGGCCAGGTGGTGGTGGAGATTCGCGGCGCGTCACGGGCGCTGCTCAGTGCCGAACGCACCGCGCTCAATTTCCTGCAGCTGCTCAGCGGCGTGGCGAGCAAGACCGCGCTGTACGTCGACGCGGTGGCTGGCACCGGCACGCAGATCGTCGACACGCGCAAGACCGTGCCCGGCCTGCGCCGCGCGCAGAAATACGCGGTTCGCATGGGCGGCGGCGGCAACCACCGCATGGGCCTGTTCGATGCGGTGCTGGTCAAGGAGAACCATATCGCGGCAGCCGGCGGTATCGCCGCGGTGATGGCGAAGGTCGCCGACGTCGCGGCCCAGGCGCAGTTCGTGCAGGTCGAGGTCGAGAACCTGGACGAATTGCGCCAGGCGCTGGACGCCGGTGCGCGCATGATCCTGCTCGACAACATGGCGCCCGACGACTTGCGCGAGGCGGTGCGCATCAACGCGGCGCTGGGCGAATCACGGCGTGCGCAACTCGAGATCTCGGGCGGCGTCACGCTCGAGACGGTGCGCGCGATGGCCGAGACCGGCGTGGACCGGATCTCGGTCGGCGCCTTGACGAAGGACGTCAAGGCCATCGACTTCTCCATGCGTTTCGAGGCCCTGGCATGACGGACGCCCTCGCGGATACGCCCGCATCGCGCCC
>CAXBDR010000061.1:0-19489 GCA_963974265.1 uncultured Rhodoferax sp.
AAGCCGCAACCGCAGACTTGACCACATCTTGAGCCAGCATGGCCTCGACACGATAACCATGACGCGCAGTACCGTCGGGCTGGGTTTGAACCGGGAAATTCGCATGCACCTGCGTGATCGGCTCGAGCAATGGCAGTTCGGTCAGGTATGAAAGTCGCGCGCGCCTCCAAGTGCGCGCCAAAGCGGCCTCCCATTGCGCCAGCACTTCCTGTTTCAGTCGCAGTTGGTCATCCTCGGCAATCGGCAAACGCGCTGTCGGAACGCACACCCGTATGCCGGCCAGCCACTGACTTGTTTCGCCCGGTGTCACCCACACCTGTTGCAACCCCTGCTGCCGCAGAAACCGTTGGCCATGCTGGAAAAGGCTCTCGACACTGATCGAGCGCCCCAGCACATGCGTCGCCAACAGAGACTGCGTCGCGTCGTCCAATACCTGCACATCACCCGTGCCATCGCGCAGGGTCAAGTGGCTGGAAAGATCGATTTCTGGTGGCGTGTGCGCACTGGCAACAAAAGGCACCGGCTCGGAACTGAATGCGTCGTCACGCTTCGGATCGTGTGTCGGCGCCTGCAAAGCCAGAGTGTCCAGATCCGGCCGGACAGTTACCGGCACCACTTCGCTTTGTGTTGGCATGCCTTCGCGGCTCAGAGTGTCCAGCCAGGTTTGCACGTACTCGGCTTTGACCCCGAATACATACAAGGTCTCGCCCAGGTCAATGCCCGCCGGGTGTGGCCCCAGCGCCGGCACGTGGCTGGCGCGTTTGAGTTGCCCGCCAACGCCAGCCAGCCGTACCCCCCGCCCGAAAAGCTGAATCACTTGGGTACCGGCATTTCGGCCAATCTGAAGAAGCCCCAAAGTGCTGACCCGAAAGCTCGACCAGCCTTCGATGAACTTGCGCGCGCCGACCAGGAACTTGACGTCCGGCATGTCCGACAGTCGATCGAACAGTGAGCCCGTCACCGCATCCGGATCCTCCACCACGACACCGGCGGCGGCCAGTGCGGTCGCCAGCTTGCCGGCATCCCCCACATAGGCCGTGCCGAACCAGCGGTCATGCTCGGCACCCGGCAAGCGGATGCCCAGTTCATCCTTGGACAAAGCCCGAACCGCCAACCGCCCGGTGCCGCCAAACAGGTCCCTGCACATGGTCGTGTGCAGCAACTTGGCGCCCAAGGCGCGCTCATGCGTCAGGTTCAGCTGGGCGGAAAAAAGGGCTTGCTGGATCGGATGGGTTGCATCCAGTACCTGATTGAGCAAGCGAGTTGCAAATGCAGCGTTCTCGGCAAAGTGCGACAGAAAGACCAGCACCTGAACCACGTCCTGACTCTTGCCGGTGACGCTTTGCCCGACAAATACCGCCAGTGGTGCGCTGAATCGGTAACGCCGAGCGCGATCGGCATCGGCGCAGAAGTAGGTAACCTGTCGCCAGAAGGCAACCAATGCCGCCGTCAGTACCAGGTTCTGGTCGTGGCTGTCGCGCGTAACCAGACTCCGTGGGCTCTTGCCGAATCCGTCATCGTGAAAGCGCCGGTATCCATAGTCGAAAACGGTGCAACGCGCATAGTCGTCGAAGAAACCAGGGTCGCCGTCGGCAATCTGCGCAAAGGTGGCAGAGTACTCAAACTCGAACCCCGGTACACCCTCTACGGGGAAACGCGCATGGGTGCCGGCCAGCGCCTGTCGGCGCTCCCGAAACGCCGATTCTTCACCCGAGTTGCTCTTGCCGCCCTTGTGACCTTCATCGACCAGCAACAGATTCGGGCCGGGGTACTGGTCGGTATTGACCGACACACCCTCCTTTACGCGGATACGTTCGCCATCACGCCCTTCTGGCAAGTAGAGTTTGGTCAGCTCGGTAATTTCCAGCGAGCGCCCGAGCGAAATATCGTCCAGCCCGCTCAGTTCCAATTCCAGTCGGTGCTGGTTGGACAAGGTCTCACTGGGCGTCAGCAGCATGATGCGCTGCGGCAATTGCCCCAGGATGGCCGGCGCGTGACGCAGGAACTGCAGCGTGTTGAGGTGCAGCATCAGGGTCTTGCCACTACCGGTGGCCATCCACAGGGCCAGCCGGTTCAGTTCGGCGGGGCGCACTTCGGGCAGGTAGCCGAAGGCCTGCTCCCGCAATACGTTGAGCGCGTCGGTCAAAGCCGCGCGACCAGAGGGCGCAGCCAACCGGGCAAGGTACAGCTCGACGAACAACGCCGCCAGCCACTGGAAGTGTGTGAGCCTGAACCGTTCGCCGGACGCTGTCTCGCGCGATCGCGCGATCTCTGCCCAATCCGCCATGAATGCGCGCTCGGCGCGCACCAGTGCTTCGGGAGCCACACGCAGGCCGCTGCGCGACAACACGGCCATCAAGCGCGCCGACGCGCCCGCTGCGCCAGCGTCGGGCGCCTCCTTGATGCGCTCCAGCAACTCGCTGTAACGCCCGCCCAGTTCGTCGGCCAACCACCGCACCAGCAACAGGCTGCGGTCGAACCGCTGGTTGACACGCGTCGACGCAGCCATCAGTGCGCGCGCTCCATCATGCGCTCGGCCAGCAGACTGTCGATACTCTCACCGCGTTCGCCGGCCGGCCAGAACGCAGCGCGGTTGTGGTAGATGCGGGCATAGCCCGACAACGGCCGTCCGAACATGCCCTGCACCTGCGCGGCAAGCCAGTCGTGTTCTGCCTTGGCAAGCGTGTGACTGCGGGCATCGTCGACGGTGCGCAGCCACAACAGCACCGGTCCGGGTTGTGGCACACCGCGGGCGAGGTCGTTCGCCATCACGGCTTCCATCAACTGGTGACGCTGTCCATGCGGGTCCCGGCATTCGCGCTGGCGCCTGGGTACCAGCCCAAGCAAGAGCCGTGCAGTCTCCTGCATGTCGACCGCGGCCTCCCGTGCGCCTGCGGGCTCATGCAGCGTCAGCTTGTAATCGAAGGGGCTATCCAGTTTGTCGGTGGACAGCCGAACCGCATGGCCCGCACTGTCGTCCATCAACCAATAACGCAGCAAATGCTCCTGCGCGTCGTACGCGACCAGGTCAATGGCACCTTGTCCGGAATCGTCATGCGGTGGTGCGACGAACTCCAGCGCGTTCAGGCTGTCTTCATACCGTTCCAGCCGCAACACCCGCACCAAGGGCAAGGTCCGTCGGCTCCAGTGTTCAGGGTCGCCTGCGTCGTCGTGCTGTACCGTGTCTCTGGGTTTTCCGTCCTTCCATTCGGGGGAGGTCATGACCTTGGCAATGCGGGGCAGGGTGACAGTGTCGAAGTAGTCGCCTTGTTCGACCAATATGAACTTGCGGGCTCCGTTGTCACTTCGATTGAGAGATATGACGGCATGTCCGGTTGTTGCCGAACCAGCGAAGAAATCGAGTGCTATTTCCTCCGAATCACTGGATAACCCGCTTATCCAAATGCAGTCTTGAACCGCTGCTGGCGCCTTGGCGAAAGTAAATGTCCCAGTTTCACCGAACATTTGTGTGAGTGTCGCGCTCCCATATTCGCGCGCTGCGTAAGTCGGCTTATCCCACCAGGATCTAGGCAAAACCCCGTCAGATGGAACGTGTCTCCTGAAAACAGAAGGCTTGCCATCGCCCCCTATACGCACTTGAAGATCATCAATGTTCTCGGTGGCCGACGCATTATTAAAACTCCAGACGCGTTCTCTACCCTTTTCGTCAACTGGAAATACCCGAACTTCGCCTTGCTTTGGTTTTTCGAGTTCCTTCCACTCCCTTGTTTCGCGCTGCCATTCCATTTCAGGGACTCGGACAGTCAGTGATTTGGGATTCACGTAAAGAGCGTAATACTGCTTCGGTCTCACAGACCTATGTGTAACTGCTCCGCCGTCCTTTCGGAAGTTTCGCCAATCAACATGCGCTCCCTCCTCGACCGAGAACCTTTCTAGTTGCTTGTCGGTTCGAGGGAACCTTTCGAATCCGGTGCTTTCGCTTTTGGCGAAGAAGAAAGCGTACTCATGGCATAAGGAAAACCCGCGAACAGTAGATCTACCCGAGGGGTTGTTTCGAATAACTGCTGTACCCAGCTGCATTTCGCGCTGAAACTGATCATTGAGGAGCAATCCAAGCTCATGGACTTGGTAGTCGTCGATCGTCACAGCCGTAATTCCATCATTGCGAAGCAATGCTTGGCTATATTTCAGTCGCGAGTTAATCATTGACATCCACGACGAGTTACGCAGTCCATTCTTGTAGTCAATTGGGCCGGCGTCCGTGTTGTACGGCGGATCAATATAAATACACTTCACCCGCTCCCGATACGCCGGCTCCAGCGTGCGCAGGGCTGCGTAGTTGTCAGCATGGACCAGCTCGCCACCTAACGCGGCTTCGAGGTCTTCGAAGCACGCCAACACCCGCGCCTTGAAGTCGCCATCGAAGTGCCGGGTATGCAGGGGCAGGTGGGGGTAGGCTGTCAACAATTTCTTGCCACTGGGCTTTTTCGACGCATCACCGACCCACTTCGCCCACTCACCCGCCTGCCCGGCATGGGCGCTGGCCTCGGCTACCAGTTTCTGGCCCTCGGCGCCGCCTTCGCGCTGGAGCCAGCTGCACTGCACCAGGTAGTCGGCCTGCAAGACGAACTTGCGCTTTTCGAAGAGTGTGGCCTGGAAGCGCTCGATCTGGTCCAGGAACGCGATCAGATCCAGCGCAATGTCGCGCACCAGTTTGAACTTGGCGCGGATACGCGGCAGTTCGGTGTCTGCGGCGTCCCACATCTGGACGAACTCGTGCTTCAGATACACATCGAGTTCGCCACGCAGGAAATCGCCCAAATGCGGGTGCACGAAGAAGTCGCTGGTGTTCTTGCGCACGAAGCGACGCGCGTTCTCGGCCAATTTGACTGGGTCCAGTGCCTTGGCGGGCTTGGCAGACTTGAAGTCGACGCCACCTAGCCATGCGTTCAGCAATCGATCCTGCATGGTGGCGCCGTCGGCGGCAGGCGCGTCTGCTGTTGCCCCTTCCCCGGATTGCGCGGTGGTATTGGTTCCACCCCTGGTCTTGTAGCGCCGGTTTTCGGCTTCGGTCGGCGCGCGCCACTGCCAGGTCAAGACATAGTCACCATCTTCCGCCGCCAGAGATACTGGAAAGAAGTAGCGCGCATTGCCCTTGGCATTGTCCTTGTCGATCTCGGCCTGGGCGATAACGAAGCGCACCTCCCGTGGACCGTCACGGTAGGCGAACCGTGCAAACAATTCGCCACTCTTGACATAGTGGCTGCCTTTTGTGGCCCAGTGGAAATGGGTGTCCTGCCCGTTGTACGGAACTGCATAGGCCGCGCTGCCGCCGCGCCGGGCACGGGGAATGAAATCGCCATCGTCCCAATAGCGGCCGAAAAATGTATGCAGGTGGTAATAGCAATTGGCTGCCTCTGTCTCGGCCAACGCATTGCCACTGGCCTGCGCAAGGGCGTCGGTCCATGCCGTGATGCGCGCAGGCAGTTTCGATTCCAGGTACTCCAGGACCTGGTCCCGCCGGTAGTTGAGGATGCGGTAAATGCCGAAGTCAAGTTCGGCCAGATCGAGTTTGAGGATGTCCTTGCGGATCAGGCTCAGAAATCGCTCTTGATAGTTGGCGGAGGGGCTTTGGGACATGGGGAATTTTGCGTCAGGTCAGGCCTGCCAGATGGTCTTGGGCGGCCGCCGCGAGCTTTTCGTCGAATGTCGCCAATGGCGCCTTGAGTTCGGCGGCCAACCAGAGGTAGGACGCGTCGTATGCCGACAGTCCGTATTGCAGTGCCAGCGTGATGACATCGCGCGCCTCGATGGGATGCAGTTGCATCTCCATGGCCTTGAAGCGCGTCATGGCGTCGTCCACCATGGGTGTGTGCCCCTGGCGCTGCTTCTTGACGGCCACGTTGGCCAACTCCACATCCAGAAGATAGGGTGCGTGCAGCGACCGGTTGCTTATTCTTTGCGTCGCCTGTTCCCACCAGTGCTCCTGGAACAGCACCCCGGCAACCGTGCTGCAGTCGACAACCAGCGGGCTGCGAACCAGGTATGCCGCCGGTGGTTCGGCGATATGCAAGCGGTGCGACGGGGTGGTCACCGCGAGTCCCGATCCTGTCGAATGATGTCTACACCCAGTGGCACATCGCGCACCGGTTCAGGATATTTGGCATGCAGTTCGGCAGCGATCTGATCCACCGTCTTCCAGCCACGCCGAATGATCGGATGACCACCGGCACCGTAGCCGACGACGACGCTGTTTGAGCCGGCGTCAGGTGCAACATGGGATGCGGCAGCGGCTTGCGCCGGCTCCTGCAAGGCGCTTTCGATGATGGCCATCAATTCACCTTGCAGGGAACGGTGGTTGCGAGCGGCGCGCCGGCGCAAGGCATCCGCCCATTGCTCCGGCACGTCTTTTACGGAAATGTTGGGCATTTCGGCTCCAATTGGATAATCGGGGCCATTTTAGATTCCTTCGGATGCGTTTTCAATACGTTTTGGCTGCGTTTCAGATCTAGTCTATTCCGATCTCCTGCATGGCCAGGTGAATCGCCTGAACCGCCTGGCGCATCTCGTCCGGCCCGATCGCCCCGATGCACCCGACCCGGAAGGTCTCGATCTGCGTCAGCTTGCCCGGGTACAGGATGAAACCATGTTGCTTGGCGGCCTCGTAGAACGCCTTGAATTCGTAGTTCGGATCGTCGGGCGCGTGGAAGGTCACGATGATCGGCGCCTGCACCGCAGGATCCAGGAAGGGCTTGAAACCCAGCGCCGCCATACCCTGCACCAGTACCTCGTAGTTGGCCGTATAACGCGCCAGCCGCGCTGGTTGTCCGCCTTCCTCCTCGAACTGCCTGACCGCTTCGGCCAATGCCACGACCACGTGCGTGGGCGGCGTGAAGCGCCACTGCGTCGTCTTTTCCATGTAGACGTATTGATCGTGCAGGTCCATCGCCAGCGACTGGCTGTTGCCGGCACAGCCATCGAGGACAGCCTTGCGTATGAACACGAAACCCATGCCCGGCACGCCTTCCAGGCACTTGCCGCTGGCCGCGACCAGCGCATCGAAGCGGGTCTTGCGCGCATCGATCTCCAGCGCGCCGAACGAACTCATGGCATCGACGATCAGGCCCTTGCCATGTTTCTCGCAAACATCGGCCACCGCCTGCAACGGGTTGAGCACGCCTGCACCGGTCTCGCAATGGATCAGTACGACATGGCTGATGCTGGCGTCGGATTGCAACTTGTCGTCCAGCGCCGCGGCGGACACCGGCTGCGCCTCGTCGAAGGCCAGCACGGTGCAGCGCCGTCCCATCATCGTCGTGAGCCTGGCGGCGCGCTTGCAATAGGCGCCGTTGTCGAGCACCAGCACATGGCCATCGCGAGGCACGACGGTGGCCACCGCGGCCTCGACACTGAACGTGCCGCTGCCCTGCAACGGCACCACCACATGCGACTCCGTGCCGTGCACGATCTGCAACAGGCTGCGGCGCAAGCCGGCCGTAACGGCATTGAAATCGGCGTCCCACGAGCCCCAGTCGCGCAACATCGCGAGCTTGGTGCGCAGCGTCGTCGTCAAGGGGCCGGGGGTGAGAAGAATCTTGTCCCTGTCCATGGGCGGGTCCTTCATTGGTGAGACAGTAGAGGCTTGGCGCGGCTGCCCATGGATGGCACAGCCTGCGCCGGATTGTCCGATTGGGCCTTCTGCCTTGTCAATTGTTTTTTGTAAATTGTTGACAATTCGAAGTTTTGTGCTTCAATCCCGGCATGCCTGTTCACGCACACGCCATGTCCACGACCCCGCTCCCATCGCCCACGATTGCCCTGTTGCAGTCGAGTTCATTGACGATGGCGGTCCAGCAGGAGGTCGAACGCGCCATCCTGGCCGGCGAATACGCCCCCGGCGACAAGCTCAATGAAGCCGCACTCGCGCTCAAGCTCGGCGTCTCGCGTGGCCCGGTGCGCGAAGCCTTTCGCATGCTCGACGAAGCCGGGCTGGTGCGCACCGAGAAAAACCGCGGCGTGTTCGTGCGCGACATCCCGCTCGACGAGGCGCTCGAGATCTTCGAGTTGCGCGCGACGATGGAAGAGCTGGTCGGCCGGCGCCTGGCCGGCACGATGACCCCGGCGCAACAGCAGGAGATCGAAGCCCTGGTCCATGCGATGGAAGACGCGGTCAAGGCCTCCGACTCGCATACCTACCACCTGCTGAACCTGCAGTTCCACGACCGTCTCGTCGACATGGCCGGCAATCGCAAGCTGGCCACGATCTACCGCAAGCTGGTCAAGGAGATCTCGCTGTTTCGCCGCCTGAACCTGGCCGGTCGCAACGTCTTGCCGGTCTCGGCCCACGCGCACTGGGAGATCCTCGAGGCCATCAAGTCCGGCAATCCCGACACCGCCGGCCGCGCCTTGTTCGACCATGCGATGAACAGCCGCACACGCACCATCGAAAACGAGGAGCAGCGCCACGGCGCCGAGTCCCCGTCCAACCCATTCTGAAAGCGCCGTCTCCATGTTGAACGTCAACAACCGCAGCTACAAGCTGCCGAACACACCCACCGTCGTCGTCTGCGTCGACGGCTGCGAGCCCGACTACCTGGCCCAGGCCGTGGCCACCGGTCACATGCCCTGGCTCAGGAAAACGCTGGCCAAGGGCTCGGGCCTGATCGCCGATTGCGTCGTGCCCAGTTTCACGAACCCGAACAACCTGTCCATCGTCACCGGCGCACCACCCAGCGTGCACGGCATCTGCGGCAACTACCTGTACGACACGGCCAGCGGCACCGAGGTCATGATGAACGACGCCAAGTGGCTGCGCGCCCCGACGCTGCTCGCGGCGCTCGCCGACGCCGGCAAGTCGGTGGCGGTGATCACCGCCAAGGACAAGCTGCGCGCCTTGCTCGGCCACAAGATGAAAGGCATCTGCTTCTCGTCCGAGAAGGCGGACCAGGTCACGCTGGCCGAGAACGGCATCGAGAACATGGTCGATCTGGTCGGCAAGCCGGTGCCCAGCGTCTACAGCGCCGAGCTGTCGGAGTTCGTGTTCGCCGCCGGCGTCAAGCTCATGCAGACACAACGGCCCGATGTGATGTACCTGTCCACCACCGACTACATCCAGCACAAGCACGCGCCCGGCACGCCCGGCGCGAACGCGTTCTACGCCATGATGGACAGCTACCTGGGGCAACTCGATGACATGGGCTGCGTCATCGCGCTGACCGCCGACCACGGCATGAACGCCAAGGCGGCGATGGACGGCACGCCCGACGTGTTCTACCTGCAGGACTGGTTCGACGCCTGGCTCGGCGAGAAGGCGGCGCGGGTCATTCTGCCGATCACCGACCCGTACGTCGTGCACCACGGTGCGCTGGGCTCGTTCGCCACCGTCTACCTGCCGAAGGACTGCGACGTCGCAGCGGCCTGCGCGCGGCTCGCCGCGGTCAAGGGCATGGAGGCGGTGCTCACGCGCGAGCAGGCGGCCGAGCGTTTCGAGCTGCCCGCAGACCGCATCGGCGACATCGTCGTGGTGTCCGAACGGTTCACCGTGATCGGCACCAGCGCCGCGCGCCATGACCTGTCGGCGCTCGAGGTGCCGCTGCGCTCGCACGGCGGCATCAGCGAACAGCGGGTGCCGCTGATCCTGAACCGCGCGATGCCGGCGCTCGACCGCAGCCGCCGGTTCCGCAATTTCGACGCCTTCGACCTGGCTCTGAACCACGCCCAATAAGCCGCCTGCGGAGTGCGCATCATGATCGAGCAGTTCATCCGGGACCACCACCTCAACGCGATGCGCCTGGCCGGCGCCCGGGTCGGCGCCGAACGCAGCGGCGACCGTGCCATCATCGTCACCAACCCCTACACGGGCGCGGCCATCGGCACCGTGCCCAAGGCCACGCTGGAAGAGGTGCGCGCCATCTTCGCCAAGGCCCACGCGTACAAGCCGACGCTGACGCGTTTCGAACGCGCCGCCATCCTGAACAAGTCCGCCGCGATCGCGACGCGCCGGATCGACGAGGTCGCGGCGCTGATCTCGGCCGAATCCGGCCTGTGTCTGAAAGACGCGATCTACGAGGCCGGCCGCGTCAGCGACGTGTTCCTGTTCGGCGCCAACGAGGTGCTCAAGGACGACGGCCAGATCTTCAGCTGCGACCTGACGCATCACGGCAAGAAGCGCCGCGTGTTCACGCAGCGCGCGCCGCTGCTGGGCGTGATCTGCGCGATCACGCCGTTCAACCATCCGATGAACCAGGTTGCGCACAAGGTGATACCGAGCATCGTGACGAACAACCGCATGGTGCTCAAGCCGTCGGAAAAGGTGCCGTTCTCGGCCCTGCTGCTGGCCGACATGTTGTACGAGGCGGGATTGCCGCCCGAGATGTTCAGCGTCGTCACCGGCGACCCGCGCGAGATCGCCGACGAACTGATCACGAACGAACACGTGGACCTGATCACCTTCACCGGCGGCGTGGCGATCGGCAAGTACATCGCATCGAAAGCCGGCTACAGGCGCATGGTGCTCGAGCTCGGCGGCAACGACCCGCTGATCGTGATGGAGGACGCCGACATCGACGAGGCCTCGTCGCTGGCGGTGGCCGGCTCGTACAAGAACTCCGGCCAGCGCTGCACCGCGGTCAAGCGCATGCTGGTGCACGAGGCGGTGGCCGACGCCTTCGTCGAGCAGGTCGTGGCCAAGACCCGCGCCTGGAAATACGGCGACCCGAGCGACAAGGCCATGGACATGGGCACCGTCATCGACGAGGCAGCCGCGAGACTGTTCGAGTCGCGTGTCAACGATGCCGTGGCGCAGGGCGCGCAACTGCTGGTCGGCAACGAACGGCGTGGCGCCTTGTACGCGCCCACCGTGGTGGACCGGGTACGGCCCGACATGCTGCTGGTCAAGGAAGAAACCTTCGGCCCGGTCTCGCCGATCATCCGCTTCAAGAACATCGACGAGGCGATCCGCATCTCCAACGGCACCACCTACGGTCTGTCCAGCGGCGTGTGCACGAACCGGCTCGACTACATCACCCGTTTCGTCAGCGAACTCGAGGTCGGCTCGGTCAACGTGCGCGAGGTGCCGGGTTACCGGCTCGAACTCACGCCGTTCGGTGGCATCAAGGACTCCGGCCTGGGCTACAAGGAAGGTGTGCAGGAGGCGATCAAGAGTTTCACCAACATCAAGACCTACTCGCTGCCCTGGGCCTGAGGCCATGGGCAACACCCCGGCCATGGATCGCGGAGTACACGCAACGTGGAACTGACCTGGCCGGTGGTGCTGGCGGTGCTGTTCGGTGCCTTCCTGCATGCGAGCTGGAACGCGCTGGTCAAGTCCAGCACCGACAAGGCGCTGGACACCGCACTGATCAACCTGCTGGCCTCGTTCCTGGCCATTCCGCTGGTCGCGTGGTTCGGCTGGCCGCCGCCCGAAGCCTGGCCCTTCATCGCGGCGTCCATCGTCATCCATATCGGCTACTACGTCGCGTTGTCGGGCGCCTACCGGCACGGCGAACTGGGGCTGACCTATCCGCTGATGCGGGGTTCGGCTCCGCTGCTGGTGGCGTTGTCGGCGTCGATCACGCTGGGCGAGACCTTGTCGCCGCTGGCCTGGGTCGGTGTCGTGGGCGTGTGTATCGGCGTAATCACGCTGGGACTGAGCAAACACGCATTCGACTCGCCTCGTGCGGTGCAGTTCGCGCTGGTCAACGCCGTCATCATCGCCAGCTACACCGTCGTCGATGCCTTGGGCGTACGCGCCACCGGCAGCGCCATGCAGTATGTCGCCACCTTGTTCCTGATCGACGGCTGGCCATTCGCATTGATCGTGTTCGCGCGCCGCAAATGGGCGGTGGGGTCGTATATCCGGCACCGCTGGCCGATCGGCCTGGGCGGTGCGGCCGCGTCGATCGGCTCCTACGCCGTCGCCTTGTGGGCGATGACGCAGGCGCCGGTGGCCACGGTGGCCGCATTGCGCGAAACCTCGGTGTTGTTCGCCGCCTTGCTCGGCGTCTGGTTCCTGAAGGAAGTGTTCACCGTGCGCCGGGCCGTGGGCACCTGCGTGATCGTCTCCGGCGTGATGGCGCTGCGGCTGGGCTGAAGCGCGGCGCCGTCCGACCTCATTGAAAAGGATTGCATCATGGATCTACCCACTCAGGCAGACATCGTCATCGTCGGCGGCGGCATCGCCGGATGCTCGACCGCCTACCACCTGGCGAAGATGGGCCGGACCGACGTCGTGCTGCTCGAACAGGGCAAGCTGACCAGCGGTACCACCTGGCATGCGGCCGGCCTGGTGGGCCAGATGCGGCCGAACCGCAACATGACGGCGATGAGCAAATACGGCATCGAGCTGTACAGCACGCTCGAGGCCGAGACAGGCCTGGCGACCGGCTGGAAGCAGTGCGGCAGCGTCAACGTCGCGAAGACGCCCGAACGCATGCAGGTGCTGAAAAAGCAGCTGGCGATGGCCAACAGCTTCGGCGTCGAATGCCACCTGATCGACCGCGCGGAGATCGCCGAGCGCGTGCCCATCATGCGCACCGAGGACCTGCAGGGCGGCATCTGGTTGCCGGGTGACGGCAAGGCGAATCCGGCCGACCTGTGCATGTCGCTGGCCAAGGGCGCGCGCAACCGCGGCGTGAAGATCGTCGAGAGCATCGAGGTCACCGGCGTGCTGATCGAGAACGGCCGTGCGGTCGGTGTGCGCACGGCGCAGGGCGAGATCCGCTGCCAGGTCGTCGTCAATTGCGCCGGCCAGTGGGCGCGCCAGTTCGGCCGCCTGGCCGGTGTCAACGTGCCGCTGTATTCGGCCGAGCATTTCTATGTGGTGACCGGCCGGATCGATGGCGTGACGCCATCGATGCCGGTGGTGCGGGACCCGGACGGTTTCATCTACTACAAGGAAGAGGTCGGCGGCATCGTGATGGGCGGCTTCGAGCCGGTCGCCAAGCCGTGGAAGGTGGATCCGATCCCGGCCACCTTCCAGTTCGAGCTGCTGGGCGAGGACTGGGACCAGTTCGAGCCGCTGATGACCAATGCCATCCACCGCACGCCGTGCCTGGAGACGGCCGAGATCAAGATGCTGCTCAATGGCCCGGAGAGTTTCACGCCGGACGGCAACTTCATCCTCGGCGAGGCGCCGGAGCTGCGCAACTATTTCGTCTGCGCCGGCTTCAACTCGGCCGGCATCGCGAACTCCGGCGGCGCCGGCCGGCTGATCGCGGAATGGATCATCCAGGGTGAACCGGGCACCGACCTGTGGGACGTCGACATCCGGCGTTTCGCCGCCTTCACCGGCAACCGCAAGGCCTTGTTCGAACGCACCGCCGAGACCCTGGGCCTGCATTACGCGATGCGCTGGCCGCGCCAGGAACTGGTAACCGCCCGGCCGCTGCGCACCTCGCCGCTGTACGACGCACTGGCCGCCAAGGGCGCGGAGTTCGGCAGCAAGAACGGCTGGGAGCGGGTCAACTACTTCCGGCCGGACGACGCCGCGGCGCCCATGCACACACTGGGCAAGCCCCATTGGCTGCCCTGGGTGATGGCCGAACAACGCGCCACGCGCGAGGCCGTCGCCATCTACGACCAGAGTTCGTTTTCCAAGCTGCAGCTGCAAGGCCACGGGGCCCTGGCCGTGTTGCAGCGCCTGTGCGCCAACGACATCGACGTGCCGGTCGACAAGATGGTGTACACCGCGATGCTCAACGAACGCGGTGGTTTCGAAAGCGACCTGACCATCATCCGGCAGAAACCCGACCGCTTCGGCGACCGTTTCCTGATCGTCACGGGCTCGAGCCAGACGACCCGCGACTTCGACTGGATCTCGCGCCACATCGAGCCGAGCGAACACGCCATCCTGACCGACCTGTCGGCCTTGTATTGCACCTTGTCGATCATGGGTCCGAACGCGGATGCGTTGTTGGCGCGTGTCAGCGGCGACGCCTTCGGCACCGACCCGTTGAAGTTCTCCTGGACACGGCTGATCGACCTGGGTTTTGCGCGGGTGCGCGCGGCGCGCATGAGTTATGTCGGCGGACCAGGCTACGAGTTGTACGTGCCGGTCGAGATGACGCGCCATGTCTACCAGGCCCTGACCGACGCCGGCCGGGACCTGGGGCTCACCGACGCCGGATATTACGCACTGGATGCACTGCGCATCGAGATGGACCGCCGCGCCTGGGGCGCCGAGATCGGCCCCGACGAAACCCCGCTGGACGCGGGCATGATGTTCGCCGTCCAGCTCGACAAGGCCACGCCGTTCATCGGCCAGCAGGCCTTGCGTCGCAATCAGGGCCAGCCACTGCGCAAGCGGCTGGTGCGCATCGTGCTGGACGATCCCGAAGCCTATGCCTGGGGCGGAGAAACCATCGTGCTCGACGGCGCGCCGGTCGGCGAGCTGACGTCGGCGGGCTGGAGCCCGAAGGCCGGCGCCTGTGTCGGCCTGGGATATGTGCGCGGTGCTGCCGCGCAACGGGACCATCGCGACACGGCGGCGCTGCTGGAGATCTGGGGCGAGCGCAGGCAGGCGCGACTGAGCAGCCTGTGACGGCGGGCGCCGGCTACAGGCCGTATTGCAGGATCAAGCCGTACGACAGCCCCGCCCACATGATCAGGAACAGCGGCGTGCCGACCCGCACGAAGTCGCCGAACCGGTAGCCGCCGGCGTTCATCACCAGCAGGTTGGTCTGGTAACCCATGGGCGTGAGGTAACACAGGTTGCAGCCGAACAACACGGCCAGCACGAACGGTTCCGGGTTCACGCCCAGCGAGCGCGCCAGCTCGACGCCCAGCGGCGTGCCGATGGCGGCTGCCGCATTGTTGGACACGAAGTTCGTCAACAGCCCCATCAGGCCCATCAGCAACACCAGCAGCCAGTTCGGCCCCAGGGTGTCGGTCAGGCCAGCCAGCTGCTGCGCGCCCCAGGCCGTGGCGCCGGTCACGCTCAGCGCGTCGCCCAACGCAAGGCTGGAAGCCACGAGCAGGATGACCTTGACCGACAAGGACTGCGCGACGTCGTCCCAGGACACGCACCGCGCCAGCAGCAGCACGATCACGCCGGCGAGTGCGGCCAGCGCGATCGGCAGGGTCTTGGTCGCCGCCAGCACGACCACGGCAGCCATCACGGCCAGTGCGATCCAGGCCTTCTCCTGGCGCGGCAAGGTGTAGCGGGCATCGAGCAGCAGGCCGTAGCCGTCGCGTTGCACACGCGCGATGTCCTCGTTCTTGCCCTGCAGCAACAGGATGTCGCCACCCCGGACCATGCGGTCGGCCAGGCTCTGGCGTTCCCAGCCCTCGGGCTTGGTGCGGGGTCGCAGGCCCACGACGATCACGCCGTAGCGCTCCGCCAGCCGCTCCTGGCGTACCGTACGGCGCACCAGTGGCGACTCATTGACCACGACGAGCTGTGCCACCATGGCCGAAGGCACGGCCTCGGCCTTCTCCGCCCCCTCCGCCACCTCGCCGTCCGGCTTGTCGCCGGCCTCCTTGTCGCTCGCCTCGTCAGTCTTGTCTTTGCCCTGTTCCCCGGCTTTCTCGCGCAGGCTGTGCAAGGGCGCGTCGAGCGTGGTCTCGAGGTCCTTCAGGTCGCGCGCCGTGCCCTGCACCACCAAGGTGTCGCCGGCACGCAAGGTGACCGAGGGCAGCTTGACGATGGACAGCTTGTTGCGCCGCAACTCGACCAGCTGCAGGCGGTTGCCGCTGGCACCGAACGCCTCGCGCAGCGTCTGGCCTTCGAAGGAACTGCCTTCGGTGATGCTCAGCTCGGCGTCGAACACCTGCTCCGACAGTTGTTCGGCGCGCGGTTGCACATGGGCCAGCAGGCGTGGCGCGACCAGCCACAGATAGGCCATGGCCGGCACCGCGGCAACCGCGACGATGCCGGTGAAGCTGAACATGCCCAGGCCGGTCACACCCAGCCCGGTGGCCAGCGCAACGACGATGAGGTTGGTGGACGTTCCGATGGACGTGGCCATGCCGCCCATCAACACGGCATAGTTCATCGGCAACAGCATCGCGCCGGCGGCTACGCGGGCGCGCGCCGCCGCAGCCAGGATCAACGGGATCAGCAACACCACCACCGGCGTGTCGTTGATCAGGCCGCTGACGCTGGCCGCACCCAGCAACACGGCCAGCAGGGCAAGCCGCGGGCGCCGGGTGACCCAGGTCGACAGGCGGCGAGCGACGGGCTCGAGTGCGCCGGTGACGACCAGCGCCTGCCCCAGCACCATCAACGCGCAGATGGCCACCAGGGCGGGATGGCCCAGGCCGAGGAAAAAACGCGTCGGATCGACCGGCCCCTGGGCATCGGCGAGCGGCGCGAGCACGAAGCCCAGCGGAATGGCCGCCAGCACGAACAGGCTCACGGTCGCGATCGGCCAGCGGTCCCAGATGAACACGGCGAAGACGGCGACGGCAAACACGATCATCGCCAGCCCATGGGCCCCCAGTGGCGCCTGTTGGATGACGGCGGCGGTATTCATCGCATCGGAACCGCTCGGAAGGCCGGCTGGAATCGGGGTGTCACCATGGGTCGAAAGCCGGGTGTGGAGGGAACCCCATCATGCCATTCACATGCAGGCGCGCAGGCAGGAATCGAGGAAACACGCGAGTAGGACCACGCCGCACGGTTCGCGGATCGACGCGCCTGCCGGAGCCTGGCGCCGATGGCCGCGTTCGCGCTCAGCGCTGGCGCCAGGCCTGTGTCCTGCGTTCGAGCCGGCGGGTGATCAGCAGGTGCACGATCTTGACGCTGGCCGACGTCGCGACGATGGCCACCGCCATGGCCGCGGCGGCGGCGGTGAAGCCGGATTCGTCCATGTTGATGATGGTGACGGCGGCGAGTTTGGTCTCGGTCGAATACAGGAAGATGACGGCCGAGACGGTCGTCATCGCATTGACGAAAAGGTAGATGCTGATGTCGAGCACCGCCGGCAGGCAGACCGGCACCGACACCCGCGTCATGGTGCGCAGCAGCGACACCTTGAGCGACGCCGACACCGCCTCGAACTCGTGGTCCATCTGCTTGAGCGCCGTGCTGGCGGTCAGGTGGCTCACGGTATAGAAGTGGGTGATGGAGTTGACCACGAGGATGGCCATCGTCGCGTAGATGAAGCCGAACGGATTGCCCCGGGCATTGAAGAAGAAGATGTAGGCCAGGCCCAGCACCAGGCCGGGCACGGCCATCGGCAACATGGCCATGAACTGCGCGAGCGCCCGCCCCGCCGCGAATCCACGGGTCTTCTCGAGCAGGTAGGCACCAACGAAGATGATGACCGTGCCGATGGCCGCGGTCCAGGCCGCCATCTCCACCGAGTTGAAATAGGCGGACCAGCCGTTGGTGTCGAAGTCGCCGAAGTGGTAGTTCTTCAGCGTGAGCGCCAGGTTGTAGGGCCAGCGCGTGACGAACGAGGCCCAGACCGCCATCGCCAGCAGCACGAAGATCAGGCCACCGACCACGGCGCAAAAGACGAACAAGCCGTTGTCGCGCCTGGAGTCGGGCTTGGGGATCAGCGGCACGGCCCGTGCGGACAGCAGCGCCACCTGCCGACCCTGGATGATGCGGTCGGCGAAGAAGGCGATGACGGCCGGGATCAACAACACGAAACCGACCACGGCGCCCATCTCGAAATTCTGCTGCCCGATGACCTGCTTGAAGATGTCGGTGGCCAACACGTTGAAGCGCCCGCCGATCACCTTGGCGATGCCGAAGTCGGTCATCACCAGCGTGAACACCACGAAGCCGGCGCTGATGACGCCGTATTTGGCGCCCGGCAACGTGACCGTGAAGAACATCCGCATCTTTGACGCGCCCAGCGCGTCGGCGGCCTCGTACAGGCGCGAGTCGGCCATCGACAGCGCCGCCAGCAAAATCATCAGCGCATGCGGGAAGCAATAAAAGACCTGCGAGATGACGATGCCGACCGGGCCGTAGATCTCGACGCCGAACATCCACTCCTTGAGGAAGCCCTGGTTGCCGAACAGGTAGATCAGCGAGATCGCCGGCAACAGCGACGGCGCCAGGATGGGAATCAGCGCCAGCCCCTGGAACAGACCCTTCCAGCGCATGCAGCTGCGTTGAAGCGCATAGGCATAGGTGAAGGCCAGCGGCAACACGATGGCGGTCGACAGGACGGCGATGAACAGGCTGTTCCAGACCGAGGCGAACAAGGCCGGCGTCGAGAAATATTCGGCGTAGTTCGCCAGGCCGACGAAGTTGCCGTCACGATCCTGGAAACTCTTGGACAACAACCACCACAGCGGCAGGATCAGCGTGAGGCCGAGCCAGACGATCATCAGGCAGATGCCCCCGCGCATCAGCCAGTCGTCGCGGTCCAGCCGGCGCCGCGTCGGCGGCAGATCGACCGCCGCGTCGCCCGTCGTCGCCACCGTGTTCACGACAGCTTGGGCGCGCCCGGGAACACCCGGATGCGTTCGCTCGGCACACCCACCAGCATCTGCATGCCTTCGGCGATGGACAGGTCGCGCACGGTATTGATGGAGAAATCGGCCAGCAGGGCCGGCTTGTCGTCTCCGTTCAGGCTCAGGCCGACCCGACAGAAGGAACCGAGAAACTCCATTTCAGCCACGCGCACGGCGAACGTGTTGTCGGCGCTGGCGTCGACGTTGCGTACCACCACGTCCTCCGGACGGATGGCCAGCGTGACGTCGCTGCCCGGTCCGGGCTTGATGTCCACGTCGCAGCTCAGGTCCATCGCGCCATGGCGGACCAGGCCTGGCTTGACGACGATGCCGGGCAGCAGGTTGGTTTTGCCGACGAAATCGGCGACAAAGGCGCTGCTCGGCTCGCGGTAGACCTCCAGCGGGGTGCCGACCTGCTCGATCACGCCCTGGTTCATGACGACGATCCGGTCGGCCATGGTCAGCGCTTCTTCCTGGTCGTGGGTGACCATGATGGTGGTCACTCCTAACCGCGCCTGCAAAGCTTTGATTTGGCTGCGCAGATGACCGCGCACCCGGGCATCCAGCGCCGAGAGCGGCTCATCAAGCAACAGCAAGCCTGGCTCTGTGGCTAACGCCCGGGCCAGCGCCACTCGCTGCTGCTGGCCGCCGGAAAGCGCCGCCGGATACTTCGCTTCACTGCCGGTTAGGTTCACCAATGCAAGTAATTCAGCGACGCGGTCATTAATACGCGCGCGCTCTACCCGACGGTTGCGCAGCCCGTAAGCCACGTTATTAAACACCGTCAGGTTGGGAAACAACGCATAGGACTGAAATACAATGCCAAAGTCCCGCGCTTGCGGTGGAAGCATGGAAATATCCTTCCCACGCTGAGTCAGCCTGCCCGCACTCTGGCGGGTGAGCCCGGCAATCGTGCGCAGCAAGGTGGTTTTGCCGCAGCCCGAGGGCCCTAGAAAACAGACAAACTCGCCTTCTTGAATCTCAAGCGCAATATTATCCAGCGCGGTAAAGCTGCCGAAGCGCTTGCTGACACCATCAATACTGAGATGCGTGGTGGTTGCGCGAGGGGTCGCCGCTGTGGATACCGATAGCGGCGATGTCATTGTCGGGGGCATAA
>CAXBDR010000062.1:0-19368 GCA_963974265.1 uncultured Rhodoferax sp.
ACCGGCCTCGAAACCGGCCTCGAAACCGGCCTCGAAACCGGCCTCGAAACCGGCCTCGAAACCGGCCCCGAAACCGGCTTCGACCACCCGGCCCGCGGGGGCGCACGGGCCCGCGATGGATTCCGCACTGCAAGGAGATCTGCAATGTTCCCACTCAATACCTGGTACGTGGCCTGCTCGGCGGACGAGCTCGGCGACAAACCGCTCGGCCGCATGATCTGCAACCAGGCCATCGTGTTCTACCGCGCCGGTGACCAGCAGGTCGCCGCGCTGGAGGACTTCTGCCCGCACCGCGGCGCCCCGCTGTCGCTGGGCCGGGTCTGCGACGGCAAGCTGGTGTGTGGTTACCACGGGCTCGAGATGGGTTGCGACGGCAAGACCATCGCCATGCCCGGCCAGCGGGTGCGCGGCTTCCCGGCGATCCGCAGTTATCCGGTCGAGGAACGCTACGGATTCGTCTGGATCTGGCCGGGCGATCCGCAGCAGGCCGATACCGCGAGCATTCCGACGCTGGAGTGGCACGACAACCCCGAATGGGCCTATGGCGGCGGCCTCTACCATGTCAAGGCCGACTACCGGCTGATGGTCGACAACCTGATGGACCTGACGCACGAGACCTATGTACACGCCAGCAGCATCGGCCAGCCGGAGATCGACGAGACACCGTGCAAGACCACGGTGGACGGCGACACCGTGCGCACCAGCCGCTTCATGGAGAACATCACCGCGCCGCCGTTCTGGAAGGCCGCGCTGCGCGGCAACCACCTGGCCGACGACGTGCCGGTCGACCGCTGGCAGATCTGCCGCTTCACGCCACCGAGCCACATCATGATCGAAGTCGGCGTCGCGCATGCCGGCCATGGCGGCTACGATGCACCCGCCGAGCACAAGGTCTACAGCGTGGTGGTCGACTTCATCACGCCCGAGACCGACACCAGCATGTGGTACTTCTGGGGCATGGCACGCAAGTTCAAGCCCGACGACACCGAACTGACGCAACAGATCCGCGAAGGCCAGGGCAAGATCTTCTCGGAGGACCTGCAGATGCTCGAGCGCCAGCAGCGCAACATCCTGGCCCATCCCGATCGCCGGCTGCTGAGCCTGAACATCGACGCCGGCGGCGTGCAGTCGCGCCGCATCATCTCGCGCATCGTCGCGGCCGAACAGGCGGCGGCCGCGGGCGCGGCGTCGTGAGCGCACCGGACACCCCGCTGCAGGTCCGCGTCGCACGCAAGCACATCGAAGCCGACGGCGTCTGCAGCCTGGAGCTGGTGCCGGTGTCGGGAAACCTGCCGCCGTTCACGGCCGGTGCCCACATCGACGTGGAGCTTCCCACGCACGGCGGCACGCTGGTGCGCCAGTATTCGCTGTGCAACGACCCGGACGGGGCGCGGCACTACCAGATCGCCGTGTTGCGCGAGGCCGCCTCCCGCGGCGGCTCGCTCGCGGTGCACGACGGCGTGGCCGTGGGCGACCTGCTGCAGGTCGGCGCGCCGCGCAACCACTTTCCGCTGGCGGCCGACGCGCCGTTCCACCTGCTGCTGGCCGGCGGCATCGGCATCACGCCGCTGATGGCGATGGCCGAACACCTGTCGCACACCCCCGCGCCGTTTGCGCTGCACGTCGCGAGCCGCTCGCGCGCACACGCGCCCTTCCTCGAACGGATCGCCGGATCAAGCCTGGCGGGCCACACGCAGCACTATTTCGGCTCCGGCGATGGCGCTCGGCGGCTGGACATCGACGCCACCTTGCGCGCCGCGCCACCCGGCAGCCACCTCTATGTATGCGGGCCGCAGCGCTTCATCGACGCCGCCCTGGACACGGCGCATGCCCAGGGATGGCCCGAGGCCCGGTTGCACCGCGAATATTTCGCCGCGGAGCCGGTCACCACCGCCGGCGACGGCGGCTTCGAACTCGAGATCGCCAGCAGCGGCAAGGTGATCGCGGTGTTGCCGCAGCAGACGGCGCTGCAGGCGCTGAACGACGCCGGCCTGGATGTGCCGAGTTCCTGCGAACAAGGGGTCTGCGGCACCTGCCTGACCGGCGTGAAGAGCGGCCAACCCGAGCACCGCGACCTCTATCTCACCGACGAGGAAAAGGCGGCCAACGACCAGTTCCTGCCCTGCTGCTCGCGCGCACGCAGCGAACGGCTGGTGCTGGACCTGTAGCGCCCGCCACGCCCCGGCAAACCGCACCCCATCGGCGCACACGCGCCGCCTGCCGGTGCACGTCCGCCCGTCCGCGGTGCAGTGCCATGACTCGAAAGCTCTATAGCTCCAGTGCCATTGACGGCGCCGGAAATGCGCTCCTAGAATGCGCCGATGCCCCATTCCCCCGGCCCCATCGTCGTGCGTTACCAGGCGGCCAGCGGCACGGCCCTGCCTAAACACGCGCGCCTGCGCCAGGCCATCGTCGACGCCGTCGAAGCCGGGGAACTGCCGGCCGGTTCCCGGCTGGCCGGTGAACGCGAACTCAGCACCCTGCTTGGGCTGAGCCTGGGCACCACGCAAAAGGCACTCGGCCGCCTGATGGACGAAGGTTTCCTGGTGCGCCGCCAGGGCCATGGCACGTTCGTGGGCAGCACGCGCCAGCCGATCGCCGGCTCCTGGCACTTCCGTTTCTTCGGACCCGACGGCGGCCGTGAACTGCCGGTGTTCGCCACCGTGCTCGAACGCCGGCTGGAACCGCTGGAAGGCCCGTGGACGGCCGTGCTCGGCCCCGACCCCAAGGGTTACGTGATGATGCGCCGCAGCCTGGACGTCGGCGGCAAGTTCACCTGCACCAGCCGCATCTACCTGCCGGCGACCCGGTTTGCCCGACTGCTGCGCACGGCGGCCAAACGGCTGACCGACACCAACCTCAAGGCGGTGCTGGCGCAGGATTTCGCCGCGCCCACGCTGCAATCCGACGGCCTGGCCAACATGGCACCGATCGACGCCGACGACGCCGGCATCATCGGCGTGCCGCCCGGCACCATGGGCATGCAGGTCCGCATCACGGCACGCAGTTTCGGACGCCAGCCCATCAGCTACCAGACCATGCTGGTGCCGCCGACCCCATACGCGCTGAAGTTCGACTTCCATCCGCCGGACACCGACCCGGCGGCGGCCTGACGGCCGACGCACCCGCCATCCATTCCTCGACTCGCAACCCACGGACGACCATGCGCAACAACGCCTTCCATTCCACCTACCTGCAAGACCGTGTCGGCCACGCCACCATCAGCCCCACCACACCGGTCGAGGCCGGCGCCTTCACGTCGCTGACCCTGGTCTATACGGCCGGCTATTTCGGCATCGACGACACCGGCAGCCTGAAGATCGTGCACCGCTTCGCCAGCGACATGGGCAAGATCCAGTTCACCGATCCGAAGGGCTGGAACTACGTGACGGCCGAGGCCAGCAACGGCGCCGTGCTCGAGCTGCGCTACGACCAGAAGGGCAATATCCGCCCCTGGGACAAGACCTTGTCGATCCGGGTGCAACGCGGCTTCCTGCGCGAGGGCGACACCATCACCGTGCGCATCGGCGACACGCGCCAGGGCTCGCCCGGCATCCGGGTGCAGACCTTCACCGAACCGACCTTCGAGTTCAAGGTGCTGGTCGACGCCTTCGCCACCTACAACTTCGTCGAACTGCCCGAACAGCCGTTCATCCCGGTGGTCGCCGGCCCGGCCGTGTTGTACAAGGCCGTGTTGCCGACCGGACGCCGGGTTGGCCAGCCGTTCATCTTCGGCTTCAAGGGCGAAGACAAGTGGGGCAACCCCAGCCACCAGGTCAGCGGCCGCTTCACGCTGGAGCCGTCGATGCCGGTGCGCGGCCTGCCCGCGACCATCGACGTGTCGGCCGGCAGCCTGTCCACGGTGATCGACCCGCTGCGGGTCGAACAGGCCGGAGAGTTGCACATCACCGTGCGCGACGCCCAAGGCACGGTCGTATGCCGTTCGAACCCGCTGCGCATTGCCGACACCGACGAGCTGCAGCCGTTCTGGGCCGACCTGCACGGCCAGTCCGAGGAGACCATCGGCACCAACTCCGCGCGCGAGCTGATGACATTCGCGCGCGACCAGGCCTTCCTGGACGCGATGAGCCACCAGGGCAACGACTTCCAGATCACGACACCGTTCTGGAACGAGCTCAACCGCCTGAGCGCCGAGTTCAACCAAGACGGTCGTTTCATCATGTTCCCGGGGTACGAATGGTCCGGCAACACCGGCCTGGGCGGCGACCGCAACGTGTTGTACCGCGACGAAGGGCGGCAGATCCACCGCTCCCACCATGCGCTGGTCGAGGACCTCGGCGACGTGCACACCGACGCCAACAGCGCCAACGACCTGTTCAAGGCGCTGGCCGACGAGAACTGCGTGGTGTTCGCGCACATCGGCGGCCGTTATGCCGACATCAAGGTGGCGCACGACGGCCGCATCGAACGCGCGATCGAGATCCATTCCGACTGGGGCACCTTCGAGTGGCTGCTGGCCGACGCCTTCGAACAGGGTTACCGGGTCGGCATCCTGGCCAACTCCGACGGCCACAAGGGCCGGCACGGCGCCAGCCATCCAGGCGCCTCCTTGTTTGGCGCCTACGGCGGCCTGTCCTGCCTGCTGGCGACCGAACTCACGCGCGATGGCCTGTTCGACGCCTTGCGCCGGCGCCATCATTACGCGACGACCGGATGCCGTGCCTATCTCGATACCCGTGTCGTGTTCGATGCCCCGGCACAGTTGTACAGCGACGACCCCAACATGGGCGGCACGGTGACCGGCCCCGTCGGCGAGGCGCGCATGGGCGACATCCTGCGCTGCGGCGACGACGCCGTGACCTTCACCATCGACGTGTCGGCCGCCGCGCCGATCGAGCGCATCGAGATCCGCAACCGCATGCAGGTGCTCGAGACCTGGCGCCCCTACACCGAGGACCAGCTGGGCCGGCGCATCCGCATCATCTGGGAAGGCTCCGAATACCGCGGGCGCGGCCGCCAGAGCGTCTGGGACGGCACGGCCACGCTGAGCGACAACCGCATCGAATCCAGCACGCCGATCAACCTGTGGAACATCGACAAGCCGCTGCGCCAGCCTTCGCCGCAGCAACTCGCCTGGTCGGCGCTGACCACGGGCGGCTTCGGCGGAGCCGATGTGCTGCTCGCCGACGCCCGACAGGGTCGGCTGAAGATCGACACCGGCCTGGTCCAGGCCGACATCGCGCTGGCCGACATCGGCCTGCAGGACACGGTGCTCGAGACCGGTGGCGGCATCGCGCGCCAGATGCGCCTGTTCCGGCTGCCGGACGACAACCCCACCCACACCGCCCGGCTGAGCCGGCGCATCAGCCGCGACCAGGCCGGCGAAGACGCCTTGTATGTCTGCATCACGCTGGCCGACGGGCACCGCATCTGGTCGAGCCCGACCTACCTGATGCGCTGAAGCTCTGCGCCTGGCACGCGGCTTGCACCGACCGGAATCACCGTTTTCCCCTTCCCCGCTGCACGCGGTTCAACCCTTGAAAAGGATTTCCATGAAAACCACCCGCTCCCGGTTCCTGGCTGCGATGGCCATCGCCCTTGCCACCGTTCCGTTCGCCAGCGCGACGGCACAGTCGAGTTATCCGTCCAAGCCGATCCGCCTGCTCGTGCCGCTGGCCGCCGGCAGCACCGCCGACATCCTGTCGCGCACCATCGGCGCCGAACTGGCCAAGGCGCTCGGCCAATCGGTGGTGGTCGACAACAAGCCCGGTGCCGGCGGCACCATCGGCATGGCTGAATTGGCGCGTGCGCCGGCCGATGGCTACACCATCGAATTTGCGTCCCAGGGCACGCTGGTGTTCAACCAGGCGCTGTATTCCAAGCCCGGTTACGACTCGCTGAAGGACTTTGCGCCCATCATCCTGGTCGGCGGCGTGTCCAACGTCATGATCGTGCCGCCCAACAGCCCGTCCAAGACCGTCGCCGACGTGGTCGCCGCCGCCAAGGCCAAGCCTGGGGGCATGACCTTCTCCTCGGGCGGCAGCGGCACCAGCCACCACCTGTCCGGCGTGTTGTTCGGGCAACTGACCGGCAACAACCTGGTGCACGTGCCGTACAAGGGCGCGCCGCAGGGCATCCTGGCCGTCATGAGCGGCGAGGTCGACATGGGATTCTTCAACACCCCCACCGTGATCAACCAGATCAAGGAAGGCAAGCTCAAGGGCCTGGCCGTGACCAGCACCACCTCCTCGCCGCTGATGCCGCAACTGCCGACGATGGACGGCACGGTCAAGGGTTACGAGGTCAACACCTGGTTCGGCTTCGTTGCACCGGCCGGCACACCCGCCGAGATCGTGAACCGGCTCAACGCCGAGATCGGCAAGATCATGGAGCAGCCCGCCACGAGGGAAAAACTCGCGGCCCAGGGTTTCGACCTGGCGCCGGTGGCCCCGCCCGCCGCGATGACCAAGCTGATCCAGGACGACCTGGTCAAGTGGCCGCCCATCATCAAGGCCGCTGGCGCCAAGGTCGACTGAGGGCACGCGGCCGGCACCGGTCGCGGTTGAACCATTGCGGGTCGACGATGGAATGATCGCCGACCCTGGCGCTGGAGTACCGTACGTGCGCCAGGCGACAAGACCGTTGCCGGGTGATGCGTGCGTCCCGGGCGTGCCAACGGCACGCCTGCCGGGTCGGCCCGCGGTCCTGTTCAACCGTTCGCTCCCGGAGTCCGATCCCATGTCCCGCATCACGTTCACGGCCGCGCGTCCCAGCGGAACCCAGGCCCTGGCGGTCGATTATTCCGACGGCAGCCAGGCCCACTACAGCCTGATGTGGCTGCTCGACAGTTGCCCCGAAGGTTTCCACCCGCAGACCGGCGAACGCGCCTTCGACCTGCTGTCGGTGCCCGACGCGCCCTTGCTGCGTTCGGCCCACATCCTGGACGACGGCCAGCTGGAACTGCAATGGGAACACGAGGGGCCGGCCAGCCATTTCGCGCCCGAGTGGCTGGCTGCCCACCGTCCCGGCGCGCCGCGCGCGGACGCCGCCGCCGTGCCATACAGCTACTGGAAGGCGGCCGACCTGCGGGATGGTGCGCCCCGCCATGACGCCGGCGCCATCCTGACCGACGACGCGGCGCTGATGGCCTGGCTGGTCAACACCAAGAGATTCGGCCTGACCATCGTGCAGGGCATCGAAGGCAAGGGCGAAGCCAGCATGGCGATCGCACGGCGCATCGGTTTCCTGCGCGAGACCAACTTCGGCCAGACCTTCGAGGTCATCAACAAGGCCGACCCGAACAACCTGGCCTACACCTCGCTGGCGCTGGCGCTGCACACCGACCTGACGAACCAGGAAACCCCGCCCGGTTACCAGTTCCTGCACTGCATCACCAACGACGCGCAAGGCGGCGGCTCGGTGTTCGCCGACGGCTTCGCGATGGCGCAGGTGCTGCGCGACAGCGACCCGCAGGCCTTCGACATCCTGGCCACGACGCTGATCCCCTGCCGCTTCTTCGACCGCACATGCGACATCCGCATCCACAAGCCGGTGATCGCACTCGACCATGCCGGCGCGATCCAGGAGATCCGCTTCAACGCCCACCTGGTCGACCTGATCGACCTGCCGCTGGAGACCGTCGACGCCTGGTACCGCGCCTACCGCGCCTTCATGCGGCTGACGCGCGACCCGGCGTTTCGCCTGAGCTTTCGCATGGCGTCCGGCGAGATGACGGCCTTCGACAACCGGCGCATCCTGCACGGACGCGAGGCCTTCAACCCGGCCACCGGCAACCGGCACCTGCACGGCTGCTACGTGGACCGGGTCGAGTTCGACAGCCGCATGCGCATGCTCTCGGCCTGAGCCCACCGGGCATGAAAGCCGTTGCACCGGTGCTGTTGGCGGACGGCGCCGACTGGCTCAGTTCGTGCCCAGGCTGAGTTCGGCCCGCGGCGACCACTTCGGATCGGTGTCGGCAAGCTTGGCCGCGCCCAGGAACAGCCGTTCGACCGGCAATTGCCGGCTGGCCAGGTAGTCCTTGACGGCAACGCCGCGCTGCAGCGCCAGTTCGCGCATCGCCTCGTCGTCGGCCGGGATATTGGCCAGCAGCAGGGCCTGCATGTCTGCTGGAGTCAGCTCTTTCGGCTTGCCGGCCAGATCACGCGGCTTGGCGATCTCCGAGCGCAGGAACACCTGCGTGAGCAGTTCGGCCGCCTCGGCCGGCTCCAGTTCCGCGTCGGACGGGGTATCGGATGCCACCGGCGTGGCGCCTGCGCCGACCTGGGCCCGCCGCCTTTCCGCCCGCAGCAAGGCCTGCAGTTGGCGCTGCTTGAAAGCCTCGCGCTCGATGTCGAGGTTGGCGGTGCCAATGACCGTCATCTTGAGCGCCGGCCTGTCGGTCAGCGCCTTGGCAACCTTGTCCAGCCCGGCGCGTGCATCGGGTGCCAGCACCGGCGACCCGGCCGGGAAGGCGACCTGGCTCAGTTCGGCACCGCCACCGCCGAAGGCACTGGCCAGCAACGTGAACGGGGCCGTCAGCGCCTTGCCGATCAGATTGAAGATCACCTTGACGATGACCGGCCCGAGCCGGAACTGCGGATCGTTGAGCGAACCGCTCACCGGCAGGTTGATGTCGATCACGCCATTGCGGTCTGCCAGCAAGGCCACGGCCAGCTTCACCGGCAGGCTGTTGGGCGCACCCTCGACCTTGTCGCCGAAGGCCAGCTGGTTGAGCACCACCTGGTTGCTGGCGGTCAGCTGGCCGTCGGGCAGCACCTGGTAGGCGACATCGACGCTCAGCTTGCCGCGCTCGATCCCATGGCCTGCGTACTTGACCGCATACGGCGACAACGGCGGCAATTCCAGATCCCGCACCGTGCCCTTGATATCCAGCGCCAGCGGTTCGGCCAGCGGGTTGAGCTTGCCCAGGATTTCCAGCGACGCGGTTCCCTCGGCACGGCCGCGCAGTTCCAGATCCGCCATCTGCGTCTGCCCCTGGACCTGGGTCGATGAGAAGGCGCTGAGCTTGCCAGTCAGCTCGCTCAGATTGGCCGAGTAATTGGGCTTGACGAAGCGGTCGGAGAAAAACACCTTGCCCTGCACCAGGCTGACCGGACCGATCTGGATCACCGGCGCCAGCGGATCGGCCTGCGCCTTGGCTGCGATCGGGACTGCGGATGCCGGCGCAGCGGGCGCCACGACAGGCGTCGCGGGGCCTCGATCCCCTGCCGACGCCATGGTCGTGGACGGCCGCACATTGGGCGCGGGCACGCTCTCGCTCGCCGCAGGGGCGGCGGGCGCGTCACCGCGCACCACATCCTGCAGGTTGATCCTGCCGCTCTCATGCACGATGATCCGCGCGAAGAAGTCGCTCAACGTGGTTTCACGCACTGCCAGGCGCATCGGCTGGCCCGGCGCCAAGGCCAGGTCAAGGCCCCGCAGTCCCAACGCTTTCCAGTTCAGCAGTTCGCGCGACAGGGACTGGTCCGACCCCTGCAAGGCCGCACTGTTGGCTCGAAAATCTTCCAGCACCGTGTCGCCGCGCAGGCGCAACACCGGACCTTTCGTGTCTGCACGATAGTCGAAATCACCCTTGAATCCGGCGTCCGCGCGCAGGATCTCGATGTTCAGCCCGGCGCCGAAGTACGGCTCCAGCGCATGCAGCGGCAGTTGCACCATCTGGATGCTGCCCTTGGCCTGCAGCGGCTCCACGACAACCGTACCGCGGTAGTCGATCCGACCCGGCTGCCCCTGGCCCGCCAGGATGCGGGTCGACAACTGGACCGCTATCGGCTGTTGGGGATCCGTCGCGTAGCCCTTGACGTCCACGCTCAAGGCCGTCGCGTTGAGCCGGACCGGCTTGGCCGCCGCCAGGTCCTGGTAGCGCACGACGCCCCCGCGCAGCTGCACCTGCTCGACCCGGCCCTGCCAGGGCAACGGGGAGCCGGGCGGCGCTGCGATCGCATCCGGATTGCCGGCGGCGGTGGCGGGCGGCAACGGCTTGAGCCATTGTTCGAACATCCAGCGTTGGTCCGCACCGCGGGACAGCCCCAGTTCCGGCTCGGTCAGTTCCAGCTTGCCGACGGTCCAGCGGCGCTGAGCCAGATCGACCCGGGCATCGCTTAGCGCCAGCCTGCGCAGGCCGGGCAGGTCGGCCCTGGCACTGCCTGGCGCAGCAACATCGACAAGCGCCAGCTTGTCCAGTGTCAGCGTCGGTATCGCGAGCTGCAGATCGGACCCCTTCCATTCGACACCGACCTTGGCATCGAGCTTGCCCTGCACAGCCGGCACCAGGAATTGCGCCAGGTACGGCGCGGCCAACTGCAGCGACGCGTCGCTGAGCGCCAGCGTGACCGAGGCCTGCCGGTCGGTGGCCGTGCCGTCGAACGTCAGTTGGGCGCCAGCTGCTGCACGACCGGCAACGGGCGTGGCGGCGGCTGCCGACGGGTTGTCCGGCCCGGCAGCGGCACCGGATGCCGCTTGCGCGAGTGACAAGACGCCATTGAACGTCAATGGCCGCTCCATGGGCCAGACCATGTCGCCGGCGTCCAGCGTCAAGCCATGCACCCGCAACCGGGCGCTCGGCGCAACGCTGTCGTCGATCCAGCCGATCGACCCATCGCGCACCTGGACCTTGGCCACCGTGGCGTTCCAGCCAGCGCCGCCGGCCTCGCCCGCCGCCGGCGTGGACGCAGCCGCCGCAGTCGGAGACTGGCCGCTGGCCAACTGCAGATTGATGCCACCGGCGGCATCGCGCCGCGCAGCCAGCTGCGGCGACTGCAGTTCGATGGCACCGATCTGGATGCGCCGCTCCAGCGGCTCAAACCCGTCCAGGCCGACCTTCAGGCTGTCGAAGGCCAGCAGCGGTTCGCCGCCGGTGTCGGCCATTGCCACGCCCGTCAGCTGCAGCTGGCCGCTGACAAGCACCTGCGGCTTGGCCAGCTGGACGAACTGGAGCTGCAGGTCGGCGTCCAGCACCGCCTTTTGCAGGCGCACCGGCACGCTGCGCGGGATGTAGGGCAGGTAGGGCGCCAGGTCCATGGCCTGCACGCGCAGGCGCGCATCGGTCTTGCGTGTCTCGGCGAACGGCGTGGCGGCCGCGCTGGAGTCGAATGCGCTGCCGTTGAGCGTGAACGCCAGCTCGGGCGTGACCGTGATCGCGCGGCGCGACTCCAGGTTGCTGACAAAGGGCAGGCTCAGGTTCAGCCCGCGCAACTGGTGCACCTGCCCGACCGCCCGGTCGTCGACATCGGCGCTGCCATCGCGCACCGCCAGGTTGAACAACGCGAAACGCAGCGGCTGCGCGTCGGGTTTGGCGGGAGCCGCGGCAAATCGGGCCAGGATGTCGTCGATGTCGTATTTACCCTCGCCCAGGTGGCGCAGTCGAATGGCCGGGGCATCGATGGACAGGGCCTGCACGACGGGCGCCAGCCGCAGCAAGGACTCGAGCTCGGCATTGGCGTAGAGGCGCTTGATCGCGAACTGCTGCTGCTTGCCGTCCTGGGTCGCCACCACGAGGTCATGGACCGTCAACTCCAGGGTCCACGGCTTGAAATCGATCTCGCCCACGGTGAGCGTACGTCCCAGCTCGGCACTGGCGGCCTTGACCAACTGGCTCTTGAGCACGGGTGGCACCAGCAGCCACGCCAGAGCCCACAAGGCCAGGATCGTGCCGAGGGTCCACAGCAGACGCCGCGTCCATCGACGTGCCAGAGGCGCTTGCAAACCTTTCGCTACGGTCGTCATGGTGTGGGCAGGGGAATGGTCACAGGCCTGCAATATACAAGCAGGGCCGCGGGGCTGACGCAGCTTGGCGCGGTGTTGGCGCATTCTTTGCAATCGGGAGCCACGGCGCGAAACAGGACAGTCTGGTTGCCAGGCCGTCAATCCCGTCCCTGGAAATCGCGATCTGCGCGGCTGCCGCCCGGATGGCTTCGACTACGATGGCGGGATGCGCATGCTCTCAGCCTGAGCCCGCCCCGGGCATGGAAGTCGTTACATTGGCATTGTTGCTGGCAGGCGGCTTCCTGTCGGGCGCCGTCACCGCCATCGCCGGCGGTGGCAGCTTCCTGACGTTTCCGATGCTGCTGGCCGCGGGCCTGCCGCCGCTGGCGGCCAACATCACGAACTGGGTCGCGCTGATGCCCGGCAACTTCATGGCGCTGGCGGCGTATCGCAGCGAACTGGCCGCGATGCGCCACGATGTCCGGCCGCACCTGCTGGTGGCATTCTTCGGCGGACTGGCCGGCAGCCTCTTGTTGTTGTGGACCGGCGAGGTGCGCTTCGAGAAGGCCGTACCCTGGCTGATGCTGACGGCGACCCTGTTCTTCGCGTTCGGCGAATGGGTCAAGAAGCGCCTGCACGCCTGGCGCAAGCCGGACCGGCCGATGCCGCGACGCGCCATCCTGGTGTTCGAATTCGTGTTGATGGTCTACGGCGGCTATTTCGGCGCCGGCCTGGGCATCGTGTTGCTGGCCGCGCTGGCCATGGCCGGCGAAGCGTCAATCCACCGGGCCAACGCCAGGAAGAACCTGATGGTGGCCGCGCTGAGCGTCGCCGGCATGATCGTGTTCCTGCCCTCGGGCGTCGTGGTCTGGGCTTATGCGGCGCCGATCCTGATCGGGTCGGGCCTGGGCGGCTACAGCGCCATCTATCTCGTGCGCCGGATACCGCAACACGTGTTGCGGCTGTCGGTGCTGGCGTGGGCCATCCTGCTGACGGGCGTGATGTTCTGGAAATACGGCTGAGCCGGGCGCGTCAACCCGCGCCGCGCGCCATGCCTGCAGCTTCGCGCGCCAGCTGCGTGATGCGCGCCCAGTCGCCCTGGGCCAGCGCATCGGCCGGCACCAGCCACGAGCCGCCGACACACACGACGTTGGGCAAGGCCAGAAAGTCCGCCGCGTTCGACGGCGACACGCCGCCGGTCGGGCAGAAGCGCACGTCGCCGAACGGCCCGCTCCAGGCCTTGAGCATGGCCGTGCCGCCGGCCTGCAGCGCCGGGAAGAATTTCAGTTCGCCCAGGCCGTCTTCCTGCGCCATCATGATTTCGCTGCCGGTGGCCACACCGGGCAGCAGCGGCAGGCCGAGGTCGCGGCAGGCCTGGCCGACCGCGGACGTATAACCGGGGCTGACCGCGAAGCGTGCGCCCGCGGCGGCGGCGGCCTTGGCGTCCGCCGGGTTGCGCACGGTGCCGGCGCCGAGCACCGCCTCGGGCACGTCGCGCGCGATCGCTTCCATGCAGGCCAGCGCCTGCTTCGTCCTCAGCGTCACTTCCAGCATGCGGATGCCACCGGCGACCAGCGCCCGCGCCATCGGCACCGCATGGGCGACGTCGTTCAACACGATGACCGGGATCACCGGCGCGTCCTGCATCACCTGCAAGGCCGTCAGTTGCTGGTTGTTGTCTACAGCCATGAACATGCTCCTTCTTCCGCCGTCGTCACATTGCGCCGCATGCCGGCGAACAGTTCGCGCCCCAATCCCCGTCCGTTGGCCAGGGTCAGCTCCGGCGGCATGATCGCCAGCTCGCGCGCAGCCCACTCCTGCGGGTCGACCAGGGCCTGCAGCATACCGGCATCGGCATCGAGCCGCACCCGGTCGCCGTCGCGCAGCCGGGCCAGCGGGCCGCCGGCAGCGGCTTCCGGCGACACATGGATGGCCGCCGGCACCTTGCCGGAGGCGCCGCTCATGCGCCCGTCGGTGACCAGCGCGACCTTGAATCCCTTGCCCTGCAGCACCGCCAGCGGCGGCGTGAGCTTGTGCAGCTCGGGCATGCCGTTGGCCTGCGGGCCCTGCCAGCGCACCACGCACACGACGTCGCGCTCGAGTTCGCCCGCGGCAAAGGCCTGGTGCAGTGCCTCCTGCGAATCGAAGACGCGGGCCTCGGCCTCGACGACGTGCCGGTCGTCCGGCACGGCCGAGACCTTGATCACGCTGCGGCCCAGGTTGCCTTGCAGCAGTTGCAGGCCGCCGGTGGCCGCAAACGGTTCGGAGGCCGGGCGCACGACGCTGTCGTCGCCGGTGGCACCCGGGTCCTGCCAGGCCAGGGAGTCGCCTTGCGCCTTCGGGATACGCGTGAAGGCGGCAATGCCTTCGGCGCGCACCGTGGCCACGTCGGCGTGCAGCAAGCCGGCATCGCGCAACTCGCGCAACACGTAACCCGGCCCGCCGGCCGCCTGGAACGCGTTGACGTCGGCGGTGCCGTTGGGATAGACACGGGTCAGCAGCGGCACGGCGGCGGAGAGCGCCGCGAAGTCGTCCCAGTCGATGACGATGCCGGCCGCGCGCGCCACCGCGACCCAGTGGATCAGGTGGTTGGTCGAGCCGCCGGTGGCCAGCAAGGCCACCATGGCATTGACGATGCAGCGTTCGTCCACCAGCTCGCCGATGGGCGGGCAGCGCCAGTCCGCGGGGGGCGCCGGCTGGCCGGCTTCGAGGGGGCTCGCCTTGCCCAGCACGGTACGCATGGCCTCGCGGGTCAGTTCCTCGCGCAGTGATTCGCCGGGATTGACGAAAGCCGTGCCGGGCACGTGCAGGCCCATGGCCTCGAGCAGCATCTGGTTGCTGTTCGCGGTGCCGTAGAAGGTGCAGGTACCCATGCCGTGGTAGGCCTGCGACTCCGCCTGCAGCAGTTCGGCGCGCCCGACCAGGCCTTGCGCGGCCTGTTCGCGCACCTTGCTCTTGGCGGTGTTCGACAGCCCGGAGGTCATCGGCCCGGCCGGCACGAACACCGTCGGCAGGTGGCCGAAATGCAGCGCGCCGATCAACAGGCCGGGCACGATCTTGTCGCACACGCCGAGCATCAGCGCGCCGTCGAACATGTCGTGCGTCAACGCGACCGCGGTCGCCATGGCGATCACGTCGCGCGAGGCCAGGCTCAGCTCCATGCCCGGTGTGCCCTGGGTGACGCCGTCGCACATGGCCGGCACGCCGCCGGCCACCTGGGCGGTTGCGCCCAGCCGCCGCGCCTCGGCCTTGAGCAGGTCCGGGTAATGCTGCAGCGGCGCGTGGGCCGACAACATGTCGTTGTAGGCGGTGACGATGCCGATGTTCGGCGCCCGCTGCGCCACGACCGGGATACGCGGCTTGCCGGCGGGCATGGCAGCCGCCTTGTCGTCGTCGGGCATGGCGGCCAGCGCGTGCGCCACGTTGGCGCATCCCATGCGTTCGGTCCCGGGGGGACGGTTGGCCGCGGCCGCGATCTGCTTCAGATAGGCGCCGCGGGTGGCGGCGCTGCGCTGGCGGATACGCGCCGTGACGGCTTCGAGTTGGGAATGGAGTTTCATGATTTTTGGTAACTTAGTTACAAGCCGCATCCTAAACCGGATCGGCGCGCCGTGCCAGCCCCCGCGTTACGAATCGGTTACCAAACCGGGCGTGGCCCCGGCGCCGATGCTGGCACTGTCCTTGCAAGTCCTGCGGCAAGCTCCACCCGCGCACAAGGTCTTCGCCGCTGCGGCTACAGTGCAAGCCATCGATCGAACCGCATGTCATCCATCGTTCTCTCGCCTTCCGCATCGAACTATCCGCCCGCCCTGCGCGACCCGGTCCCGATGCTGCACCGCACGCTGCGCGAATGGGGCGGCCGGGACGACCTGTGGGTGTTCGCCTATGCGTCACTGATCTGGCGGCCGGACTTCGACGTGGCCGAGCAGCGGCTGGCGCGGGTGCACGGCTGGCACCGGGCGCTGCAGATGTGGAGCCGGGTCAACCGTGGCACGCCCGAAACTCCCGGCCTGGTGTTCGCGTTGTTGTCCGGGGGCAGCTGCCACGGCGCGGTGCTTCGGGTGCCACGCACGGACGGCGAGGCGGTGCTGCACCGCCTGTGGGACCGCGAGATGATGACCGGCGTCTACGACCCGCGCTGGCTGCATTGCCACAGCGACGCCGGCCCGGTGCGCGCGCTAGCGTTCACGCTCTCGCGCAAGAGCCCCAATTTCACCGGCGAACTCAGCGCGCCGCAATACCGTGCCATCTTTGCGCAGGCGCGCGGTCGTTACGGCACCACGCTGGACTATGCCCGCCAGACCCTGCATTGCCTGCGCGAACGCGGCGTCCACGACCCGGCGCTGCATCGGCTGCTGGCCCACGCCCGCGACCACGGGCATTGACCCATCGCAGGCCGGGCCGGCGCCGACATTTCTATACTGCCCGCATGACCAATATCGCCGACCTGCGCAAGAGTTACGAACGGGCCGAACTCAGCGAGGATGCCTCCCACGCCGACCCGCTCAAGCAGTTTGCGCAATGGCTGCAGGAAGCCATTGCCGCCCAGGTGCCCGAACCCAATGCGATGACGCTGGCCACCGTCGACCCCCAGTTGCGCCCGAGCACCCGCGTGGTGCTGATCAAGGGTTACGACGAACGCGGCATCGTCTGGTACACCAACTACGACAGCCGCAAGGGCCAGGACCTGGCCGGCAACCCGTATGCGGCGCTGCAATTCCACTGGGTGGAGCTGGAGCGCACGGTGCGTATCGAAGGCCGGGTCGAAAAAACCAGTGCCGAGGAAAGCGACGCGTATTTCCACAGCCGCCCGCTGGATTCGCGCATCGGTGCCTGGGCGTCGCCCCAGTCGCAGGTCATCCCCAACCGCGGCGTGCTGGTGGCCAACGCCGCCCGATACGGCACCCAGTTCCTGCTCAAGCCGCCGCGCCCGCCGCACTGGGGCGGCTACCGGCTGCATCCGGACAACTGGCAGTTCTGGCAAGGCCGCAAGAGCCGCCTGCACGACCGGCTGCGTTACACCGCCGGCGACGATGGCCGGTGGTTGCGAGAACGACTGGCCCCCTGACGCGCCCCGCGTTTGGCGGCGTCACCACCACCGCCCCTACCCGCCCAGCAACAACACCGCCAGCGAGACGGTGAACGCCGACAACGCCGTCGACACCGCGATGCTGGCGGTGACGGTTTCCTGGGCCACGCCATAGCGCTGGGAGAACAGGAAGGCATTGGCGCCGACCGGCAATGCCGCCATGACGATCATCACGGCCAGTGGCTGGCCGGCCATGCCGAACATCCAGCCGAGCACGCCGGTCAGCACCGGCAGCAGCAGGTTCTTCAAGGTGCTGATCACCAGCGCCCCGCGCAGGTGCCGGCCCACATAGGCTGACGCCAGCGACACGCCGACCAGCATCAGCGCCAGCGGGCCGAAGGCCTTGCCCAGCCAGAACATCGCCGTGTCCAGGCAGGCCGGCAGCACCAGGCCGGTCTGCGCGAACAGCAGCCCGGCGATGATGGGCAACGGCACCGGGTGGATCAAGGCCTTGCGCAGCGAGCGCAGCGCCACCAGCCACAAGCGCGAGGCGCCTTCGGGGCGAGCAGCGGCATGGTCGCGCGCCGCGGCAAACTCCAGCACGACGGTGGCCGTGGTCAGCAGCATCAGCGAATGCAGCGGAATCAGCGTGAACAGCGTCACCAGGCCGGCTTCGCCCCAGACCAGGTCGATCAGCGGAATGCCGATCAGCACCGAATTGCCGTAGGTGGCGGCCAGCGCCATGACCGCGGCGCGCCGGTCCACGCCGCGCAGTGCCAGCACGCCACCGAAGACCAGCGCCAGCGCCAGTGCGTACACCAGGGCCGGAAGCAGGTCGAGCTGCTCGACATGCACCCGGCTCATGGCGCGAAACAGCAGGATGGGCGTGAGCACCATGAAGGCCAGCGTCGACAGCCGCCGCACCATGCCCGGCCCCAGCCAGCGCGCCCGCCCGACGCCCAGGCCCAGCAGGATCAGCGCCATCACGGGCAACAGGGCGGACAACACGACGGGGTTCATGGAGGCAGGGATGGTACATGGGGCAGGCGCATCGGCCGGTGGCTGGCGACCGGCATCGGCGTTACAGTCGGCGGCTTGACATATGGACATCGCTCCGATGCCGGTCGACCTCACTACCCCTGCTGCTGCTGCCGCCGCCGAACTGCGCCATTACCGTGGCGACCACGGGCGGCATGCCCACGCCCATGCCCAGTTGCTGTTCGGCATTGGCGGTAGCCTGGACGTGGAAGTGGGCGGGCACCTGATGCGTGTCGACGCCGTGACCGGGCTGATCGTGCCCGCCGGCGCATGGCACGGCTCGGCCTCGCGCGACGGCGCCGACGTGTGGGTGGTCGACGCGCCCGCCGCCCGGGAGTTCGACCGGGTGCGGCCGCTGGCGCTGGCCGGTGGCCGGCCCCACGGCATGTCGACGGCCCAATGGCTGGAACTGGCCCGCACGGCGCGCCGTGCAGCGCCGCGGCGCCGGCTCGACACCGCCCGGCTCGCGCGTGCGGTGGCCGACGCATGGCGGCGCTGTTCGCGTTGTCGGTACCGCAGTTCCACGCGCGCTGGCGCCAGCTGACCGGGCTGGCGCCGCAGGCCTGGCTGCGCGAGCGCCGCCTGGACGAGGCGCAACGCCTGCTGCGTGCCGGCTGGCCCGGCGACACGGTGGCGGCCCAGGTCGGTTACGCCAGTGCGAGCGCACTGCTGTTCGCCTTGCGCCGCGAACGTGGCGTGGGCGCACGGGCCTTGCGCGGCGCCTGAAGGACAAGAGTCTCTCGACATTCGCCGGCGTGTGCCGGGCGACGATCACGCCATGCTTGTTCCATCGATACGCGGCGTGGCCATGGTGGTGGCCGCCGCCATGCTCTGGGGTACCACCGGCACGGCGCAGAGTTTCGCGCCGCCGCAACTCTCGTCCTACTGGGTCGGCGCCTTGCGGCTGGCCGTGGCCACGTTGTTCTTCTGGCCCATGGTGTGGGCCAGCGACCGCCCGGCCCTGGCGGCCCGCGCGCTGCGCGACATGCCCTGGCGCGGCATCACGCTGGCGGCGGCCTGCATGTGCATCTACAACCTGGCGTTCTTCGCGGGGCTGCGCGCCACCGGCGTGGCCATCGGCACGGCGCTGGCCCTGGGCAGCGGCCCGGTCTGGGCCGGCCTGCTGCAGGCGGCCATCACCCGCGTGCTGCCGACGCCCGCCTGGTGGCTGGGCACGGGCGTGGCCGTGGCCGGGGTCGTGGTGATGATGGCCACGGCCGAAGGAACGGCCGCGCAGGTCTCGTGGACCGGCGTGGCCTTGTGCCTGCTGGCCGGCCTGTCGTACGCGACCTACGCCATCCAGAACCAGCGCATGGTCAGCGACGCGTCACCGGCGGCGGTGACGGCGACCGTGTTCACGCTGGCCGCGCTGCTGGCGCTCCCCGGCGCGGCGCTGCTGTCCGGCGCGCCGCAGCTGCGTGGCGACGATGTCGCCATCCTCGTGTGGCTGGGCGTGGTGAGCACCGGCATCGCCTACCTGCTGTTCAGCCACGCGCTGCGGCTGATCTCGGCCGCCACCGGCGTGGTGCTGGCACTGGTCGAACCCGTGACCGCCTTCGTGCTGGCCATCGTCATCGTCGGCGAGCGACCCGGCTGGGCCGGGGTGCTGGGGCTGG
>CAXBDR010000063.1:0-19277 GCA_963974265.1 uncultured Rhodoferax sp.
ACACGAGGCTTGGGTGGTGGCTGCAAAGGCCCGGGTGCATCGGGCGGGGCGCTTCAGTGCCCCGGTGTGAGCCCGCCCCGCATGGCCCACCGCGCGACGCGGGCTACTGCCACAGAAGGCCGCCTGCCATCAACGAACAGCTTGTGTATCACCCAGATCCAAAGAGCGGACACACCGTGAACCGATTTTCCATCTTCAGCCTTGCCCGCAATGCCATGTCTTATCACGAGAACTGGCAGAAGCAGTGGCGCAGCCCTGCGCCGAAGCGGGAATACGACGCCATCATCGTCGGCGGCGGTGGCCATGGCCTGGCCACGGCGTATTACCTGGCCAAGGAACACGGCATGCGCAACATCGCCGTGGTCGAGCGTGGCTGGCTCGGCGGCGGCAACACCGCGCGCAACACCACCATCGTGCGTTCCAACTACCTGTGGGACGACGCGACGCATCTGTACGAGAAGGCGCTCAAGTTGTGGGAAGGCCTGTCGCAAGACCTGAACTACAACACCATGTTCAGCCAGCGCGGCGTCATGAACGTGGGCCACTCGCTGCAGGACATGCGCGACATCCACCGCCGCGTCAATGCGAACCGGCTCAACGGCGTTGACGGCGTCGTGCTCAGCCCGCAGCAGATCAAGGAGATGGTGCCGATCATGAACACCTCCTCGACCTTGCGTTATCCGGTCATGGGCGCGTCGTTCCAGCCACGCGCCGGTGTTGCGCGCCACGACGCGATCGCCTGGGGTTTTGCACGCGCGGCCGATGCGCTGGGCGTGGACATCATCCAGAACTGCGAGGTGATCGGCATCCGGCGCGACGGCGACCAGGTCACCGGCATCGAGACCACGCGCGGCATGATCTCGTCGAAAAAGATCGGCATCGTCTCGGCCGGCCACAGCACGGTGCTGGCCGACATGGCCGGCATCCGGTTGCCGCTGGAGAGCCATCCGCTGCAGGCGCTGGTGTCCGAGCCGCTCAAGCCCATCCTGCACACGGTCGTGATGTCCAACGCCATCCATGCCTATGTGAGCCAGTCCGACAAGGGCGACCTCGTGATCGGCGCGGGCATCGACAGCTACGTGGGCTACGGCCAGCGCGGCAGTTTTCCGGTGATCGAGCACACCTTGCAGGCCATCTGCGAAATGTTCCCGATCTTCCGCCGGGTCCGCATGAACCGGCAGTGGGGCGGTATCGTCGACGTGGCGCCCGACGCCTGCCCGATCATCTCCAAGACCGACATCCGGGGGCTGTATTTCAACTGCGGCTGGGGCACCGGCGGCTTCAAGGCCACGCCGGGTTCGGGCTGGGTCATGGCGCACACGATGGCGCAGGATCGCCCGCACGAACTCAACGCGGCGTTTGCCCTCGACCGCTTCTACACCGGCCACTTGATCGACGAACACGGCGCGGCCGGCGTCGCACATTGATGATGGACGCCCCCCGTCTGTCCGGTCTCACTTCGTGTAGACCGGCCGACCCCCCCACTGGGGGGCGGCCCCTACGGCCTGGCAGAGCCAGTTCCGTGGGGGCCCCGACCGGCCGGCGCGGCGGCCCCTGGACCTTTCATGCCTTGCGGATGGCGCCTGGCGCCGTGGGAAATTGACGAGAAATACGATGCTGCAAATTACCTGTCCCTGGTGCGGCCCCCGCGCCGAAAGCGAATTCAGCTGCGGCGGCGAGGCGCATATCGTGCGCCCGCTGGACACCGACGCGCTCGACGACCGACAGTGGGGCGACTACCTGTTCATGCGCAAGAACCCCAAGGGGCAACACTTCGAGCAATGGCACCACAGCCAGGGTTGCCGGCGCTGGTTCAATGCCGAGCGCGACACCGTGAGCTACCGTTTCAAGCAGTTCTACAAGCCGGGCGAGCAGCCGCAGGGCGTGCAGGCTTCGGCCGCCGTCGCCGATGAGGCCGTGGTTCCCGAAATGGTGGGGGCACCCGAGACGGCGTCGCAGCCGGCGGCCGACGACGCCGCGCCCGCGGCGGGCGCCGATGAGGGGAACAAGGCATGAGCGGAACGCGCATCGACAAGGCCGGCATCCGGCTGGACCGCAAACGCACGGTCGCGTTCCGGTTCAACGGCCGCAACTACCAGGGTTTTGCCGGCGACACGCTGGCCTCGGCGGTACTGGCCGCCGGCGACAGCGTGTTGTCGCGTTCCTGGAAATACCACCGTCCGCGTGGCGTGTTGACGTGTGGCGTCGAGGAACCGGCCGCGCTGGTGCAACTCGAGCACGGCGACAAGACGATTCCCAACGCCAAGATGCCCGAGGTCGAGTTGTACGAGGGCCTGCAGGCGGAGAGCGCCTTGCCGTGGCCGAGCCCGGCCAAGCACCTGCTGAGCATCAACCGCTGGTTCACGCCGCTGTTTCCGGCCGGCTTCTATTACAAGACCTTCATGTGGCCGGCCAAGGCCTGGATGTGGTACGAGCGTTTCATCCGCAAGGCCGGTGGCCTGGGCGCGGCGCCGGAGCAGGAGGACCAGGACCGCTACGTGCAGCAGAACATCCACTGCGAGGTGCTGGTCGTCGGCGGCGGCATCGCGGGCCTGGCGGCGGCGCTGGCGGCCGGGCGCAGCGGCGCGCGCGTCATCCTGGCCGAGCTGGGCGCCCACCTGGGCGGCAGCGCGCACCGCTTGACCGGCACGATCAATGGCAAGTCGGCCCGCGCCTGGGCGATGGACGCCGAGCGTGAACTGGCGCAGATGCCCGAGGTGCGCATCATCCGCCGCGGTGTCGCCTTCGGCTACCACGACCACAACTTCGTGACCATCCGCGAGTCCTTGACCGACCACCTGCCGCTGGCCGACCGCAAGGGTTTTCGCGAGCGCCTGTGGCGGGTACGGGCCGGACAGGTGATCCTGGCCACCGGCGCGCACGAGCGCCCGATGGTGTTCGGCAACAACGACCTGCCGGGCGTCATGTTGTCGTCGGCGATGGCCGACTATGCCGAGTTGTATGGCGTGCGCGTCGGCTCGCAGGTCGTCATTGCGACCAGTTGCGACAGTGCCTATGCCGATGCGCGGCTGCTGCAGGCCGCCGGCGCCAAGGTCACGGTCGTCGACAGCCGTGCGGGCGAGGCCCAGGGCGGCAGCCGGGCGCACCAGGCCCAGGCTGACGGCATCACGGTGCTGCGCGGCTTCGTGCCGGTGCAGGCCAAGGGATCGATGGCGGTCTCGGCCCTGGTGGTGCGCCAGATGGACGGCGACAAGGCCAGCGGGGAGACGCGCGAGTTGCCCTGCGACGCGATCGGCATGTCCGGTGGCTGGAACCCGGCCATCCACCTGTATTCGCACTCCGGCGGCAAGGCGCGCTGGGACGAGGACCTGGTGTGTTTCAAGCCGGGTGCGGCCATGCCTGACCAGGCCAGCGTGGGCGCCTGCAACGCGACCTGGAGCCTGGGTTCGAGCCTGGACGAAGGCAGCCTGGCCGGCGCCGCCGCGGCAACACAAGCCGGTTTCGAGGCCCGCGCAGAAGCGTATGCCGTCGACGAGATGGCGATTGAGGACACCGGCACGTTCTGGGTCGCCGAGACCGGCGTGCCCTTGTCGCGCCGGCCCAAGGCCTTTGTCGACTACCAGAACGACGTCTCGGCCAGCGACATCGAACTGGCCATCCGCGAGGGTTTCGAGTCCATCGAGCACATCAAGCGTTACACCGCGATGGGTTTCGGTACCGACCAGGGCAAGCTGGGCAACATCAACGGCATGGCGCTGGCGGCCCGCGCCATGGGCAAGGCGATCGACCAGGTCGGCACCACGACCTTCCGGCCCAACTACCTGCCGATCTCGTTCGGCAGCTTCGCCGGGCTGGACCGTGGCGAACTGTTCGACCCGGCGCGCAAGACCAGTCCGCACGAGACCCATGTGGCCGCGGGTTGCCTGTTCGAGGACGTCGGCCAGTGGAAACGGCCCTGGTATTTCCCGCAGGGCAACGAGGACCTGCACCAGGCGGTGGCGCGCGAAGTGATGGCGGTACGCAACAGCGTCGGCATCATGGACGGCTCGACGCTGGGCAAGATCGACATCCAGGGGCCGGACGCGGCCAAGCTGCTGAACTGGGTCTACACCAATCCCTGGCTCAAGCTCGAGATCGGCAAATGCCGCTACGGCCTGATGCTGGATGAAAACGGCATGGTGTTCGACGACGGCGTCACGGCGCGCCTGGGGGAGAACCATTTCCTGATGACCACCACCACCGGCGGCGCGGCCCGGGTGCTGGGTTGGCTCGAGCGCTGGGTGCAGACCGAATGGCCCGACATGCAGGTGTACATGACCTCGGTCACCGACCATTGGTCGACGTTTGCCGTGGCAGGGCCGAACAGCCGCGCGGTCGTGAAGAAGGTGCTGACCGACATCGATCTGTCGAACGAGGCCTTCCCGTTCATGAGCTGGCGCACCGCCAAGGCCGCCGGCGTGCCGGCGCGGGTGATGCGCATCAGTTTCTCGGGCGAGTTGTCGTACGAGGTCAACGTGCCGTCCAACGCGGGCGCCCATGTGTGGAACGCCTTGATGGAAGCGGGCAAGGAGTTCGGCATCACGCCGTACGGCACCGAGACCATGCACGTGTTGCGGGCCGAAAAAGGCTACATCATCGTCGGCCAGGACACCGACGGCTCGATCTCGCCGCACGACCTGGGCATGGGCGGCATGGTGTCCAAGACCAAGGACTTCCTGGGCCGGCGTTCGCTGGCGCGCAGCGACACGGCCCGCGGCGACCGCAAGCAGCTGGTCGGCCTGCTGACCGAAGAGGAAAAACTGGTGTTGCCCGAAGGCACGCAGCTGACCGAGCAGTCCAAGGCATCGCCACCGCCGGTGCCGATGATCGGCCACGTGACCTCGAGTTATCACAGCCCCACGCTGGGCCGTTCCATCGCCCTGGCCGTGGTGCGCTCCGGCCAGAGCCGCATGGGCGAGAAGATTTACGCGGCGCTGGCCGACGGCCGGTATGTGGCGGCCACCGTCTGCAGCCCGGTGTTCCATGATCCGGAAGGGAAACGTCTCCATGCATGACGCCGTACTGAACAGCCCGCTGGCCGGCCTGCTCGGCCGCAAGGCCCGTGACCTGCAGGTGGACGGGCGCAGTTGCAGCCTGGCCGAGATTCCGTTTGTCGACATGCTGAACCTGCGCGGCGACGCCGGCGATGCGCGTTTTGCCCAGGCGGTGCTGGACGTGACCGGCATGCACCTGCCGACCACGGCCAACACCGCCAGCATCGACCCGCAGCGCCAGCTGTTGTGGCTCGGCCCCGACGAGTGGTTGCTCAAGCTGCGCGACCGCCAGGGCGAGGCCATCGGTGCGGCATTGCGGCAGGCCTTGACCGGCATCCACAGCGCGGTGGTCGACGTGGGCCACGGCTTCACGACGCTGGCGCTGCAAGGCCCGGGCAGCGTCGACCTGCTGGCGCGTGGCTGCCCGCTGGACCTGCATCCGCGGGTGTTCGGGACCGGTGCGCTGGCCCAAAGCCATATCGCGAAGGCCGGTGCCACCGTGTTGTGCCTGTACGCCGGCATCCAGTACGAGGTCACCGTGCGGCGCAGTTTTGCCGACTACCTGGTGCGCTGGTTGTGTGAAGCGGGCGAATAAGGCCGCCTTGTCTTGCGGGGCAGACCCGGCATGACCATCAGCCTGGGCATCGACACCGGCGGCACCTTCACCGACGCGGTGTTGCTGGGGGCCGATCGCCAGGTGCTGGCGTCGGCCAAGAGCCTGACCACGCCGTTCGACCTGTCCATCGGCATCGGCGGCGCGCTCGATCCGTTGCCGCAGGAACTGCTGGCCCGGGTCGACCTAGTGTCCCTGTCCACCACGCTGACGACCAATTCGGTGGTCGAAGGCAAGGGTGCTCCGGTGTGCGTGCTGCTGGCCGGTTACGAGGCCGCGCAGATCAAGTCCAGCGGCCTGGTCGAGCTGCTGGGGCCGGACGCCATCGTGTCGCTGGCCGGCGGCCACGATGCCGGCGGTTTCGCGCTGGTGCCGGTCGACGAGACGGCGGCCCGCGAGGCGATCGAACGCCAGGCACCCCGGGTGTCCGCGTTCGCGATCTCGGCCAGTTTCGGCGTGCGCAACCCGGAACACGAGTTGCAGCTGCGTACGCTGGTCGAGCAGCTGTGCGACAAGCCGGTGACCTGCGGCCATGAACTCGCCTCCAGCCTGGGCGCGCCGCGCCGCGCGCTGACGGCCGCGCTCAATGCCCGCATGGTCTCGCACGTGAAGGCGCTGATCGACGCGGTCCGCCACACGCTGGCGCGGCACCGGGTCGACGCGCCGCTGATGATGGTCCAGGGCGACGGCACGCTGGTCAACGTGGCGCGTGCGCTGCGCCGGCCGGTCGGCACCGTGTTGTCCGGGCCCGCGGCCAGCGTGCTGGGCGCCTGCGCGCTGAGCGGACGCTCCGACGCCATCGTCGCCGACATGGGGGGCACCACGACCGACATCGCGGTCGTGCGGGGCGGCGAACCCGAACTGAGCTTCGACGGCGCAATGGTCGGCCAGTGGCGGCCCATGGTCGAGGCGGTCAAGGTCTATGCGATCGGGCTGGGCGGTGACAGCGAAGTGCGCTTCGGCGGCGGCGAAGGCCTGGTGATCGGACCGCGGCGCGTATTGCCGCTGAGCCTGCTGGCGCACGAACATCCGTGGGTCGTGCCGGTGCTGGCGCGCCAGCAGGGCGAGGCGCCGCATGCGAGCCAGATCCGTTTCGCGCAGCGTTTGCAGGGGGATGCGGCTATGGTGGCGCGGCTGTTGCCGGACGAGACCATGGCCTGGCAACGCCTGGCCGACGGTCCGGTGGACCTGGAGCGTTGCAACATGGAGGACCGTGTGCTGGCCAAGGCCATCGCCCGCCTAGAGCGCAAGGGCCTTGCCATCTACAGCGGATTCACGCCGAGCGACGCGGCCCATGTGCTGGGCCTGTCCGACCACTGGAACACCGAGGCGGCGGTGCTCGGCGCGCGTATCTGGGCGCGCCAGATGCGCCACCTGTACGGCCTGGGCACCTGGGTGCAGGGCGACGCCGTCGCGCCGTCGCGGCAGGTGATCGACAAGGTGATTGCCACTATCCACCAGAAGCTGATCGAGGCCGGCCTGAACGACGCGGGCCAGATGAACGAGAGCAACGCCGGCAAGGTCGCCACCTTGCTGGCGGCCATGACGATGCAAGGCGCTGCGGCCGGTGCGGACGGCCCTGGCGCGGCCTCGGTGTTCAGCCTGCGGTTCGCGCCGCAGATGCCGCTGGTGGCGGTCGGCGCGCCGGCGTCCATCTATTACCCCGCGGTTGCGCGCGGCCTGGGCATGGCGCTGGAATTGCCGCCGTTCGCCGAGGTCGCCAATGCGGTGGGCGCCGTGCTCGGGCGGGGCTCGCAGCGGGTGCACCTGACGGTCACGCAGCCGGTGCGCGGCGTGTTCCGTGTGTTCACGTCCGATGGCCCGCGCGATTTCGAGACATTGGCACCGGCCATTGCGCTGGCGCAGCAACTGGCCGGCGCCGCGGCGCTGGCGCAGGCACTGGACGCCGGTGCGGCCCATGCCGAGGTGGTGCTCAGCCAGCACGACAACCAGGTCGTCAACGACATCGACGGCAACATGTTCTTCGAGGCCCGCGTCACCGCCACCGCCTCGGGGCCGCCGCTGGGCCGCGCCGCGGTGCGGGCGCGGCGGCAGGGGCAGCAGGATCATGACGGCGGCATCGCGCAACACGCTTGAGCGCGCGCTGCAGCCGCACGGACTGCATCTGCGCGGTGGCTGGATCCCAACGCCGCAGGACGTCTTGCCGGCCTTGCCGCGCGGGGCCGCCGCGGCCGTGGTCTGGATGGTGGGGCAGGTCGGCTCCGCGTGCTGGGAGGCGTTCTCGGCATCGCGCTTCTTCGACGACGGGCAGCCCGATCCGATGGACCGCTGGAGCAAGTCCATCGGCGACGCGCTGGCGCAGGCGCATGGCGGCGTGGCGGTGTATCCGTCGGATGGTCCGCCGTATGCGCCGTTCCAGCAGTGGGCGCGGCGCGCCGAACCGCAGTTGCAGGCCAGCCCGCTGCTGCTGCAGATCCATCCGCGATGGGGCCTGTGGCATGCGTACCGGTTTGCGCTGGTGTTGCCGGCGGTGGACGCGGCGGATGCGCGCGCGCTGCTGGCGCCGCGGGCCCGGTCCGGCACCGACATCTGCCTGGCTTGCGACGGGCAACCCTGCCTGCAGGCGTGTCCAGTCGATGCCTTTGAGCCAGGCCGTTACGACGTGCCGGCCTGTGCCGACCATCTGCACCGGCCCGATGGCGCGCACTGCATGCAGCGCGGTTGCCTGGCGCGGCGTGCATGCCCGGTGGCACCGGAGTTGCGCTACGAGCCGGCGCATGCGGCGTTTCACATGCTGGCGTTTGCGCAGCGCCATTGAGGTGCTGGAGCGGGGACCAGGAGCTCTGTGTAAATGATCAGGTTCACATGCAGAGGAGACCGTTCGCTCAGGTTCTGGAGTTGCTCGACCGCGCACCCATGCCACGGGCTGTTCTCGTCAATGCAGTCGATCCAGATGTTTGTATCGACGAGTGTTCCAGCACTTCCGTCGTAGCGTGCGAGATCAACGGCGGCCACGGGGTGCAGGGGCAGAAGGGACCTCTTCGCCGCGGAGGAAAGTCATGATCGCGTCGGCACCGCGTTGCCTGAACTCGGGCTTCAGGCTTTCCCGGACACGGGCTGCCGCGGCACGCAGCTTTGCGCGGCGGGCCTGTCCGGTGGCGACGGATCTGCACTAGCTGCCGGCACACGCGGCCTTCCACACGCGGGCGTTCTCCTCCAGCCGGCGATGAGCCCGGGCCGCGTCAACCGGCCTGCACCATGGTCAACGCGACACCGCCCATGGTGATCAGCATGCCGAGCACGACGAACAGGCCGATGCCTTCGCGGTTGCGGAACAGCAGCAGGCTGGCCGGCATCACGACCAGCGGGGAACACAAGGCGATCAGCGCGGCGATGGATGCGGGAATATGCGCCAGCGCCGCGACCATGCACACCTGGGCCAGGATCTGCATGCAGCCGACGCCGGCATAGGCGAGCGCCGCACGCGGTTGTGCCACGATGCGTTGCCGCAGCGGGAGTCGCTGGCGCCGGTGGACCAGCACCAGGGCCAGGGTGCCGGTGCAAGCGCCCAGGGCCACGCCGGCCACCGGCTCGTTCCACGAGGCGATGGCTCCCGCGCGCAGCACATGGCTGATCGCATACGCGGTCGAACTGCCCAGGCCGATCAGCACGAAGCTGCGCAGGTCCACCGACGGCTGTTGTGGCTGCGGCATGGCCGGTTGACGTGCGCGGCGTGATCCCAGCACCGTCGTGGCCAGCCCGAGCACGCCCAGTGCGATCCCGGCCAAGGCCAGCGGACTCAGGACCTGGCCGAGAAAGATCCAGCCCAGCAAGGCCGTGATCAGCGGGCTGCTGGTCTGGAAACTCGTCGCGCGGGTCGGGCCGGCGGATTCGATCGACTTGAAGAACAACCAGCGGCCGAGATAGGTGGAGAACACACCCGCCAGCAGGAAACCGAGCACGCCCGGCAGGCTGGGGGGCTGCAATGCACCCATCCACAGGAGCTGGCCCAGCACCATCAGGATGCCCAGGGGGACGTTCACCAGCGCGGCGATCATCGCACCCGCGTCGGTGTCGAGTCGGCGCATCACGCTGGCGGTGGTGATCGAGCAGGCTGCAAACAGCAACATGGCGGCGGCGGCCAATGCCGCGCCCAGCGGCGCGGATGGCAGCAGCGCGCTCGCGCCGCGGTGCATCAGAACGAGTGGCGCATGCCGAAACCGTATTTCGTGTTGCCGCTGGTCTTGACGCCGCCGGTCTTGCCGTCCCAGTCGGTCACGCCGACGTAGGCGTCGGTGCGCTTGGACAAGGCGTACATCGCGCCCAGCGTGAAGCCGGTGCGTTTCTCGCTGCCACGCGCCGCGTTGTCCTTGGAGTAGCCGTAGCCGGCGGATACGGTCAACGCGCCGCTCACCGGGATGTCGACGCCGATCGAGTATTCGTTCGTCTTGGCCGTGGCCGGGAACTTGACGTTGCCGTACAGGATCTTGGCGACCGCCGGGCCGAAGTCGTAGGAGGCGCTCAGGCGGGTGAACTTGTTGTTCGTGCCGCCGAGTTCCTCGACCTGGTAGCCGGCGCCGACCGTCAGCGGCCCGCCGGAGTAGCTGGCGCTGATCGAGGTCACGCTCAGGTCGGTGTTGCGCACCTCATCGAGCGAGTGGCTGATCGCGGCGGCGAACCCGCCAAACGTGGGCGTGGAATAACGGATGGTGTTGGCCGGGTTGGCGTTGTAGCCGGTGCTGGCGAAGAAGTTGTTCTCGACCGAGAAGCCGGAGTCGAACATCGCGTTGATAGCGCCGCTCACGTCGTCGTAGGCCGTCCACGGCTTGCCGACACGGAATTCGCCGAAGCCGCCGGACATGCCGATCCAGGCCTGACGGCTGAATTGCTGGCCCGCCACCGCCTGCGTGCCGTCGTCCACGGCGAAACCCTGCTCGACGTTGAAGTTGACCTTCAGGCCGCCACCGAGTTCTTCGGATCCCATCAGGCCCCAGCGGCTGCCGGAGACGGTGCCGGAGTCCACCGTCCATTGGCTGACGCCACCGAAGGGGTCGTTGTGCATCAGCGATGCATCGATCCGGCCATAAATCTGACCGACGACTGCGCCTGTGCGGCGCCCATCATCACTCCCAGTACCGCCAATGCCATCAGCGACTTTTTCATTTCAGCTTCCTTGGTTAAATGCCATGTTGTGTTGACGGACCCCTGTCCGGATGACGCAGCGCAGCAATTTGCGTGCCCGGGTGGGGCGGGCGGCCTTTGTCTGTGGCTGTGTCGACCAGCCGCCGGGGCGTCTGGGTCCGCCGATGCGAAGTTGGCCGACGCACCCGAACGGGGCATGCGAGGCCGACGGGAGTCGCCCTGAATTGGTGAGCAGATGTGACGGCCGCGCGCGATTGGTGCGACGTCGGATTCGCGTTCGGGCGGATCGTCTGCGCCAGGTCAATGCCGGCCCCCAGCGGCCAGCGCACGATGCGTGCATCGCCTGCACGCGGCCTGTTTTCTTACATTTTGACGGGGAATGTTCTGGTGCGCCGGATGGACAAGTCCGCACAGAATCAGGCAACAGGAATTTTTTGATCGATACAAGGAGGACAACCATGATTCCATTCCAGAATTCCACGCGTGCCCTGGTCGCCGCTGCCAGCGCGGCGGCACTGCTGCTCGGCGGCTGCGCCGACATGAACCTGAGCAAGACCCAACGCGACTCGGCCATCGGTGCCGGTGTCGGAGCCGTTGCCGGCGCCGTCATCGGCGGCGACACCAAGGGCGCCGTGATTGGTGGCGCGCTGGGTGCGGCCGGGGGTTATGTGTGGTCCAAGCACATGGCGGACAAGAAGGCGGCCATGGAGCGGGCCACCCAGGGCACGGGCGTTGCCGTGACCCAGACGCAGGACAACCAGCTCAAGCTGCAGATCCCGAGCGACGTGTCGTTCGACACCGGCCGCTCCGACATCAAGCCTAATCTGCGTCCGATCCTGGACCAGTTTGCCAGCGGACTGTCGGCCCAGCCCAATACCGAGGTCCGGATCATCGGCCATACCGACAACGTCGGTTCCGACGCGGTCAACGACCCCTTGTCGCTGCAGCGCGCCCGCTCGACCCGGGACTACCTCGCCGCCCGCGGCGTGAGCCCGAGCCGGATCATCATCGACGGCCGGGGTGAACGCGAACCGATCGCGACCAACGCGACGGCGGAAGGCCGCGCCCAGAACCGCCGGGTCGAGATCTTCCTGGCCGAGCGGGCGACGATGGCGTCGAACTGACGCGCACAATGCTGTCGGCCGCATACACGGCCGACCGAACGAACGAGCCGGTCGGGCTTGCCGCTGCAACAGCGGCCGGTCCGGCCGGCTCTTGTGTGTGGCGCGCCTGCGCCAGCCACAGTCGCAATTGGAGCCGTCCGCCGATAAGGCCTGAATACACTTCTGGGCGGTTGCCACGATGTGCAACCGTCAGAGCAACCTTCTTCGGGAACCGGCAGACCATGAAATCGCTTGCACCGCTCGTCGTCATTGGGGGCGCATGGGCCGGCTCCGTCGGCGCCCAGATGCGTTCGCCGGACGCTTGCCATGCGAGGATGGCACCCGCCTCGAGTCCCGTGCGGGCATGCCGGTCGCCAAGGGCGTGCCTGCCCACCACCGCGGATTGAACCCGCTGCAACCCAGTCGACGATCGGAGCGAGCGAGTGCTTGTCGGCACGCTCCCCCACGGACATCCATCTTCTTAGGAGCTAGCGCAAATGGCCTCTTTCCCTGAACGCGCCAAGGTCGTCATCATTGGCCAGGGCGGCATCGTGGGCGCCTCGGTCGCACACCACCTGATCGAACGCGGCTGGGACGACATCGTCGGCATCGACAAGTCGGCCATTCCCACCGATGTGGGCTCCACGGCCCATGCGTCGGACTTCTGCTTCAACACGATGCACGATCAGATGACGATCTTCACGACGAAGTACAGCATCGACTTCTACGACAGGATGGGTCGCTACGAGCGCATCGGGGGGCTGGAGGTGGCGCGCGTCGGCGACGACGAACGCATGCGCGAACTCGAGCGCCGGGTGGCCTCGGGCAAGGCCTTCGGCAACCGGGTGGAGTTGATCACGCCGGCGCAGGCCAAGCAGCGGTTCCCGCTGCTGGAAGAAAACATGATCCAGGGCGCATTGTGGGACCCGGATGCCGGTCTGGTCAAGCCGCGTTCGCAGATGGTGGCGGGCGAACTGGTGGACGCCGCGGTGGCCACCGGCAAGCTGCGCTCGATTGCCAACACGGCCTGTACCGGGCTGCGCATCGAAGACGGCCGTATCAAAGGGGTCGAAACCACCCGGGGCTATATCGCCGCCGACCACGTGGTCGTGTGCGCCGGCCTGTGGGGTCGCCTGATCGCCGGCATGGCCGGCGAAGACCTGCCCATCATGCCGGTGGACCACCCGCTGACCTTCTTCAAGCCGTACCTGGAGTTTGCCGGCACCGGCAAGGACATCGGTTACCCGCTGCTGCGCGACCAGGGCAACTCGGCCTATCTGCGCGATACCGGGGATCCGAAAACACCTGAAGGCGGCCAGATCGAATGGGGGTATTACGAAGAGAAAAACCCGCGCATGTGCCACCCGCGCGATTTGCTGGAGAAGGAGCAGGCCCGCCTGTCGCCGTCGCAGCGCGACCTGGAACTCGAGCAGATCATGGAGCCGCTGGAGCGGGCCATCGAACTCACGCCCATCCTGGCCGAACTGGGTTACGACGAGAAACATTCCTTCAACGGCCTGTTGCAGGTCACCACCGACGGCAACCCCTCGATCGGCGAGTCGTCCAAGGTGCGCGGCCTGTGGTACGCAGAAGCCGTGTGGGTCAAGGACGCACCCGGCGTGGGCAAGCTGGTCGCCGACTGGATGACCGACGGACATACCCATCTGGACCATGCCCGCATCGACGTGGCCCGCACCTATCCGTACCAGCAGGACGAGCAATACATCCATGACCGCTGCTACGAGGGCGCGTTCAAGATCTACAACCCGCCGGTGCACAACCGCGAGCCCTACAGCGCCGGTCGCGGCATCTTCAAGAGCCCGTTCCATGAGCGCGAAAAGGCGCTCGGCGCCTATTTCATGGAGCTCTCCGGCTGGGAGCGGGCGCATGGCTACGCCAGCAACGAACACCTGCTCGCGGTCTACGGCGACAAGGTGCCGGTGCGTGAAAACGAATGGGACAACCGCCACTTCTGGCGCGTGTCGAACGCCGAGCACCTGAAGATGTCGGAAGACGTGGGCATGATCAACGTCTCGCACTTCGCCGAGATCGACGTGGTGGGACCGGACGCGGCCGACCTGATGGAATACATCTGCGTGGCCAAGGTCGGCGGCGACACGCCGGTGGGCAAGGGCATCTACACCCACTTCCTGGAAGCCACCGGCGGCGTGCGCGCCGACCTCACCGTGCTGCGCCTGGGGCAGGACCATTACCGCGTGGTCGACGGCGCCGATGCCGGCCACCGTGACCTGACCTGGATCCGCCGCATGGCGCAGGACCGGAAAGCCCAGGTCGAGGTGACCGACACCACGACGCAATACGGCTGCCTGGGTGTGTGGGGCCCCAATGCCCGCACCACGATCCAGAAGATCGCCGACGAGCCCGAGGCCTGGACGAACGAGAACTTCCCGTTCGCGGCGCTGCGCAACCTGACGATCCAGGGCGTGCCGGTGCTGGCCTTCCGCATCTCGTACGTGGGCGAGCAGGGCTGGGAGCTGCACTTCAAGTACGAGGACGGCCTGGCGCTGTGGGATGCGCTGCATGCGCTGGGCGTGACCCCGGTGGGTGTGGAAACCTACGCCAACAGCCGGCGCATGGAAAAAAGCCTGCGTCTGCAGAACGCCGACCTGCTGACGGAATACAACCTGTTCGAATGCGACCTGGCCCGGCCCAAGGTGAAGGCTGCCGATTTCCACGGCAAGGAGGCGCACATGCGGTTCCGCGAACGCGAACACCAGCCGGCAACGTTGTGCACGCTGGTCATGACCAGCAACATCGACAGCACCGGCGTGGCGCGTTACCCGCTTGGCAACTTGCCGGTCATGGACCCCGCAACCGGCGCCACGTTGGTCGACGAACAGGGCCGGCGCTCGTACACCACCAGCATCGCGTTCGGGCCGAGCATCGGCAAGAACATTGCGCTCGCCTACCTGCCGCACGACTATTGCCAGGTCGGGCGCGAGTTGCAGATCCAGTATTTTGCGGACGTGTATCCGGTCAGGGTGGAGGCGGTGGGGTATCGGCCCTTGTATGACCCGGAGAATGGCAAGCCGCGGTCTTGATGGTGGTGGCTTGTCCACGGGTACCCCCGAGGGCTTCGAAACCTGCCAAAATTGCTCGATGCTCCCCTCTCAGGCACTCGCGTCGAAGCGCAATCAAGTCCTGGCCCTCGCGGCAGCGCAGGGGGCACGCGGCCTGCGTGTCTTCGGTTCGGTCGCCAAGGGGCTTGACAAGGAAGGAAGCGACCTGGACCTGCTGGTCGACCTTCCGCGCGGAACCTCGTTGCTCGGAATTGTCGGGTTGCAACTGGATATGGAGGACGTGCTCGGTGTGAAGGTCGATCTTTGCACCGAAGCAGCGCTTCATCCGGACCTCAAGACCCGGATATTGGCCGAGGCGCGGCCTGTATGAATGTTCGTGACCGATTGTTCTTGCGACATGTATTGAGCGCTATCGATGAGATCTCGAGCTTCACGGAGGAAGGTCAGCGTGTATTCATGGCCGACCGCAAGACCCAAAGCGCGGCGATCCGTCAGCTCGAGATCATCGGCGAGGCGGTCAAGAATCTCCGTACTGGTTTGACGGCAGGCGAATCCGCAGTTCCTTGACGGCAGATTGCGGGAACGCGCGATCGTCTGACCCATGCCTATTCCAGCGTTGACCTCGATTCCGTTTGGTCAATGGTCGAGCAGGATTTGCCGACACTGCGAGATGACGTCAGACGGATACTCGATAGTCTGACTTGACAGTCTCGCCCGTGCTGGATGGCATCGCGCGCAGGGTCGCGCCACCGGCGTGGCGCGTTACCCGCTGGGCAACCTGCCGGACCGGTGGTGGCCTGCGCGCGCCACGCGTCCATGGTGATAATTCCCGCCATGACAAACGCGCTGCGCTGGTTGTTGTGGACCGTGGTTGCATGGCCGTTGCCGGCGCTGGTGGCGGGGGCGGCCGGATGGCGCGGCGTGTGGGGTGGTACCAGCGCGCTGGGGGACTATCTGATTCCGGTTCCCGTGGCGGGCGGCATGCTGCATGTGCCGTCTTTCATCGTCTGCGCGCTGGTGGTCGTGCACATGCCGGGGCTCTCGCTCGTGGGCGCGGCGCGGCTGCGCGCATTGTTGATAGGCCTGGCACTGGCGGGACTGACCTTGCTGCTCAAGTCGGACCGGATCGCGTTGGCGCTGTGGGCCGGCTCCGGCATGCCGGTCAACATCTGGGACAAGAATCCGCTGGGGCTGTTCCTGTTCAGCGACGCGGTTCTTGCCTTGTTGTTCACGCTTGCGGCTCCACAGCGTCCGCGCCTGTTGCCGGAGCTTGCAAGCCTGGCGCTGGTGTTGCTGCCGCCGGTCGCGCTGCTGGCGGTGGTGTTGCAGCATTCCCATGTCGGCGCGCCGTTCCTGCCGGGTGCGGGCCGCGCGGGTGTCGTGCGCGGCGACGACATGCGCATAGTGTTCACCAGTCTGGATGTCGAAGCGGCGGACTTCCGCAACCGCGCGCTCGACTATGCACAGCGCGTGCATCCGCGCCAGTCGGTCAACAGCGACGACGTGGCGGTGCTGTTCACCCCTGACCTGGAGCAGGCCCGGCGTTTCGATACCACGCGGGTTGCGCTGACCTTGTGTCTGTATGAAGACGGCACGCCGCCGCGCTGGCTGCGCGGCAGCGCCGCCGCCAGCTGCTTCGACGACCATGCCAGTTTCACGGAGAAATTCGCCGCGGCATACCAGGCGCGCGTCGATGTGCAACCGCGCGAACTGCGCCACTACCTCGCCCGCAAGGACGTCTGTGCCGGGGTTGCGCGCGCTTCCGACGGAACGGGCGGTCAAGGCGATGCGTTGTCGCATGTCAGCATCTGCGCCACTCTGGAGCGCACGCGGGACGAATTGCGCGCGCGTTTTCCGGGGGCTCCTGGACTGGATTGAGGCGACGAACAGCCGTTTCAACCGCCGGCTTGTCAAGAAAATTGCCGTGTCGCGCCGGGAATGCAGCCGTTTTTCAGCCGCCTCGTCTATGCTGGTGATCCCTGAGCCCCTCTCTACAGCCGTCATCGTGGACCGTCATCACCTCACCCCGCTGTTCAACCCGCGTTCGATCGTCATCTTCGCCGGCGACCCCGACAACCCGCAAGCGCCAACGCCCGAAGCACAGGCACTGCGCACGAGCTTCGCCGCAGGCCCCGGTGTCGACGGCTACGCCGGGGTCGTGACCTGGCTCGATATCGGCATGACCGGCAAGCTCGCCGACCTGGCCGACTCGCGGGCCGACCTGGCGCTGATCGCCTTGCCGGACGGCCAGGTCGCGGCCGCGCTGGAGATCGTGGGCCGCATCCGCTGCCGCGCCGCGATCGTGCTCGGTGCCGGCCTTGCGCAGGCACGGTGTGCGGAACTGCACCAGATCGCGCGCCGTTATGGCGTTCAGCTGCTGGGGCCGAACACCCCCGGGCTGCAGCGACCCGCGATCAAGCTCAACGCCAGCGCCCTGGGGCCGCTGGCTGGCACGGGTTCGCTCGCCCTGGTGTCGCAGTCGGGTGCACTGACGGCGGCGATGCTCGACTGGGCCGGACAGCAAGGTGTCGGGTTTTCCGCGGTGGTCTCGCTCGGGCCCAACACCACGACCGAGCTGCCGCAGATTCTGGATTTTCTGGCCACCGACACCGCGACGCAGAGCATCCTGGTCTACATGGAAGGCATACGCGACGCACGCCGCTTCATGAGTGCCATGCGCGCCGCCGCCTATGCCAAGCCGGTGGTGGTGATGAAGTCGGGCCGCCGCGCCGCCGGCTCGAAGGTTGCGCTGACCCATTCGGCATCCATCGTCGGCGCGGACGACGCATTCGACGCTGCGCTGCGCCGCGCCGGTGCGGTGCGGGTGCGCCAGTTCACGCAGCTTTTCTCGGCCGCGCAATGTCTGGCATCGCGATTCAAGCCGGTCGACGAGCGCCTGGCCATCGTCAGCAATGGCGGCGGCCCGGCGGTGCTGGCCGCCGACTGGGCGGCGACGCTCGGGCTGGCCGTCACGCATGTCGACGACCTGGGCGAGCATGCCGACGCCGCGGCCTATCTCCAGGCGCTGGAGCGTGCGCTTGCCCACAGCGACACCGATGGCGTGTTGTTGATCCACGCGCCCAAGCACGGTACCGACACCGAGGCCGTCGCCAGTGCGGTCGCGGCGGCTTTTTCGGCCAAGGGCAAACCGGTGATCGGCTGCTGGATGGGCGAGTCGCGTGCCCTTGCCGCGCGGCGCCTGCTCGCCGAGCGCCAGATGCCGGTGTTCCGCACGCCCGAGGCCGCGGTCGATGCCTTCCACAGTATTGCGAGCTTCTATCGCAACCAGCAGTTGCTGCAGCAGACTCCGGCGCCGCTGGGCGGCGGCGCCTTGCCCGACGCCGAGGGCGCGCGCCTGCTCATCGAAGGTGTGCTCGCCGAACGGCGCAAGGTGTTGACCGAAATGGAGAGCAAGGCGCTGCTGGCGGCCTTCCACATACCGGTCACGCGGACCATGCTCGCGCGCAGCGCGACCGAGGCGATGCTGATCGCGAGCCAGCTGGGTTACCCGGTCGCGCTGAAGGTCGATTCGCCCGACATCACGCACAAAAGCGATGTACAAGGCGTGATGCTGGACGTGCACACCGCAGCCCAGGTGCGCGACCGCTACCACGAGATGCTCCAGGCCGTGGCACTTGCGCAGCCCGATGCGCGGGTCAACGGCATCACGGTGCAGCCGATGGCCGGGCGCGGCCTCGCACGCGGCCACGGACGCGAAGTCTTTGTCGGGCTGACCACGGACGAGGCATTCGGCCCGGTGATCACCTTCGGCGCCGGCGGCACGATGATCGAACTGATCGCCGACCGTGCAATGGAGTTGCCGCCACTGAACCGCTTCCTGGCCGGACGGCTCATCGCCCGGGCCCGGGTCGCCGAGATGCTCGGCGCGTGGCGCGGCGCGCCAGCCATCAACCGCGCGGCGCTGGAGCAGGTGCTGCTGCGTGTCAGCGAGATGGTCTGCGCGCTGCCGCAGTTGCGCGAGATGGACATCAACCCGGTGATCGTCGACGAGCACGGCGCCATCGCCGTTGACGCCCGCATCGTCGTCGAGCACAGCGCGCCAGCGTCCCCGTACGGCCATCTGGCGATCATGCCTTACCCCACCGGGCAAGAGCGCGAGTGGCCGTTGAAGGACGGAGGGCTGTACACGATCCGCCCGATTCACCCGGACGACGCCGAGATGCTGCAGGCACTGGTGCGCGGCCTGTCGTCGGAGAGCCGCTACTTCCGCTTCGCCAGCACGCTGCCCGAATTGCCACTGCGCATGTTGTTGCGCTTCACGCTGATCGACTACGACCGCGAGATGGCGCTGGTCGCGGTACAGCGCCAGACCGCGCGCGCCGACGACGGCAGTACGCGAGAGCATGTGCGCATCATCGGCGTCGCGCGTATCGTCACCAACCCCGACGGCACGAGCTGCGAG